>DASUKH010000083.1:0-7443 GCA_036278835.1 Allostellaceae bacterium
CCGGTGGCGTAGGCCTCGGCGATGCTCTCGGGCGGTTCGACCAGCACCCCGCCGGTCGGAAAATCGGGCCCGACGACATAGGCGACAAGCTCGCCGGCCGGGCATTTCGGATGCTCGATCAGGTGCAGCAGGGCGGCGCACAATTCGCCGGCGTTGTGCGGCGGGATGCTGGTCGCCATGCCGACCGCGATGCCGGCGGCGCCGTTGGCGAGCAGGTTCGGGAAGCGCGCCGGCAGCACCACCGGCTCCTGATCCTCGCCATCGTAGGTCTGGCGGAAATCGACCGCATCGTCGTCGATCCCGTCGAGCATCGCCTGCGCCACCGCCGACAGCCGGCTTTCGGTGTAGCGCATCGCCGCGGCGTTATCGCCGTCGACATTGCCGAAATTGCCCTGGCCGTCGACCAGCGGATAGCGCTGCGAGAAATCCTGCGCGAGCCGCACCAGCGCGTCGTACACCGCCAGCTCGCCGTGCGGGTGGAACTTGCCGATCACATCGCCAACGACCCGCGCGCATTTCTTGTAGCCGGAGGCCGGGTCAAGATGCAGCTGGCGCATCGCGTGAAGGATGCGGCGATGCACCGGCTTCAGGCCGTCGCGCACGTCGGGCAGCGAGCGCGCCATGATGGTGGACAGCGCGTAGGACAAATAGCGCTCGCCGAGCGCCTCGGCGAAATCGACCTCGCGGATTTCGCCGCCCGGCGCAACATCCGACATGCCACAAGACCTCGTTGTGTTCAGCCGGCGAGCATACCAGAAGATGCGTGCCGACGCAGGCGCTCGCTGAGCCGCTCGCGCGCTTCCGGCAGATGCCCGCCCTGCGGCTCAAAGAGGTGGTGCAGCAGGAAATGCCGGGTCAGCGCGAGGCCGGCCAGGATGTCGTCCCTGTCTGCCGGCGCATCGCGCCACAGGAACGCGGGCAGCGGCAGCAGCCGGTCGTGGTAGGGCCGGCCCGCCTCGCGCGACACCGCGCGGCCGGTGCGCGGCGAAACATAGGCGAGGTCCTGGTTGCTGCCGGTCGCGGCGCATCGCCCGAGGTCGAGCCCGAACCCCAGCGAAGCGAGCAAGGCGCATTCCCAGAGCACGTACATCTGCGCCCAGTCCGATGTCGAATCGAGCGCGGAAAGCAGTCCGTCGAAACCTGCAAAAACGTCCGGGTGCGGCTCGCGCTCGGGCAATGCCGCTGCGAGCAGGGCGGTGGCGGCGCCGAGCGCGGCGAGCCGGTCGGGGTCGTCGAGGAGACGGGCGGCGTGCGGCTCGACCAGCTCGCACTCGAAGGTGCCAAGATGCTCGGCCAAGCGACCGCGCCAGGTTGCCGTCACAAGATTGCCGGGTTGCAGCAGGGCGCGCCGCCGCGGCGTCTGCCCGCCGCGTACCAGCCCGGCGTGGCGGCCGTTGTCGCGGGTCAGCAGCTCGACGATCAGCGCGCTCTCGCCATGCCGCCGGGCCGCCAGCACAATCCCGCTATCGCGCCATTGCATGCTGCGACCATAACACGGGGCGACCGACGGCGCCCGCCGGCGTCCCGGATTCAGTCCGGCGCGCGGCCGATCGCCTCCTTCACCTTGCCGGCAAGTTCGTCGAGGCTGAACGGCTTCGGCAGGAAGTCGATGCCGCCGTCGCGGTCGAGGCTCTGGCGGAACTCGTCCTCCGCGTAACCCGAGATGAAGATGACCTTGACCTCGGGGCGCCGCGCCCGCACCGCGCGCACCAATGCCGGGCCGTCCATGCCCGGCATGACAACGTCGGTGACCAGCAGGTCGATCGGGGCGCCGCCTTCGCCGATCCGCGCCAGCGCGCCCTCGCCGCTTTTCGCCTCGATCACGGTGTAGCCTTTGCTGCGCAAGGCGCGCGCCCCGAAAATCCGCACCGGGTCCTCGTCCTCGACCAACAGGATGGTGCCGGCTCCGGTGAGATCGCGCGGTCGCGCCGGCGCCGCCGGTTCGGCCGGCGATGCGGCGTCGGCCGCATGACGCGGCAGATAGATGCGGAACCGGGCGCCCTGCCCCGGCGCGCTGTCCACAAAGATGAAGCCGCCAGTCTGTTTAACAATGCCATACACCGTGGAGAGGCCAAGACCGGTGCCGGCGCCGGTCTCCTTGGTCGAAAAAAACGGCTCGAAGATGCGCGGCAGATCGTCCTCTGCAATGCCCGTTCCGGCGTCGGCGATCTCGACCAGGACATAGTCGCCTGCCGGCATGGTCTCGTCGCCGCGCCGCAGGGCTTCCTCCAGGCTGATACCTTCGGTGCGGATCGTCAGGGCGCCGCCGTCCGGCATCGCGTCGCGGGCATTGACCGCAAGGTTTATGATGACCTGTTCGAGCTGGCCTTGATCGACCTTGACGAGTCCGAGGTCGCGCCCGTGCACGAGCTTGAGCTCGATCCGCTCGCCGAGCAGTCGTCGCAGCAGGTGCGACAATTCGATCAGGACGTCGGCGACATCGAGGACGCGCGGCCGCAACGTCTGCTGCCGCGAGAAAGCCAGAAGCTGCCGCACCAGGCCGGCGGCGCGATTGGCGTTCTGCTTGACCTGCATGATGTCGGCGAAGGGCGGGTCGCCCGGCCGGAAGCGGGTCAGCAGGAGATCGCAGAACCCGATCATCGCGGTCAGCAGATTGTTGAAATCGTGGGCGATGCCGCCGGCAAGCTGTCCGATCGCCTGCATCTTTCCGGCCTGCGCGACCTGCGCCTCGAGGCTCTTGCGCGCGGTCACGTCGATGAAGTGCAGCATCAACCCGCCGTTGCCCGCCTGCCCGCCGCCGAGGCGCGACAGAAATGCAACGCAGGTCTTGTCGCGCCCGTCGAGACGCAATTCCAGGGGCGGCGGCGCTTCTCCCGCCGCGGCTGCGCCGAGCGCTGCCTCGATATCACTGCGGCTATCCTCGGCGACAAAGCCGGCCAGCTTTTCGCCGATCGGGCCGGGCGGCGCAGCCCCAAGCAAATCGCCCAGGGCGCGGTTCGCCTCGGCGAGACGGCCGGCCTCATCGCTCAACGCGATCCCAACCGGGGCATCGGCGAACAGCCGCCGGAACCGCTCGTGTTTATCCCGCTCGTCCTGCAGCGCAATCGCGAGTTCGCGGCGCGCCGTCGTGTCGGCGACATGCCAGAAGCTGTAGCCCGGCCGGCCGGCAATCGGGCCGGCCGCGACATCGAACCACCCGGCGTCGCGGCCATCCGGATCACACAACCTGAACGTAGTGCTGACGCGCTCGCCGGCCGCCGCCGCGGCATGCAGCCGCGCAAATTCCGCCAGCCCGCCGCTGTCTCCGTCGCCCAGGGCGGCCGCAAAACGCGCCGGGGCCGGCTCGCCGTCCGTCCGAAAAAGCTTTTGGAATCCGGCATTGGCGTAAGCGACCGTGCCGTCCGGCGCGAGGATCAGCCCCGCGTCCGGCGCGGCATCGAACGCGCGGCGCAGCAGGTCAATGCGGCGACGCCAGGCGATGCCGGCCGCCGCTCCGAAGAGCAGGAGAAGGATGACGGAAGCTGCCGCCGCGGCGGCGGCCACCGTCGTCATGGATGGCCTTTTTCCTCATGGCCACCCCCGTGCGGACCCGGATGGCCGGGCGGCGGGCCGGGATGAGCAGCCGGTGCCGCTTGCGGGTGCGGTGCCGGCTGCGGGTGCGGTGCCGGCTGCGGGTGCGGCGCCGGCTGCGGGCGCGGCGCCGGTTGCGGGTGCGGCGCCGGCTGCGGGTGCGGCGCCGGCTGCGGGTGCGGCGCGGGATGGGCCACGGGCCTCACGGCCTCTGGCGGACGCGGCGCCGCGCGATGCTCCGGCGCATGGGGAGCGGGAGCAGGATGCACGGCAGCAGGATGCGGGGCCGCGCGCGGCGGCTCGCTTGGATGCGGGGCCGGGCGGCTCGCCGCCGGATGGGCGGCGGCATGCGGTTCCGCGGCGGGCTGATGGTGTTCGGCGCGCGGGACGGTGGCGGCCGCCGGTTCATGCGCCGGCGGGTGCCGATGTTCGGCGGCCGGCGCGTGATGGACCTGCCCGGCCGCTCCGGTTGCTGCCGGCGCCGCTGCGTGCGGAGCCGGGTGTGGTGCAACGGGGCCGGCCGGCGGTGCCAGATGGTGCGGCGCGCCGGCAACCGGCGCTCCGGCTGCCGGGCCGTGCGCCGGCGCGGGATGCCCCGCCGCCGGCGCGGTGCCGGGTGTTGCCGGATGCGTCGGAACGGGGCCGGTCGGCGGCGTGAGATGATGCGGTCCGCCCGGTGCCGGCGGGGTCTTCGGCGGCACCGCGGCGGCGGCTGCCGGGGCATGCGCCGCCGGGCCATGCGGCGCCGGAGCCTGTGCCGCCGGGGCGTGCGCCGCCGCGCCTGCCGCCGGCGCTACGGCGGCGCCGGCCGGCGCATTGACGGGGTGGGCCGGCGCCTTCGAACGAACCGGCACCGGGACCGGCTTTGCCGGCGCAATACGGGCGGCGGCGCGCGTCACCTGCGGCGGCCTGACGCTGACCGGCGCCTGCCGCAGGGTTTGCGGCGCGACGTGCAGGGTCGCCTTCGGGTCGATCCGCGCGGCAGTCGCGAAGACCTTGGCCGGCACCACCGTTGCCGCATTGCGGTTGACGAAATTCTGGTGGATGACCTGCGGCGGCGGGCCGGCGGCCCGCTGATTGGTCACGACCTGCGTGATGCGGGTGATCTTGGTGACGCTGACATTGGTGATGTTGACGTTGCGGATATAGGTCGGGTTGCGCGTATAGCTCGGCCAATAGACCTCGCCCGGCCCGAGCGGGAACCAGCCGACCGCCGGCCCGGCGGCACCGGCCAACGCGACCCCGGCCGCCGCCTCGCCGACAAACGCGACCAAGGCCGGAGCATAGACCGGGTGGCGCTCGCGACGCCCGGGAATCCACCCCCAACGCCCTGAAATTCGCGCCCATCGGCCGTAGTGAGACGGCGCGAACCCCCACGGCTCGGCATCGATCCAGGTCCACCCCCACGGCTCAACCGACACCCAATGCCCGTCGCGATAGGGCGCCCAATCGGCCGGCACCGCGCGCGGGTACCAGACCGCGCCGTAGCTGCTCACCTGATGCCAGCTGCCGTATTCGTCGAGATCGGCATAGCCGCTCATATCGGCCGAGACGTAGCGCAGAGCGGCGACCTGCTGCCGCTCGCTGTAGCTGCGGGAGCGCGCCCAATCGTCGAAAGCATCGGCGACAGCCCGCTCGGTACGCACGCTCAATTCGCTCGTGCCGGCAACCATCAGCGCGTCGCCGGCTCGAATTTCGAGATCGATCGCGCCGCCGGTAAACCGCGCGGCGCCCTCGAACACGCTGATCCGCGACGGCTCGCTATCGCTCCCCGCTGCGATGTCGTACACGCCGGGAGCCAGCAGCAGAACCATGCCGCGCGGCAGGTCGATGCGCAGCGCACCGTCGCTCGGCAGCGGGTTGCGCAGACGCAGGTGGATGCGCCCCTGCGGCAATGCCAGCTGCAGCGCGCTTTCGGTCAGCTGCACGACATCGAGTTCGCTGTTTCCGTCGATATCGATCGTCTGCGGGCCGATGCGGAATTCGGCGCGCGATTGCGGATAAACCCAGAAATCGCCGCCGCTCGCTACCGGGTAGTTGACGAGCGCGGCCGACCACTCGGTCGCGTCCGGCATGTGAAAGGCGAGATCGCCCGACACGTAGCTGACCCGGCCGACGAGGGCCGGCGGCGCCTCCTGGGCGAAAGCCGGGACCCCGGCGACGGCAAGAAACACGGCAAGAAAAGCGGTGACGAGGCGGCGCATGGCGAACCCCAAGGTTTGATGACGATCCGCATAACGGGCGAATTGCGGCGCGTTCATGGCATCGCGCGGCTTCCGGAGACCTGCTCTGCCTTCACCGTCCCGAAACCGCGTCAATACATGTCGCGCTCGTCGCCGGTGGCGCGTGGCAGGTAGAGACGGACCGTCGTCCCGACGCCGATGGCGCTCTCCAGGCGCAGCACGCCGCCGGATTGGTTGGCGAAGCTGCTGACCATCCACAGGCCGAGACCGCTGCCTTTGCCCGTCTCCTTTGTCGTAAAGAACGGGTGGTAGGCTTTCGGCAGGAAATCGGCGGGCATGCCGGGGCCGTTATCGTTCACCGACACGAGCACATAATCGCCGGGCGATAGTCCGGCGATCGCCTCCGGCGCGATGGTTGTGTTCTCCGCCTGGATCGTAATCCGCCCGCCATCCTGCATCGCATCCCTGGCATTGATCACGAGGTTCAGGATCGCCGCTTCGAATTGCGCCGGATCGAGCCGGCATGGCCAGAGGCCTTGCGGCAGATCGGCGATCAGCTCGACGGCCCCGCCAAGGCTGTGCTGCCATAGCGGCAACATTCTCCTCGTGACCGCGCCGGGATGCACCGCCTGCGGCAACAGGTTCTCCCGCCGGGAGAACGCCAGCAGACGCTGCACGAGACCCGTCGCGCTCTCTGCCGATCGCAAAACGGCGCGGGCGAGCCGCCGCCGCCTCGCCTCGTCGCCGCGGTCGTCGATAATCAGCTCGAGATTGCCGATGATCACACTCAGAATGTTTTTGAAATCGTGGGCTATGCCATCGGTAAGCTGCCCGATCGCTTCCATCTTTTGCGCCTGGCGCAGGTCGCCGGAAAGCTCATCGGCCCTTTCCCGTAATAATGCGGCCGTAGCGCGGAGCCATTCCGACCGCTGCATCCAGAGATGAGCGAAAACGGCAAGGACCAGGAGCTTGACCGCGACAAAGGCCCGATCGATCCAGAAATAGCGCAGGACGTAATGCCCGGTGACTGGCGCCGGCCCAAAAAACAGCCCGGCCAAGGTCAGGATGACGGTCGCGGCGGCGATTGCCCAAAGGAAGCGAGGCGAGCGGCTCCACGCGCAAAGGCCGACGCAGAGCCCGTAAAGGATCGCCACGTTGACCTCGCCCGGCACGACGAAATCGAACGCGGCGAAGAGCGCGGTCAGGCTTATGACGAGGACGATCGCCACGGCCGGGTTCAGCAACGGCTGGGGACGAACCGCCGGCCACAAGTGAAACCAGCCGGCTCTCGCTCTGGCGCGGTGTGATCGAGTTTCGGATGTCGCGACAGAAAGCATCCGGCTGCCCTTGCACGCCGCATCATTGTGGTAGCTCATAGTACCGTCACAGATCGGAGCGCCGCACGGTGAAATGGTAACGGATTATGTCGGCTCCGGGATTATCGCGCCCCGCCAAACGAATCTTGCTGCCAGGCGATTGCTGAAAGCCTCGGCTAGCGCGGTATCAGATCAAGTCCGATATTGGATGCTCCCCGCCCGCGGATTTGATCCGCGGGTCCACGTCTTCGGCGGCCTCATAAGACGTGGATGGCCGGGTCAAAGCCCGGCCAAGGGGACCGTTGATTCCATTTGAACGGACCCTGCCCTATTGTACTGATTCCGGAATTCACAGCAACTCAACGCCGTCGTCCCGGCGAAGGCCGGGACCCATCTGTCCGCCGGGTCGACGG
>DASUKH010000084.1:0-14882 GCA_036278835.1 Allostellaceae bacterium
GCCGCCTACATCCTGCAGACCTGCCTTGACGCAATCGGCCGCGCCGCCTGAAGCCGCCGCCGGCCCCGGTTGGCGCGGCGCCGGCCTGCGCCTTGCGCTGCGCCTCGGCGGCCTCGGGCTCGGCCTCGCCATTCTCGGATGGCTGCTGTCGCACGCCGATCTCGCCGAATTGCTGTCGGCCTTTGCGCATATCGGCTGGGGCTTTCTCGCGATCGTCGCGGCGCGCGCGGCGACGATCGCGGTCGATGCCGCCGCCTGGGCGATGCTGCTGCCGCCGGGCGAGCGGCCGTCCTTCGCGGCGATGCTGCGGTTGCGCTGGATCGGCGAGTCGATCAACACGACCCTGCCGGTGGCGCAGATCGGCGGCGACGTGGTGCGCGCCCGGCTGATGCAGCGCCTCGCCCCGGCGCCGGGCCGCGGCGCCGCCTCGGTGGCGGTCGATTTCTCGCTGAGCCTCTTCGCGCAAATCCTGTTCACCATCCTCGGCTTTGTATTGCTGGCCTGGAAGGGCGATCAGGCGGGATGGCGGTGGGCCGGAATCTGCGCCGCGCTGGTGCCGCTCTTCGGGATTTTCTTGTGGGAGATGTTGGCGCGGCGCCGGCTGCTCGCCGCCGTCAAGCGCCTCGCCTTTCGTCTGCATCAGCCGCGGCTGGCGGCGGCACTGCACAGCCTCGGCGGCGCGCTCGCCCTGGTGGCCCGCGACCGCGGCGCGCTGGCCCGCGCCCTGGCCCTCCACCTCGCGAGCTTCTTGACGCATGCCGGCGAGACTTGGCTGACCCTGCTTCTGATGGGCGTATCAACCGGGTTCGGCGACGCCGTCCTCCTCGAAAGCCTCGGTCTCGCCGCGCGCAGCGCCGCCTTTCTGATCCCGAGCGGCTGGGGTGCGCAGGAGGCGGCATTGGTGGCGCTCGCCGGGGTGGCCGGCCTCACTCCCGATACGGCGCTCGCCCTGGGGCTCGTCAAGCGCGCGCGTGAATTCGCGGTGGGGCTGCCCGGCCTTGTCGCCTGGGCCCATGCCGAGCGGCATCCCGCCGCCCGCAAGCGGGGCTGACAGCCAGTCCGCAAGATCGCGATACACGCGGGCGGAGGGGTCGAAATCGATCCGCGGATGGCGGAATGGCAGGTTTTGAAACCGCTCGCGAAACAGCACGCCGGGATGCGGCGGCCGACCGTAATCGTGGCGCGGCAGCTTCCGCCAGGCCTCCCGCACCACCCCGACATGGCGCAGCCCGACATGGCGCAAATTGCCGCGCTCCGAGGCATAGCAGGCAAGCCCCTGCCGCTTTTTCGCGGCCTCCTCTTCGCTCGCCGCAATTGTCGCCTCGCCGCCCTGCGCCGCGGCGAAGCGATTGCTGGCGACCCGGCCGCCGGCAAAATTGTAGGCGGCAAACTCAAAGACCGGCAGACGCGCGGAAAAGTGCGAGGCGAGCGCGTTGGCGGCGTCGTGGTCCTGGTGGCCACCCTCGAATGCCGGGACCCACAGCGCATCCGCCTCGCAGCGCGCCAGCGCGGCCGCGATGTCCCGCAATGCGCCATCGAGATCGCCGCGCAGCCCACGCGACGGCGTGTCGCGAAACCCGAGCGGCTCAAACCCGAACAGCGCTGCCGCCCGTTCCGCTTCGGCGCGCCGCCGGCTGACCCGCCCGCCGTGCCCGGAACGCTGCCACGGCCACAGCGCCTCGCGCGGTGGCACCCCGGTCGTCAGATAGAGCACGAAGATTCGCGCTCCCGCCCGCCGCGCCCGCCACCCGGCGATGCCGCAGGCCACGATCTCGTCGTCGGGATGCGGCGCCAGGAGCAGAACCCGGCGCGCCGCCGGCGGCATCGCGCCGCCGGTCACGCGCGGCCGGCGGCTTCCCGCCATACCGGCAGCAGATCCTCGGCGAGCACCTGCGCCCAGCCCGGCACATGCGCCTCGACATGGGCGCGCGCCGCCCGCCCCATCGCGGCGCGCCGGTCGGGCGAGGACGCGAGATCGGCAATCGTCGCCGCCCATGCCGCCGGGTCGCCGCCCGAGAGGATGCGCAGCCCGGCGCACCCGGCCATGCGCGCGGCGACGCCGCTGCCGGCGGCCAACAGGCAGGGCAGCCCGCAGGCCATCGCCTCGACAGCGGCGTTGCCGGATTCATCGATCGCCGACGGAAACAGGAACAGATCCGCCGAGGCGTAGGCGCGCGCCAACTCGTCCTGGCCGAGCGGTCCGGCGCAGGTTACCGCCGGGCCGAGCGCGGCTTCGAGCGTCCGCCGCTCCGGGCCGCTGCCGGCGCACAGCAGGTGCACCGGCGCGCCGGCGTCGCGGGCTGCTGCGACCGCCGGCGCGAGCAGCGGCACGTTCTTGCCGATGTTGAGCTTGCCAGCGTATATCGCGACCATGCCGCCGCGCGGCAGGCCGAACCGCGCCTCCAGCCAGTCCCGGTCGCGCCGCCATGGCGCGAACAGGGCGTGGTCGAGGCCGCGGCGCAGCGCGATCGTCCGGTTGCCGGCGCCGCTCTTCGGCTCCGGCGGCGCGCCGTAATGGGCCATCGCCGAGGTGGCCGTGGCGAGGTGGCGGTCGAGCCGGCGCCGCAGCCGCGCCTCGATCAGCGCCGGCGCCCCCAGCAGCGAATTGAGCACCCAGGCGCCGCGCCGCCCGAGCGCCTGCTCGAAGGTGCGGGCGACGGTGATGCGGGCGTATGCGGGGGTGTTGGTGTGGATCGAGCTGACCACCGGAACGCCGTGCCGGCGGGCGAAGCGCTCGGCGGTGCGGGCATAGCAGAAGAACGCGTCCGTCGTGTGGATCACGTCGTAGGCGCCGAGCGCCCGCGCGAGGCGCGGGTGCCACGGCGCGAGGTCGGTGTGGTCGGGCACCTCGCGCATCAACCAGGCGGTGCTGAACACCGGCGGCAGCAGGACATAGCGCACGTTTGGCGACAGCTCGATGCGGCGCGGCCGCTTCCCGTGGAAATGCACCGTCAGGTCGAGGCCGCCACCGTATTCGGCCGCCGCTTCGGCGAGACGCTGCCAGCACTTGACGTGACCGCCGGCGTCCGGTGTCAGGGCGAGGTCGACCAGCACCCCGACCCGGAACGGCGGCCCGGCTGCTAGGCAGCCGGCCGGCGCCGCGCTAGTCTCGCCCCGACCGCCCATGTAGCTGACGCCGTCCGGCATCAGCGTCCTGCTGAAAGGGAGCCGCGCATGATCGATCTCCATTACTGGCCGACGCCCAATGGCAAGAAAGTGACGATCCTGCTCGAAGAGTGCGGTCTCCAATACAGGATCGTACCGTGCAACATCCAACAGGGCGATCAGTTCACCCCGGCATTCCTGGCGATGAACCCGAACCACCGCATGCCGGTGATGGTCGATGACGCGCCGACGGGTGGCGGCGCCCCGGTGACGGTGTTCGAGTCCGGCGCCATCATGATGTATCTGGCGGAAAAGACCGGACGCTTCTGGCCGCAGGACCTGCGCGGCAAATACGCGGTCACCGAATGGGTCATCTGGCAGATGGCCAACCAGGGGCCGAAGCTCGGCGAGTGCGGCCATTTCCGCCGCCTCGGCGACCGCGGCGGCGACCAGAGCTATGCCGTCACCCGCTTCACCGACGAGGCGAACCGGCTCTACGGCGTCATCAACAACCGCCTCTCCAAGAGCCGCTACGTCGCCGGCGACGAATACACGATCGCCGACATGATCTGCTATCCCTGGACCGTCAACTGGCGCGGGCAGGGCCAGGACATCGACGAGTTCAAGCACTTCAAGCGCTGGTTCGAAGAGCTGGGCGAGCGCCCGGCAGTGAAGCGCGGCATGGCCGCCGGCGCCGATTTGTCGATCGATGTGTCGAAACTGCCGGCCGAGGAGCAGGCCCGCATCCGCCGCATCATGTACAACCAGCGGGCGATCCCGGTGCCGGGCTGAACAGCTCTGAGGGGCCTTGGGATTGCGTCGCTTCGCTCGCAATGACGGTGTCTGTCATTGCGAGGAGCGCAGCGACGAAGCAATCTCGGGGACCGGCCGCAATCTTGTGACCGGCCGGCCCGCCACCTATTATCCTGCCATGGTGGCGGCGCAACCCCGGTTCACCCGGCGATGAGCGATCCCGTCCGCGGTCCGTCGGTGCGCGGCATTCCCGAGGGCGACAATCGCGAGCGCATGATCTGCGCCGATTGCGGCTACATTCTTTACGACAACCCGAAAATCGTCGTCGGCTCGGTGGCGCGGTGGGGCGAGCGCATCCTGATGTGCCGGCGCGCCATCAACCCGCGCCGCGGCTACTGGACATTGCCGGCCGGCTATCTCGAACTGCACGAATCGACGAGCGCCGGCGCCGAGCGCGAAGCCTGGGAAGAGGCGCAGGCGCGCATCCTGATCGACGGCCTCTTGGCGATCTACGACATCCCGCGGATCAGCCAGGTGCAGCTGATCTACCGCGCCCGCCTTACCGATCCGGCGGTGGCGGCCGGTCCGGAAAGCCTCGAAGTCGGCCTGTTCGATTGGGACGACATTCCGTGGGCCGAGATCGCCTTCCCATCGGTCGGCTGGGCCCTCCACCACGAGCGCGAGGCGCAGCAGACGGGCGATTTCACCACCCGTTTCGCCCCGCCCGGCGCCGCCGCGGCGCAGTTGCGGGAGTGAGGCAGCGTGGCCGAGAACGAATCGTGAACACCCACGATTCCTGTTGACTCCCCATAGCACCGGGAGTCAGTTTCCTGGACGCTGATTCAGTTTTCCGATCAGCGTCGACATGCATAGGCCAAATGGCAAACCCTAACCGCATTCCGCCTAGCATCAGCGAGGGGGCGGAGTCCGTTCTCCGGGATGCCCTCGCAGAATGCGGTCAATCGATGGATCGGCTCGGCGAGCTTCTCCGCTTAGTCGATACGCTCCTCGCCGTATTACCGCCCGAGCGGAGGAGTTTCTACCTTCAATCGGTTGCGCGGTTTCAGACAGTGCCGCGCAGCGGAAAACGAGACGCGCTCAACGACAACATTATCGCATTTGTTAAGGGAAAACAGGAGGTCACCGCCACCGAAGTGCGCGATGCTCTAATCGGCCTTGGGATGCCTGTTGACCAGAAGCGGGTCGCCAATTCGCTGGATTATCTGTCTCGCCGTGGTCAGCTGGAGAGAATCGGCCGCGGAAGATATCGCGATCCTGCAACCGGTGCCGGGTACATAGGGGATCTAGATGGGAGGGGATATGAATGAATAGCTCGTAGGCCGAACGCAAAACCGGCCCCCATAGGAGCCGATTCCGGTAACTCTTTGGTCCTGGGGTCAGGACACGACCTCACAATCTGCCCCTACCCCATGGCGACATTCCATTGCAACACCAAACTCGGGAGTCGCCGAGATGGATAGGGCAACGCTTGTCCCGCGCGAGAGCCTTGCCGCGGCGATGATCCGCGAGCGCTTGGCGGATGGCTCGATCATCCGTGGCGATGTGTCGGGGGCGTGGGATCGCTTTGTCGCACCATTCGACATACGCCGCGTGCATCACAGCATCGAGATCAAGGCCGAAGATGCGACGGCCTGAACGAGGAACACTCCATATGACCCCTGAGCGGTATTACGCGGCAGTAAGGGCTCTCGGGCTTAGACCGAGCAGCGTGCCGAACGTCTACATTGACAGGGACGGAATGCCGTTTAGCGTCCCCGATCCTGGCCGAATGACCCCAGATCAGAGAGAGGACACCTTGGCTAAAATTCGGTTTTTGATGGGCCGCTAGTAGCGTCAGGCGTGATTATCGAGCGCCAACGCGGCGCGAGCGATCGTCGCCGGAAAGGCGACCCAGGTTTCTTGGTCCTCGGGTGAAGCATCCTCCGCCATGCTAACGATGACCTCGACGCCACAAGCCGCATATAAATCTCGGATGGCCTTCGGGATTTCCCGATCTAAGTCTTGCACAGTGGGCGCAGCGACCAAAAGACCCTTCAAATCCGGGCTCGTGGCATAGTAGAGTCCAGCGCTGCCTCGCTCTCGTTCTAGGCGAACAATTCGAGGCTTAGGAGTCCCTTCGGTCATTGCTCTCCACCCAAGTTTTGGCGCCCTCAGCATTATAATCACTCAGCTACCCAATCGTCTCAAACGATAAGATGGTGACGGCGATCCGGTAGGTGTGGCCGATTCTGCTCCTGCGACGGTTGCGCGCATAGCATGACCGCCGACGCTGATCGCCTCATCGCCACGTCAGCCTTCGAGGCTTTACCTGAGTTTGCTACCTAATTCCCGACTGATGCGGGGCTACGCCTCAAGCCCGACCAGGCTGCGGGCGTAGGTGCGGGCGTCGAAGGGGCGCAGGTCGTCGGCGCTCTCGCCGATGCCGATCAGGTGGATCGGGATGCCGTATTTCTCGGCGAGCGAAACCAAGACGCCGCCCTTGGCGGTGCCGTCGAGCTTGGTCATCACGATGCCGGTGACCCCGACGAGGTCGCGGAAAATCTCGGCCTGGGCGTGCGCGTTCTGGCCGACCGTGGCGTCGAGCACCAGCAGCACCGCATGCGGCGCGGTGTCGTCCACCTTTTTCATGACGCGGACGATCTTGCGCAACTCGCCCATCAGGTCGGCCCTGTTCTGGAGGCGCCCGGCGGTGTCGATCATCAGGATGTCGGCTCTCTCCTCGCGCGCCTTGACCAGCGCGTCATAGGCGAGGCCGGCGGCGTCGGAGCCGGTCGGCCGGGTCAGCACCGGACAGTCCGCGCGCTCGCCCCAGACTTGCAGCTGCTCGACCGCGGCGGCGCGGAAGGTGTCGCCGGCGGCGAGGACGACGCTGTGGCCGGCCTCGCGGTACTGCTTCGCCAGCTTGCCGATCGTCGTCGTCTTGCCGCTGCCGTTGACCCCGACGACGAGGATCGCGAACGGCTTTTTGTCGGGATCGATGCGCAGCGGCTTCTGTACCCATTCGACGAGCCGCAGCACCTCATCAGCGAGCGCTTCCTTGACCTCCTCGGGCGCCACTTCCTGGTTGAAGCGCGAGCGGCGCAGCCCCTCGACAACATCTCGCGCCACCCCGGTGCCCATGTCGCTGGCGATCAGCAACTCCTCCAGCTCTTCAAGCGCCTCGGCGTCGAGCCGGCGGCGCGCGAAAATCGTCTCGATCCCCTCATTGAGCCGCGCCGAGCTGCGCGACAGCCCGGCCCGCAGCCGCCCGAACCAGTCGCGCGCCTGTCTCGTCACCGGCTCGGCCGGCTTCTCCGGCGCCGGGGCGGGCATGCCCTCCGGCACCGGCACGCCCATCAGCCGGTCGAAAAGGGTGCGCGGCGGCAACACCGGGAGCGGACCCGCTTCCTCCTCGGTGTCGGCCTCAGGCTCGGCTTGCGCCTCCGGCTTCGATTCGGGTTCGGCCGGCGCGGCGTCCTCGGGTGCGGGGGTCTCGACCTCCTCGGCCGGGATCGTGTCCGCGTCCGGGGCGGGTTCGTTCGGGACATTGCGTCGCCAGAACCTCATGACCACACACTCACATCGGGATTCCGAGCAGCGCGCCGCGCTCGACCGCGGCAAAGCGCATCCGCCGCACCGTCCCGGCCGGCAGCGCGCCGGGAAATCGCACCGCGGCGTAACATTCGGCCCGCCCGCGGCCGGTACGCTCGACCAGCACCTCCTCGGTGCCGCCGATCCGCCGCGCCAGATCCGCGGCGAGCGCCGCCTCGCCGGCAGCGCGCAGCCGGGCGGCGCGCTCGCGCACCACCGGCGGATCGACCGCCGGCATGCGCGAAGCCGGGGTGCCGGGGCGCGGGCTGTAAGGGAAGACGTGCAGAAAGGCGAGGCCGCACTCCGCGACCAGATCGAGGCTGCGGCGGAACATCGCCTCGTCCTCGGTCGGGAACCCGGCAATCAGATCGGCGCCGAGCGCCACACTCGGCCGCAGCGCGCGGGCGCGGGTAGCCGCCGCGATCGCCTGCGCCCTGGTGTGCCGTCGCTTCATGCGTTTGAGGATCAGGTCGTCGCCCGCCTGCAACGAAAAATGCAGGTGCGGCATCAGGCGAGGCTCGTCGGCGAGCAATCCCCACAGCGCCTCGTCGATCTCGGCCGGGTCGAGCGACGACAGGCGCAGCCGCGTCAATTCGGGCACTGCCGCGAGGAGGTCGCGGGCCATCGCGCCGAGCGTCGGGCGGTCCGGCAGGTCGGCGCCATAGGCGGTCAGATCGACCCCGGTCAGCACGATTTCGCGCGCCCCGCCGGCGACCAGAAGCCGCGCCTCCGCGACGATGCTTTCGGGCGTCACCGAACGGCTCGGCCCCCTCGCATATGGGATGATGCAGAACGTGCAGCGATGATCACAGCCCTGCTGCACCTGCAAGTACGCGCGGGCACGGCCCTCGCCCGCCTCGACCCTCTCCCGGATTGCGGGAGAGGGGAGACCCGCCGCAACAGCGGCCGGTGGGTGAGGGTCCAAGCCGGCATAGCTCTCTGCCCGCAGCTTCTCTCTGTTGTCGAGCACCAGATCGACCTCGGCGAGCGCGCGGTAGCGTTCCGGCGCCAGCGTGGCGGCGCAGCCGGTGACGATGATGCGCGCCTCCGGATGATCGCGGCGGGCGCGGCGGATCGCCTGCCGGGCCTGGCGCTCGGCCTCGGCGGTCACCGCGCAGGTGTTGACGACAACCGCGCCGTCGATCCCGGCGGCGTCAGCGGCGCTGCGGATCGTCTCGCTTTCAAGCGCGTTGAGGCGGCAGCCGAAGGTGACGATCTCGACCGCTGGCATCGGCTCAGCCGCCGCCAAGCAGCGACGCCTCGATGCGGCCCTCGAAGACGAACGTCGCCGGCCCGGTCATCGCGACGCTCCCGGGCGCGCCGTCGGCGGCGTCCTCCTGCCACAAAATCTCAAGCTCGCCGCCGTCGAGCGCAACCGTGGCGCGCCGTCCGGTCAGGCCGCGCCGGCAGGAAGCGACCAGCGCCGCGCAGGCGCCGGTGCCGCAGGCGAGGGTGATCCCGGCGCCGCGCTCCCAAACCCGCAGGCGGATGCACCCCGCTCCGGTGACGGCGGCGACCCCGATATTGGCGCGCTCGGGGAAGAGCGGATCATGCTCCAGCACCGGGCCGAGCGCGGCGAGATCGACCGCGTCGGGATCGGCAACAAAAAATGTCGCGTGCGGGTTGCCCATGCTGGTGCAGACCGGGTCGGCGAGCGGCCCGGCACGCAGCGCGACCCGATCGGTATCCATCGCGCGGGCGAGCGGGATTTCGTGCCACACGGTGCGCGGCCGTCCCATATCGACCGATACCCGGCCGTCGGCGAGCGTTTCGGCGGCGAGAAGCCCGGAATCGGTCTCAATCCGCACCCGCTCCGTGCCGTTGTCGCGGCCGATCAGCCAGGCGACGCAGCGCGCCGCGTTGCCGCAGGCGCCGGCGGTGCTGCCGTCGGCGTTCCAGATGCGCATCGCCGCGTGCGCCGCCGCAATCCGCGGCGGCTCGATCGCGATCACCTGGTCGCAGCCGATCCCGGTGTGGCGGTCGGCCAGCGCCCGCGCCGCCGCAGCATCGACCGCGACCGGCTCATGGCGGGCATCGAGCACGACAAAATCGTTGCCGAGCCCGTGCATTTTGAAAAACGCGATCCTGCGCATGCCGCCGGTTATATGGCCAGCCGCCGGGGCGTGTCCAACACGCCCCCTGCGTCGCCCGCGCTCTAAAACCGGCCGCCCGTGTTGCGGCCGGCGGTGTGCACGATCCGGTGATGGTGCGCGGCCCCGCGGCGATGCGCGTGCACGGCGCGCAAAGCGGCTCTCCGGCGGGCGGCGTGCCGATGATGAACATGCCGGCGCGCGCGGGCACGGACATGCGACAGCCGCCGCGCGGCATATGCCGAGCGGCGGTGACGGGCGCGGCGGCGTTCGGCATGCCGCACCGTCCGGCCGGGATTTGCCCTGATGGGCGTTCGGCGGTAGCGGGCCTCGGAAGCGCCGCGGACGGACGGCGCCGCGGCGGCGACCGGGGCCGCATAACGCGGCGCGGCCGGGTCGACGTAACGCGGTGCGGCGGGAGCCGCGTAACGCTGCGGCGTGGCATGGCGCGGCGCGCCCGGCACCGTGTGGAACGGCGCACTCTCGCTGCTGAAATAATCCGGGGCATAGCGCGGCGCGGTGAAGTTTTTCGACCCGAGCGGCTCGGCGGCGCCGGCCGGCACCGCGATCCCGATGATCGCCAGCAGCATCGCGGCAAGCAGCGCCAGGCGGCGCAATGCGCCCGCGCTCACCGGGCGATCGGCCTTAACAGGGCGCATCGAGCAAAGCACCTCTTATCGCCATCCCGAAATTGTCCCGAATACTCGTTCCCCAAAGGCGCCCGGCTCACATCCGGGGCTTGACCCCGTCCTTCTCCGCCGTGATCCGTCCGGCCTCCAGGCTGCCGTCGGGTGCTTTCCGGGCGATCGCAACAACGGCGGCGCCGGGCTTGAGCAGCGTCCGGTCGGCAGGGACATAGGCCACGATCGGTACCTCGGGTCCCACGATATATTCCGAGTGCTTGCCGTTGAAGGTGACGTGGATGACGCCGCCGGCCGCCGTTCGCGACACCGTGCCGACGCTGGCATTGGTCATTACGCCCTGCTGCCTGACGGCCCAGGGATGCTGGCCTTCGCCGAGCCCGTGGAGCGCCGCGGGGAAGATTCGCACCTCGACCGCATGAATTTTCCCGTCAGCGCCCCTGATGCCGCCCGACGCGAGAAAGTCGCCGGGCTTGATGTCGCTGAACTGGCGCTTTTCCAACCCGTAAATCTTGACGCCAGGGTTGAGGCGAACGGCCTGCCTCCCCCCGCCAAGCTCATCCACGACCAGGACGCCACCGGCGAGATGATCGACCGTTCCGGCGACGCGAACACGGGCCGGACCGGCGGCGGCTACGGCATAAACCGGCTGCACCCCCAGAACCGCCAGGACCGCAACGACCAAAGGCCAGGTCTTCATCGAAACATCTCCCGCCACTCCCGTCATACCGGCGCAGGCCGGTATCCACAGGTCCGGAGCATGGGCTGCTGACAAGTGGGTCCCGGCCTTCGCCGGGATGACGAGGATGGGCGACAAAGGGTGCCATTATGGCAGAAGGGAACCGCTAACAGCCGCTCCGACACGTTCCGCTGCCGTCAAATTCCATCGTCCGGCCGCTCAACGGCAGGTACACCGGCACCTTGGTTGCCGCCTCGAATGCCGCCGTCTTCGTATTCGGCAACAATTTGCCGCCCTTGGTTTCCCCCTCGTTCGCGTGCGAGGGGATGACGGCCTTCGGCTTGACCAGTTCATTGATGACGTAAGCGGCCTCGGTCGGTCCGGTCGTAAGAAAATCGCCGATATTGAAGACAGCCAATTGCGGATGGAACTCCCGCCTGACGACGAGCTCCTGATCCGCGATCACGCCGGTGTCGCCCGACAGATAGACCGTGAGGCCGTTCGAGAAGCGCAGAACATAGCCGTTTGGCGGCCCGACATAAGCGGTCAGGCCGTTAGCCTGCAACTCCTTGGCGAGATCGCCGCTGAGGAACATCGGATCGACGCCGTTGGCGTGCGCCGCCGGGACGCTCCAGATCGAGACGCCGCCGAGCTTCCTCATGCCGCCGAAACGAAGCGCCACCACCTGGTTCTTGTTGCCGCCTTCCGCCGGAATCCTCCTGTCGAACCACTTGTTCATCTCGCCGCCGACAAAGAATTTTGCCTTCTTGGCGACCACAATCTTTTCGGTATTGGAAACCGGCGCGTCCTTGACGTCGAATTTCGGGTGGGCGCAATCGCCGGCATTTGCCGCCGACGAATGCTCGTCGCCCAAATGGTCGGTGTGGACGTGGCTCAGCAGCACGCCGTCGATCCGGCCGAGCCGCGGATCGTCGGGTCCGCGCACCGTGCGGCCCGCGTCGTAAAGGATCCGCGTTCCGTCCGGGTCTTCAAAAATCATCGCGCGGTCGAGGGCGCAGAATTCGCCGTCATGGCTGCCCAGCGGCGTGATTTTCACATTCGCCGCGAACCCGGGTCGAATCATCGCCACCGTCAAGCCGACGATCGCCAAGCAAAGCAACGGAATACGCAGCATATCACCCCCCAAGACCCTTTGTGACCCGGCTCCTCGTGCCGGCTTTGATCGTTCCAAGGTCACGACAGGCCCAGCGATCCATCGGCTGGTAGCGGCAAACCACCTCCTTTGCAAGCCGAACAGATATTCGGCAGTGTCTCAATTGGGAGGGATCAAAAGCTGAGGCGGGTGCGGAAGATCAGGGCGGCGTAGAAATAGAGTTCGGCGTCGAGGGCGCGCTTGATGTTGGGGGCACGGCGGAAGCCGTGCTGCTCGCCCTCGAAGAGCAGATAGCCGACCGGGATACCGCGGCGGCGCAGGGCCTCAACCATCGTCTCGGTCTGGTTCGGGGGCACCACGCGGTCGTCGCTGCCCTGGAAGAAGATGACCGGCCGCGACAGGCGATCGGCATGCGTCAAGGGCGAGCGCTCGCGGTAAAGGTCGGCGCGCTCCGGGTAGGGGCCGATCAGCCAGTCGAGATAGCGCGACTCGAACTTGTGGGTGTCGCGGGCCAGAGCGGCGACGTCGCTGACCCCGTAATAGCTGGCGCCGCCGGCGAACACATCCTTCAGCGCCAAGGCCGCCAGCACGGTATAGCCGCCGGCGCTGCCGCCGGTGATGACGGCGCGCCCGCCATCGGCGAGACCTTGTGCGATCGCATGGCGCGCCGCGTTGCAGCAATCATCGACATCGACGATGCCCCAGGCGTCCTTCAGCCGCTCGCGATAGGCGCGGCCATAGCCGGTGCTGCCGCCGTAATCGACATCGATCACGGCGATTCCGCGGCTCGTCCAATACTGGATGCCGAGGCTCAGCACGGTCGAAGCCGAGGCGGTGGGTCCGCCATGGCATTTGACGACGAGCGGCGGCTTCTCTCCGTCGGGAGAGCGAAAATCGGGGTTGGCCGGCGGGTAGTAGTTGGCGTGTGCGGTCAGGCCGCCCTCGGTCGGGAATTCGAGATGCCGCGGCACCGAGAAATAGCGGCGCAAATCCGGGTCGCCGGCCGCCGGCGCCGATTGCCGCAGGGTTTCGGCGGCGCCGCTCTCCGGGTCGATCAGCACGATTGCCGCCGGGTCGGCGGGCGAGCCGGCGCGGCACACGATCTTGCCGCCGGCGGTCCGGAGCTGGCCGAAATCGGTGAACGGCGTCGCGATCGGCGTCAGGTTTCCGTTCGCGATGTCGAGCCGGGCTAGATGGCCGCGCCCCGCTTCGGTATAGGCGCAGACCAGCCGGTCGGCCGACAGGAAGGCGTAACCCGACTGCCCGAATACCCATTGCGCCTGGCCGAATTCGGCTTCGCGCGGTGAGAGCGGGCGGACCGCACCGCCAGCCTCAAGGCGGTACAGGTTCCACCAGCCGGTGCGGTCGGAGGCGAAATAAAGCACCCCGTCGGGCGCGAATTGCGGCTGGCAGATCGACTCGGCCGGGCCGCCGGCGACCCGGCGCTGCTCGGCGAGTGTGCCGTCCCCGGCGATCTCGGCGAGCCACAATTCGGTGCCGACCCACGGCATGTTCGGGTGGTCCCAGCAGAGCCATCCGAGCCGGCCGCCGTCCGGCGACAGGCGGGGCGATGCATAGAAATCGTGCCCCTCGGCGAGCACCCGCCCCGGTCCCGGATTTTCCAGATCGACCGCGACCAGCGCGTTGTCAACCCGCCCATCGGGGCCGTGCGCCTCGCGCACCCCGATCCAGCGCCGGCGCGCCGCATCGAACGCCCCGTCGGCATAGCGCATACCGGTACCGTCCGGAGTCAGCGGCTCCGGCGGGGACCCGCCCGCGTGACGGTAAAGACGCTGGTCGGCGAAATTGCTGAAGAATACCAGCCCGCCCGAGGCGCAGGCGGCGCCGCCGCCATATTCGTGCACGCGGGTGCGGACGCTGTAGGGCGCCGACGTGATGTCGGAAACCGTGCCGCCTGGCGCGCGGCGCACCAGCGCGTTGCGGCCGCCCTCGGAAGGCCGGCCCTCGATCCAATAGACATCGGCGCCATCGACCAGGATGTCGCCGAGGCCGATCGCCTCGCCAACGATCAGGTCGGAGGTGATCGGCGAGCGCCAGGCGCCACAGGGCAGGGTTTGCGGTTCGCTCATGCCGGTCAAACCTCGATTGACCGCCCGCCGGTTCCGGCCGAATTGGCGATCGCCTCGAAGGCGGCGACGACATCGATCATCTCACTCATGGAGACCGGGTAGGGCGCGGCGCCGGAGACCGCGTCGGCGAAGGCTTCGAGATTGGCGCGGACCGAGTCGTTGCCGGACAGGGCGACCCGCTCGGGCCTGGCGCCGCGGCGCCGCACCACGAGTTCGGTGCGGCCCAGTGCCTCGGCCGAGCCGTCCTTGCCGAAGACGTGCACCCGCCAGAAGATCGGCGTCGTGCGGATCGCGCAGAGAGCGCCGCTGATCCCCGAGCGAAACTCCAGCAGCGCGGAG
Source organism: Allostellaceae bacterium (assembly GCA_036278835.1). Classification (GTDB taxonomy): domain Bacteria; phylum Pseudomonadota; class Alphaproteobacteria; order ATCC43930; family CGMCC-115725; genus DATARH01. The sequence continues at coordinate 14,403 of DASUKH010000084.1, forward strand.
ATCGTGTCGAGCGGGTCGGGCGGCGGCTGGTGCGACAGCAGCATCGCCTGAACCCGGTGCACCGGCCCCGCCATCCGCACCATCGCGTCGAGCGCGTGAATGCCGGTGCTGGTCATGCCGCCGGCCGGCGATTCCTCCGGCCGGTCGCGCCAATGCGACACAAAATAGGTCTCGTTGCTGAAATGCCCCTCGATGTGGAGGAGCGGCCCGAGTTCGCCGGCGGCGACGATCCGCGCCAGTTCCTGCATCGCCGGGAAGAAGCGCTTGTCGGTGCCGACCGCGAGCACGACCCCGGCGCGCTCGCAGGCGGCGACCGCGCGCTCCGCCTCGGCGCGGGTCAAGGCCAGCGGCTTCTCGCAATAGACCGCCTTGCCGGCCGCGGCGGCGGCGACCACCGCCTCGACATGCTGCGAATGCGGGGTCGCCAAAACGACCGCATCGACCGACGGGTCGCCGAGCACCGCGTTGAGCGTGGCGGGC
>DASUKH010000085.1:0-9888 GCA_036278835.1 Allostellaceae bacterium
CCCGGGTGTCTATCACGCTTTTGACGTCGAAGACTTCATACGCACGAGATGGGTACAAGGACTGGCTTTCGGAAAAGTCACGTCTCACCGTCTAGAATATGATCGCTCGGCCACGCGTGACTCGATTGTACGTGCGCACGCGTTTCTCGACGGAATTCTTCATCCGACGCCTCAAGTTCACACCAGATGATTGAAAGGCGGGGCGAGCGCCCGTTCAAACGGCCAGACATCATATTTCTGGCAAAACTCGCTCGATCCGCGCTACGGCATAGCGGCAGCAGATGTGACGTGCTCTCCGTCCTCGGCTCGTCCAGGTAGGAATGGAGGTTGATTGCGACGGCCGGGTGATCGACAACAATGTCGTCGGCCGCCCCCTTTCCAGATGACTGCCGAGAACGATTCCCCCTGGACCGTCTTCCTCGCCTTCCTGCGGCTTGGGCTCACGAGCTTCGGCGGGCCGGTGGCGCATCTCGGCTACTTCCGGGCCGAGTTCGTCGCGCGGCGGCACTGGCTCGACGAGGCGCAGTACGCCGACATCGTGGCGCTGAGCCAGATGCTGCCGGGACCGGCCAGCAGCAAGGTCGGCATCATGATCGGCGTGCTGCGCGCCGGCCTCCCGGGTGCGCTCGCGGCCTGGCTGGGCTTCACCATGCCCTCGGCGCTGGCGCTGATCGCCTTCGGCTACGGCGTGAGCGCATTGGGCGATCTGGCCGGCGCCGCCTGGCTGCATGGCCTCAAGATCGTCGCCGTGGCGGTGGTGGCGCAGGCGGTGTGGGGCATGGCGCGCACCCTCTGCCCCGACCGCGAGCGGCTGGCGATCGCCGGCGCCGCGACCGTGCTCGTGCTGGCCGCACCCTCGACCCTGGGTCAGGTGGGCGCGATCGTGCTGGGCGGGCTGATCGGCTGGCGGCTGCTGCCGGGCGAGACGATCGCGCTCAACCCCCTGCCGGTGCGCCTCGCCAGGGGCTGGTCGATCGCCGCGATCGTGCTCTTCTTCGCCCTGCTGGTCGTGCTGCCGCTGGCCGCCGCCTCGACCGGCGACCACCTCGTCGCGCTGGTCGACGCCTTCTACCGCTCGGGCGCGCTGGTGTTCGGCGGCGGCCATGTCGTGCTGCCGCTGCTGCAGGCCTCGGTGGTGCCGCCGGGCTGGGTATCGAACGATGCGTTTCTCGCCGGCTACGGCGCGGCGCAGGCGGTGCCGGGGCCGCTCTTCACCTTCTCGGCTTATTTGGGCACGGTGATGGGACCGGCCCCGAACGGCTGGCTCGGCGGGTTGTTGTGCCTCGCCGCTATTTTCCTGCCGTCGTTCCTGCTGCTGATCGGGGCGTTGCCGTTCTGGGATTTGCTGCGCCGGCGCACGGTGGTGCAGGCGGGTTTGCGCGGCATCAACGCCGCCGTCGTCGGGCTGCTGCTGGCGGCGCTCTACCGGCCGGTATGGGTCAGCGCGATTTTCGGCCCGGCCGATTTTGCGCTCGGGGTCGCTGCTTTTCTGCTGCTGACGATGTGGAAGACGCCGCCATGGTTGGTCGTCATCCTCGGCGCCTTGGGCGCCACGGTCATCGCGGCGTAGGTCAGGCGGTTCCTCCCCCGCCCAGCGGGGGAGCCGGAGGGGGTGCGGCCGGGGCGGGGTGCCCTCTCCACCATGCTTTCGCATGGGCCTCCTCCCCCGCTTTGCGGGGCCGCTTTCGCGGGGGTGACGATGACTTACGTCTATTTTCTCGATTCATTTTCAAGCCAAGCCCTGAGGTTGGCTCAGGACGTCAGAAGCAGATCATAATAGCCCCCGGGCTCAATCGTTCATTTCGGCGGGCGCGAGGGGCGGTTCGGGCAGGCCGCGGCGGCGGCAGGCGGCCAGCACCGTGTTGCGCAGCAGGCACGCGATCGTCATCGGCCCGACCCCGCCCGGCACCGGGGTGATCGCGCCGGCAACCGCGCGCGCCGCGGCGAAATCGACGTCGCCGACGATCCGGCTGCTGCCGTCGGGGAGCGCGAACCGGTTGATCCCGACATCGACGACCAGCGCCCCCGGTTTGATCCACTTGGCCCCGACCACCGCCGGGCTGCCGATCGCCGCGACGAGAATGTCGGCCCGCCGGGAGATTTCCGGGACATCGCGCGATTCCAGATGGGCGACCGTGACGGTGCAGTCGGCGGCCAGCAGCAGGCCGGCGGTCGGCCGCCCGACGATATGCGAGCGGCCGAGCACGACGGCTTCGGTGCCGGCGAGGTCCGGGCGGACGCTGCGCAGCAGCAGCAGGATGCCCTGCGGCGTGCACGGGACGAGGCCGGGCCGGCCGCTCCACAGGCGGCCGATGTTGAGCGGGTGAAACCCGTCCACGTCCTTGTCCGGGTCGACTGCATTCATCGCCTCGTGCGCCGCGAGACCCGGCGGCAGCGGCATCTGAACGAGGATGCCGTCAACCGCGTCGTCGGTATTGAGCTGTGCGATCAGCTCGAGCAGCGCTGCGCCGTCGGCATCTGCGGGCAGGCGGTATTCGCGCAAGGCGAGGCCTGCCGCTCGGCAGGCCTTGGCCTTGCTGCGCACATAGGTCTCGCTCGCCGGATCGTTGCCGACCAGGACCGCGGCGAGGCCGGGCGTGATCCCGTACTCGCGGCGCAACGCCTCGGCCGCTTCGGACACACGCTGCCGCAGGGCGGCGGCGATCCTTTTGCCGTCGATCAGCAATGCCTCGGCCATGTCGCGCCCTCCGCCCTCCCGGCCGCTATTGCGCCGCCTGGTGGAGGTAGGCGAGCAGGTTGGTCAAATCCTTGTCGTCCTTGATGCCGGGAAACGCCATGCGGTTGCCGGGGATGGCTTTCCGCGGGTTGCCCAGAAACCGGCTCAAGGTCTCGTCATTCCACACGATCCCCGAGGCCCGCATCGCCTCGGAATAGGCAAAGTGGTCGGCGGTGCCGGCCTTGCGGCCAAAGATGCCGTGCAGGTCCGGGCCGACCTTGCTGCCGGCGCCGGCTTTGATCGTGTGGCAGATCAGGCAGCGTTGGAAGACCGCCTTGCCGGCGGCGATATCGGCGGCACCGGCCGCGCCCGGCAGCAGCATCAACAAGACCCCAGTGACCGCCGCTCGCGACATTCCGCCCCCGCCTCGCCGGCGGCAATCTAGCGGCAATCGCCCTCGGAAAGTAACCCGCCGCGCGCAGCCGTCGCCATCAGGAGCGGCTTCCGTGCGCGTGATGACGGCTGGCGTGCCGCTCCCCCGCCTCGCGCGCCTCGACGGTATCGCGGCCGATCAGCTTGTTGAAATTGCTTTTCTGGCCGCCGGCCGTCTCCTCCTGATAAAGGAGCGCGAGATCGGATTCGTCGAACCGCTCGAAAAACGCGTCCCACGAAATCGCTTCGAGCGCCTCGTCCCTGGCATGCGGCTTGCCCGGGAATTCCAGGCGGATGATGCCGCCCGCGCCCTTGCCGTGGGTCGCGCGGACGACCGCCGGCCGGCCGCCGCGCGCCTCCGCCCAATGCCGGATCTCGTCGTGATCGGTGGTGATTTTTGCGTCGGCCATGGCTATGCCCTTTTGCGTGCCCTTTGCCGGTTCAACGGAGCCACGGCCGCTCGGGTTCAGCCCGGCCCTGCGCCGCAGGAAGGAGAAAGCATGGAGAACCCGGCCATCTATCTGTGCCCGGCCTGCGGCGCCCGCATCGCCGCCGACCGGCCGCTGTGGTGCTGCCCTTGCGGCGGCCATCTCAACCTCGCGGCCGAGCGCGGCTTGGCGCGCGCCGACATCGACCGGGGCGACGCCTCGTTGTGGCGCTATCGCGCCGGGCTCGCGCTGCCCACGCCGCCGCGCGTGTCGCTCGGCGAGGGTTGGACGCCGCTGGTCGAGCGCCGGTGGGAAGGCACAGCAGTCCTCTTTAAGCTGGAATCGCAGATGCCGACCGGCTCGTTCAAGGATCGCGGCGTCGCGGTCATGCTGAACCACCTGCTCGCCGTCGGGGTCGGACCGGTCCATGAGGATTCCTCGGGCAATGCCGGCGCGTCGCTCGCCGCCTACGCCGCCGCGGCCGGGCTCCCGTGCCGCGTCTTTGTCCCGGCGGCGGCGCCGAGCGGCAAAATCGTCCAGATCGCCGCCGCCGGGGCCGCGGTCGAGACCGTCCCCGGCAGCCGGCAGGCGGTCACCGAAAGGGCGCTCGCGGCAGCCGGCGACAGCTTCTACGCCAGCCACAACTGGCAGCCTTTCTTCATCGAGGGCACCAAGACGCTGGCCTACGAGCTGTGGGAGCAGCTCGGGTTTCGGGCGCCCGACAATGTCCTGGTGCCGACCGGCTACGGCAGCAACATCCTGGGTCTCGAGCGCGGTTTCGACGAGCTGCTGTGGCGCGGCGAGATCGTGCGGCGGCCACGCCTTTACGCGGTGCAGGCCGCGAACTGCGCCGCCTTCGCCGCCGCCTGGGCGGCCGGTGCCAACGATTTCGTGCCGTTCGAGCCCAATCCGACCGCCGCCGACGGCATTGCCACGACCCGCCCGGTGCGCACCCGCGAGGTCTTGGCGGCACTGCGCCGCTCCGGGGGCGGTGTCGTTGCCGTGCCGGAACCGGCGATCGCGCCGGCCCTGGCGGGGCTGGGCCGGCTCGGCCTCTATGTCGAGCCGACCGCCGCGACCGCCGCCGCCGCCCTGTCGCAACTGCTCGGCGACGGCACGATCCGCCCCGGCGACACCACCGTCGCGGTGCTGACCGGCCACGGGCTCAAGGCCGCCGACAAAATCGCGGACCTGCTCGGAATTCCAGCCGGCGCCTGAAATAGAACTCAGCCAATCGATCGGTCTCGTTTATTTGTCGTCATAGCCGGGCTTATCCCGGCTATCCACGCTCAAACAAGCCCTTCGGAGCGAGGGGCTAGCGAATGAATACTGACGTTCCGTATCCACAGTGCCGTCATACCGGCGCAGGCCGGTATCCACACGTCCACAGCACGGGCTGCTGACAAATGGGTCCCAGCCCTCCGGGAAGACGAGGATGGATACACGGCTCGCAACGGCGCGGAGGACGGGTCAACTCTGTTAGAGTGGCTCGGCGCGAATGGCGTGAGGAGGCGGGCATGGCCGGAGAGTCGGAGCATTTCGGGTTGCGGCAGCGGCCGGCGACGCCGGCGGTGCGGCCCTTCGAGCTGCCGCCGCGCATGGCGCCGATGCTGGAACGCGCCAAGGCGGGCCTCGCCGAGCCGTTCCGCGGCATCGGCACCGGGCCGGACGGCGCGATCGTGCCCGGTATTTTCGCGGCCGGCGAGGCAGGCGCTTCGCTCGCGCCGGTCGTGGCGGCGGCGCGCGCCTTTCTCGATCGGCTCGGGCCGGAACAGCGGGTCGCGGTCTCGTTCGCGATCGACGACGAGGCGTGGCGCCGCTGGTCGAACATTCATCCCTGGCTGATGCGGCACGGGGTGTGCCTCGCCGATCTCGGCCACGAGGCGCGCGAGGCGGCTCTCGCTCTGCTGCGCGAGAGCCTCAGCGCCGCCGGTTACGGCCTCGCGCGCGACATCATGCGGCTCAACCAGCACGCGCTCGAAATCACCGGCAAGCCCGACGAATACAGCGAATGGTTCTACTGGATCAGCGTGTTCGGGACGCCCTCGCCCGACGATCCCTGGGGTTTTCAGATTGACGGGCATCATCTCAACATAAACGGCTTCGTGCTCGGCGGCAGGCTGTTGATGACGCCGATGTTTATGGGATCGGAGCCGGTCCTGGCGCGCTTCGGCAAATACCAGGGCACCCGCGTCTTGGCCGCCGAGGAAGAGCAAGGGCATGCGCTGATGGGGGCGCTGACGGATGAGGCGCGGCGGCAGGCGACGATCGGCCATGATCTGCCCGGCGAATTGCTGACCGCCGCGTTCAACGACAACCGGCGGATCGAGCCGGCCGGCATCCGCCATCGCGACCTGCCGCCGGAGGGCCGCGAGCGGCTTGAGGCATTGCTCGGCCTCTATACCGGACGCCTCAGGCCGGGCCACGCCGAAATCCGCTGGGCCGAGGTCAAACGGCATCTCGACGACACGCATTTCGCCTGGATCGGGCGGTTCGACGACAAGAGCCCCTTCTATTACCGCATCCTCAGCCCGGCGATCCTCGTCGAGTTCGACCACCAATCGGGCATTGTGTTCGACAACGACACGCCGTCGCGCGACCACATCCACACCGTCGTGCGCACCCCGAACGGCAACGATTACGGCAAGGACCTGTTGCGCCAGCACTATCGGCACGGCCACGCGTATCGACACGCGGCCGGGCACCACCACGACTGAGGCCGGGCAGTCAGCCCGGTTCGCCCTCGGCGCGCCACACCTTGCTGGCGATCGGGCCGGTATCGCCGACGGTCTCGACGAAATGCACCCGGTCGCCGACCTGGAGCGCGTCGAAATCGCGCTGCATCAGGCTGTTGCGGTGGAAATAGAGCTGCGTGCCCTCGTGCGTCAGCAGGAAGCCGTGGTCCTCCGCCGGGTAGAGCTGCGATACTTGGCCGGCGAACGGCTCCTCGTGCAGCTTGACTTCGCCATGCTGACGCCGCTTGAAGTCGACGAGGCGCCGCTCGGCCGCCTTGAAGGCGTTGCGCAACGCCACACCGGCGTCGGGATCGAGAAACTTGTCGCGCGCCCGGTGCGGCTCGCGGCTGATGACGATCTCCTCGCCGGGCACCCGGAGGTCGATATGCACCTCGTAGAGGTTGCCGGTCTGGTGCCGGCGGTGCAGCTGCTCGACCGACACCCGGCAACCGACGAGCCGCTCGTACAGGCGTTCGAGCTTGCCGACCCGGTCGCGGATTTCGCTCTCCAGGGTCGGCGACGACTCCATGTTGTGAAAGACGATTTCGATCGGGATATCCATCTGTACCTCCCGCTTCAGTAGCGCAGGATCGCGGCGGCCGGGCCGTCGGGCGGCAGATCGGCGCGCTCGACCAGGCTGACGCTGCCGCCCTGGCGCAGCGTCATCAGCGCGGCGTAGTCGAACAGGTCGGTGTCGCCGGCGATCGGCTCGCCGTGCGCGACGATGCGTTCCTGCTCCTCGTCGAACTGCCCCCACAGCAGCGCGCTGTCGCACAGAAACAGCCGCTGGATCCGGCCGTAACGCGCCGCGATAACGATCTCCTCGGGCTTGGTGGTCGCCTTGGGATTGCCACTGCCGAGCAGGGCGGCAAGCTGCCCGAGCGCGTCGGCACGGCGCGCCTCCTCGCGCGGCACGAACAGCGCCCACGCCCGCCGATGCAGTTCCTCCGGCCCCAAGGCATCCGGGTTGCCGGCGACCGACCCCGGCAGCAATCCCTTCCAGCGGGCGATGTCGCGAAAGTTGCCGTCGATCTCCGGCCCGGCGGCGAGCACGATCGGGGCCTGCTCGCGGTTGATCGTCGGTTCGAGGGCGGCGGCGATCCGGCGCAGCAATTCGATCAGCTGGGTCTTGTGCAGCTCGCCCGGAGTCTCGCCGAACACCTGGGGCGTGGCGAGCCCTCCGGAGGCGCGCTGCGAGCGCCCGGTCGGCGAGACTTTATGCGACCCCTCATAGAGCGTCTCATCGCGCAGATCGGCGACGCCCTGCGGCAAATCCAGATTGGTCACCTCCTTGATCGTCCAGCGCGACCCCTGGAACAGCCGGGTGCTGCCGGCGGTGATCGCCAGCAGCCAGAACCAGGCTTCTGCATCGATCAGCGGCAGCAGCGGCCGGATGCTGAACTGGCTGCCGACCCGCACCTGCTCCGGCACCGCGATCGGCAGCTTGTGGACGCGCGCGAAGGCCGGCGCCAGAAACACCGCCAGCCCGCGCTTCTGGTATCGCCAGAACTCTTCATCATCGACCAGCCGGTTCGCCGGTTCGAGCAGCCCGGCGATCTCCGGGCCGCGGCGGCCGGCGGCAAGGTCCTCGGCGGCCCGCGACAAGAGGTTGCGCAGGCGGATCGCATCCTGCCGCACCTCGCGCCCGGCGGTATGGGTCGGCAGGTAGAGCGAGACCGCCGGCTCAGCCTCGCAGGCGAGCAGCTCATCCAACTCGTGACGCAGGAACATGGGACCTCGCGGCAATGCGTTAAAGCAAGTCTCTTGCAATTCCAAACCCGCCGTTGCCGCGCTCGTTCCGGCATCCGCCAACCGCGCGGTCTGGCGCCGTCCCGCCTATTGCGCCGCGCGGGTCGCCCCGCGCCCGCGCTTTTTGCGCAGCATTCGGAGCGCCGGCCGGTCAATAATGCGGGACTTCGGTCACCCGCCTGGGGGATGTGATGGGCGAATTCGCACTGGGTCAGCCGGTGCCGCGGTTTGAAGACCCGCGGCTGTTGCGCGGCGGCGGCCGCTATATCGACGACATGGTGGTGCCGCGCATGGCGTTCGGCCATGTGCTGCGCTCGCCGCACGCGAATGCCCGCATCCGCCAGATCGACACCGCCCGCGCCAAGGCGGCGCCCGGCGTGCTGGCGGTCCTGACGGGCGCCGACTGGCGGGAATCCGGCTGGCGGGATTTGCCGGTCGCCGGCGGCATGAAGCGGCGCGGCGGCCTCGCATCCTACCGGCCGCGCTTTCCTGCGCTGGTCGAGGACCGGGTGCGCTGGGTCGGCGATTACGTCGCCTTTGTCGTCGCCGAGACGAAGGATCAGGCGGCCGACGCGGCCGAGCTGATCGAGGTCGCGTACGAGCCGCTTCCGGCGATCGTTTCGACCGAGGGCGCAGCCGTGCCGGGGGCTCCCCTGGTTTGGGACGATTGCCCCGACAACATCTGCTTTGTCCACGAGGTCGGCGACGGGGCGGCGGTCGAGGCCGCGTTCGCCGCCGCCGACCGGATCGTCAGGCGCCGTCTCGTCGTCAACCGGGTGACCGCGGCGGCCATGGAGCCGCGCGGCGCGCTTGCGGAATACAACCCGGCCGACGGCCGCTACACGATCTACACGACCCTGCAGCGCACCCACGCCTACCGCGCCGACCTGGCGCAGGTGATCGGGGTGCCGGAAAGCCGGGTGCGGGTCGTCGCCGGCGATATCGGCGGCAGCTTCGGCATGAAATCGGCGATCTACAACGAGGTGGCGCTGGTCCTCCTGGCCGCCAAGCTGACCGGACGGCCGGTCAAATGGACCAGCACCCGCTCGGAAGCCTTCCTGTCCGACGCGCAGGCGCGCGATCACGCGACCGACGCCGAGCTGGCGCTCGACCGGGACGGCCACTTCCTCGGCTTTCGGGTCAGGACGATTGCGGCGGTCGGCGCCTATGCGCAGCACGCCTCGAATGTCTTTGTCATGAACCTCGGCACGCTGGCCGGGGTGTACCGCACCCCGGCGATCCACGCCGAGGTCACCGCCGTCTTCACCAACACCAACCCGGTGCGGCCCTATCGCGGCAACGGCAGGCCGGAATTCGCCTATGTCATCGAGCGCATGGTCGACGAGGCGGCGGCCGAGACCGGCATCGACCCGATCGAACTGCGCCGCCGCAATCTGATCCCGCCAGAGGCGATGCCATTCAAGACGGGCCTCATTTTCACCTATGATTGCGGCGAGTTCGCCCGCACCCTCGACATGGCGTTGCAATTCGCGGACGTCGCCGGGTTCGAGCGTCGCCGCGCCGGGTCGCGCGCCCGCGGTCGGCTGCGCGGCCTCGGCCTGTCCGACACGATCGAGCGCGCCGCCGCCGGTGGGTTCGAAGCGGCGGAGATCCGGTTCGACAAGAGCGGCACCGTGACCCTGCTCTCCGGCTCGATCACCCAGGGCATGGGCCACGAGACGATCTACAAGCAATTACTGTGCGATCGCCTCGGCATCCACCCCGACCGGGTGCAATATATCCAGGGCGACACCGACAAGGTGGCGATCGGCGAGGGCACCGGCGGCTCGCGCTCGGCGACCCTAGGCGGCTCGGCGGTGCACATGGCGACCGAGCGGATCGTCGCGAAGGCGAAGACGATCGCCGC
>DASUKH010000086.1:0-10763 GCA_036278835.1 Allostellaceae bacterium
CGGCGAGCGGGCGGTGCGCGAGGCGCTCCCCGAACATGTGATCCTGCGCACCGCCTGGGTGTACGCCGCGCACGGAAACAACTTCGTCAAAACGATGCTGCGGCTGGCCGGCGAGCGGCCGGTGTTGCGCGTCGTCGCCGACCAGCACGGTTCGCCGACCAGCGCCGCCGACATTGCCGGCGCGATCGCCGCGGTGGCCCGGCAGATCGCTTCAGGCAACCGACGCTGGGGCACCTATCATTTCACTGGCGGTGGCGCCACGACCTGGCACGGGTTTGCCGAGGCGATCCTGGCCGAGGCGGCACCGTTTCGCGGGCCGTCGCCCAAGGTCGAGGCGATCGCCACCGCCGACTACCCGACTCCGGCAAAGCGCCCCGCCAATTCGGTGCTCGATTGCACCCGGACCGGCGAGGCCTTCGGCATCGTGTCACGGCCGTGGCGCGCCGCGTTGGCCGATGTGATTCGCGAGATTTACGCCAACCGTTCGGCCTGACCCCAACCCGCAGTCTCGGCGAAACCCGGGACCCCGCCTTACCTGACGCGACGTCAGAGAGCGGCGAGGGTCGCGTTCAGCGTCGCGCTTGGCCGCATCGCCGCCGAAGTCTTGGCCGGATCGGGCAGATAATAACCCCCGGTATCGACCGGCCTACCCTGCGCGGCGATCAACTCGGCGTTGATTTTGGCCTCGTTGGCCGCCAGCGCCTCCGCCAGCGGTTTGAAGCGGGCTGCCAGTACCGGGCTTTTGTCCTGCCGGGCCAGCGCCTGTGCCCAATACATCGCCAGGTAGAAATGGCTGCCGCGATTGTCCAGTTCGCCAATCTTCCGCGCCGGCGAGCGGTTGTATTCGAGGATCTTGCCGTTGGCCTCGTCGAGCGCCTCGGCCAGAACCTGCACGTCTTTATTCCCGCTGGCCTGCGCCAGATGTTCCAGCGAAGCGCCAAGCGCCAGGAACTCGCCCAGCGAATCCCAGCGCAGATAGCCTTCCTGCTGGAACTGCTGCACATGCCTCGGCGCCGAACCGCCGGCCCCGGTCTCGAACAACCCACCGCCCGCCAGCAGCGGAACGATCGACAGCATCTTGGCCGACGTGCCAAGCTCCATGATCGGAAAAAGATCGGTCAGGTAGTCGCGCAGCACATTGCCGGTGACGGAGATGGTGTCGAGCCCCTTGCGGATGCGATCGAGGGAGAATTTCATGGCCTCGACCGGCGCCAGGATGCGGATGTCGAGACCCGATGTGTTCTCGTCCTTCAGGTATCGCTCGACCTTGGCGATCAACTGCGCGTCGTGCGCGCGTTTGCCGTCGAGCCAGAACACCGCCGGGGTGTTGGTCAGGCGCGCGCGGCGCACCCCCAGCTTGACCCAGTCCCGGATCGGCGCGTCCTTGACCTGGCACATCCGGAAGATGTCACCGGCCTCGACCGGCTGTGACAGCAGAACCGCGCCGTCATCGGCGACGACGCGCACTGTTCCGCCCGTCGCGACCTCAAACGTCTTGTCGTGCGAGCCATACTCCTCGGCTTGCTGCGCCATCAACCCGACGTTCGGCACGGAGCCCATCGTCTTCGGGTCGAAGGCGCCGTGCGCCTTGCAGTCCTCGATGACGGCCTGGAACAGCCTCGCGTAGGACCGATCGGGGATCGCGGCGATCAAATCGTGCAGTTTGCCGTCAGGGCCCCACATGTGCCCGCCTTCGCGGATCATCGCCGGCATCGATGCATCGATGATCACATCGCTCGGCACGTGCAGATTGGTGATGCCCCGGTCGGAATTGACCATCGCGAGACCGGGCCGCTTCGCGTACTCGGCCTGGATATCCGCCTTGATCGCCGCCTTTTCCGCCTCCGGCAGCGTCTCGATCCGGGTCAGCATGTCGCCGACACCGTTGTCGGGATCGACGCCGAGCCGCGCCAGCGTGGCGCCGTGTTTCTCGAAGACGTCGGCGAAGAACACGGAAACGCAATGGCCGAAGACGATCGGATCGGAGATCTTCATCATCGTCGTCTTGACGTGCAGCGAGAACAGGACGTCGTCCTTCTTCGCCGCGTCGATCTGCGCGGCGAAGAAGGCGCGCAACGCCTTGCGGCTCATCACCGCCGCATCGATGATCTCGCCGGCCTGCAGCGGCGTCTTCGCCTTCAATACGGTGACCGCGCCATCGCCGCCGACCAATTCGATACGGGCATTGGTCGGGGCCGCGAGGGTCGTCGCCACCTCCGAACCGTAGAAATCGCCGCCCGACATGTGCGCCACACGGGTTTTCGAGTCTTTGGTCCAGGCGCCCATCTTGTGCGGGTTGTTGCGCGCGTACTGCTTGACGGCGCCGGCGGCGCGGCGGTCGGAATTGCCCTCGCGCAACACCGGATTGACGGCGCTGCCGAGCACTTTGCCGTAGCGGGCGCGGATTTCCTTGTCCGCCGGCGTCGCGTCGCTGTCCGGATAATCCGGCACGTCGTAACCCTTGCTCTGCAACTCCTTGATCGCGGCCTTCAACTGCGGGATCGAGGCGGAGATGTTGGGCAGCTTGATGATATTGGCCTCGGGGCGCAGCGTAAGGTGGCCGAGTTCGGCAAGCTCGTCGTTGATCCTTTGCGCCGGCGTCAGTTTGTCGGGGAAGTTGGCGATGATGCGCCCGGCCAGCGAAATGTCCTTCAGCGTCACCTTGACGCCGGCGGCCCCGACGAACGCTTGGACGATCGGCAGAAGCGAAAACGTCGAAAGCGCGGGTGCCTCGTCAACCTTCGTCCAAACGATTTCGAGATCTGACATGCCTGCACCTCCGCGCGCGCCGCTTTCGTTTCGGCTGAGTTGATCTATTGACGATTATGTCCTGCCTTATACTGACGTGAGAGCGTGGCGGCTCTCTATACCGAGGTCGTACTATTTCACGTCGACCGCGAAATACGACAGGATCAGCTTGTTCTTGATCCGCGCCATCTCGTCGCCGTCGAGTTCGACGATCGGGTTTGTGACCTTGATCTTCGCCATTGCTGTCATCCCTGAATTTGCCGGCCGTGTCCCGCGCGGCGCGACCATAAAGGCGCCGCCGGGCGCAGGCAAGCCGGCGGGCTGCACAGCGCGAACCGGCGCCGAACCTCTTCGGGGTCCGGAACGGCGTCGGTTATTAACAGGCGGTCGTGCGAGCATTGCCGCCGTCTTTCGCGCGGCGAGCCACGCTATTGTGACAATTCATTTACTTGCCGGTTACAGGGGATGACACGGCCAAAACCTCGAATTCAGCATTTCCAAAAGGTTAGGATCGAGTGCCGATTTTTTGGGCACCAAGCCGGGCGCCGCGGGAAAGGTCATTCCGATGGCAGCCGCGGTCCTTTATCCACGAATTTATCCACCGATTTCGTGGATAGCGGCGGTTTGCGGCGGATCGGGCAGCAAACCCAAGGCACTGCGCCTGCCGTCGGCGGCTCACAGCAGATCCGAGCGGAGGGCCGGCCCTGGCGCGGCCGTCGCCAGCGCCGCCATCAGCGCCGGCACATCCGGCACCATGGTCAATAATCGTCCGATCACCGGCCGGGCAAATCCGCTGCCTACCAGATGATCGATAAGCTCGCGCAGCTTCTGCCAATAGCCGTCGATATCGACGACAAAGATCGGCTTGTCGTGCAGCTTCAGTTGCCGCCACGTAACGATTTCGAACATCTCGTCGAGGGTGCCGATGCCGCCCGGCAGCACCGCGAAGGCGTCGGCCCGCTCGGTCATCAGCCGCTTGCGGTCGTGCATGCTGGCGGCGATGACCAGTTCCCCGACCCCGGGATGCGCCAGCTCCGCCTCGTGCAGCATTCCCGGGATGATCCCCACCACCCTGCCGCCGGCGGACAACGCGGCATCCGCCAGCAGCCCCATCAGCCCGATCCCGCCGCCGCCGTAAACCAGCTCGATCCCGGCGGCCGCCAGCGCGGCGCCCAGCTCGCGCGCGCTGTCGCGATACCGCTCATCGACCGCGCCCGAAGAACCGCAATAAACGCACACCCGCCTGATCTGCTGCATTGCTCCTCGTCCAAACTCCGTCAGTTTCCGCGGGCTTGGCGGCTCCCCGTCAGGAGCGTTGCGTGCCCGCCCGCGCGACCGTAGGGTAAACGCGAATCGGAATTCTTTCGTGGCAGGCGACGATGCGCGGCAGCATCGTATGGCTCGCATTTGCCGCGGCGACGGCGCTTATGGTTTTCGCCGTGGTCAACGGGTTGCGCAACGCCGCGCCGCAGCGGCCGGCACCGGCCGCCGTGGTCGCGGCGCTGCCGGGCGGCGCCGCGGCGCCCAGGAAAGAACCCGCCACGAGCGCTGCGGCGGCGCTGCCGGCACCCGAGTTCGATGTCGTTACGGTGGGCCCGCACGGGCAGGCGGTGATCGCCGGCCATGCCGCCCCCGGCGACCGGGTTCGCGTCATGGCGGATGGCAAGCCGATCGGCGAGACAACCGCCGATGCAAACGGGCAATGGGTGCTTTTGCCGCAGGCGTCGATCGCGCCGGGCGACCGCGTGCTGACGCTCGAGGCGCGCGGCGGCAATGGCGGGGCGGTGCGCCGGTCGCAGGCCAGGGTGGCGCTGAGCGTCGTCGCGCCGGCCGGCGCGCACGAGCGCTCGACCGCGGCGGTGCTGCTGCCGGGCGAACCCGGCGCCCCGCCGCAGGTGCTGCAGCAGGCCCATCCGGTGTCGTCGGGCGCGACGGCGCCGCCGGCCGCCGCCTACGCCGGCGGCGCCGGAGGGCAGGGCGCCGCCGCGAGCACCTGGCTCGTGCAGCGCGGCAACAGTTTGTGGGAGATCGCGCGCCGGCTGTACGGCGAGGGCGATCGCTATCCCGCGATCTACGACGCCAACCGGACGCGGATCCACGACCCCGACCTGATCTATCCCGGCCAGCAATTCGCCGTGCCGGGGCGCTGATTGCCGATCGCTCCGGCTACGGAGCATGTGAAGGAATCCAAAATCCTTGTCATTCCGGGGCGCGGGCGCAGCCCGCGAGCCCGGAACTTATGAAAACCGCGCTTCCCTCTACTGGAAAAGACTGGTGCTCATGGGTTCCGGGTCCGGCCCTGCGGGCCTCCCGGAATGACAAACGATGATGGGTTAATTCTCGTACACGCATTACAACAGGTCGCGCAGCATCGCGACGAGCGGCTTGTCGGCCGGCGGCATCGGGTAATCGCCGAGCCGGCCCGGCCGCACCCAGGCGAGACGCTGCCGCTCGCGCGGGCTGACGATGCCCTGCCATTTGCGACAGACGTAAAGCGGCATCAGCAGGTGAAATTCGGGATAGGCGTGCGAGGCGAAGGTGAACGGCGCGAGGCAGCTGGCGTGCACGTCGATACCCAGCTCCTCAGTCAGCTCGCGGATCAACGCCACCTCCGGCGTCTCGCCCGGCTGCACCTTGCCGCCGGGGAACTCCCACAGCCCGGCCAAATGCTTGCCGGCCGGCCGCTCGGCCAAGAGGACGCGCCCGTCGGCATCGATCAGGGCGACCGCGGCGACAAGGAGGATTGGCGCCGGCGCTGTGCCCGCCATTGGCAGCTCCGAAGCGATCCGGCTCTAATGCAAATCCCGATCGCGTTGTTTCGCCTCTTTCATCGTCATGCCCGGCCTTGTGCCGGACATCCACGTGGATGGCCGGGACAAGCCCGGCCATGACGGTAGAGGGGTGATCCAACGCGAACGAGACATGTTCCTAGGCCTGGCGATGGATCGGGTCGACCCAGGGCACTTCCTCGGGTTTTTCCGCGGGCTCGATGTCGAGATTGACGACGACTGCCTCGTTGTCGCTGCGCACCAACACGCATTCGAGCGTCTCTTCGCTCGACGCGTTGATCTCCTGGTGCGGCACATAGGGCGGCACGAAGATGAAATCGCCGGGGCCGGCCTCGGCGACGTATTCGAGCCGCTCGCCCCAGCGCATCCGGGCCCGGCCCTTCAAGATGTAGATGACACTTTCGAGCGCGCCGTGGTGATGCGCGCCGGTCTTGGCATTGGCGTGGATGTGGACCGTGCCGGCCCAGATTTTCTGCGCCCCGGCCCGCGCGAAGTTGATCGCGGCGGCGCGGTTCATGCCGGGGGTCTGCGGCGTGTTGGTATCGAGCCGGTCGCCGGGGATGACCTTGATCCCGTGCTCTCGCCAGTCGATCGCGCCGCTATCGGGTTCGCTCATCAAAATACCTTTCGTTTCGTCACGAAATCGTGACGCCGCTATCGACCGGCAGCACCTGCCCGGTGACCATGCGGCTGTCGTCCGAGGCGAGGTAGAGCGCGCAGCGCGCGATGTCGTCCGGTTCGATCAGCCCGAGCAGATGCGAATCCGCAAGCTTTTGCAATGCCGTATTGCCGGCCACCAGATTCCGCACCCGTTCCGTCATCGTCGCCGATGGGGCGATCGCGTTGACTCTCACCTTGTGCGGCGCGTAGGCGACCGCCAGCGAGCGGGTGATCGCGGCGATGCCGCCCTTCGCGGCGGTGTAGCAATCACGCCCCGGCACCCCCATCAGCGCGACGTTCGAACTCATGTTGATGACCGAGCCGCCGCCGGCCTTGACGATCTCGGGAATGCCGAAGCGGCAGCCGAGAAAGGTGCCGTAGAGGTCGAGTTTGATCGCCCGCCAGAACTCGTCGAGCGGCGCCTCGACCGCGGTATTGTCGGCGGCGGTCGAGCCGCCGGCGTTGTTGTGCAAGATGTTGAGCGCGCCAAAGGTATCGGCCGCGGTACGGATCGCCCGTTCGAGGCTGTCGGGGTCGGTCACATCGGTGCGGATCGCGATCGCGCCGTTGCCGGCGAGGTGCGCGCTCTCCTCGGCGCTGGCGCTGTCGATATCGGCGACCGCGACCCGCGCCCCCTCGCGCGCCAGGAGGATCGCGGTGGCGCGGCCGATGCCGGTCCCGGCGCCGGTGATAAAGGCAGTCTTGCCGGCGAGACGCGGCATCGGCTGACTCTCCACAATCCCGAATGCCGCGAGAATAATGCGTCGATCGGCTCGCGCCTAGCCGTGCTGCTCCCTCTCCCCCACCGGGGGAGAGGGTTTCATTGCGCGCCCTGCTGCCGGTCGTCCACGTGCAGGATTTCGACGCAGGGCGGAGCGGCCAGCACTTCGCTGAACGCGTGCATCCAGTCGCCGGTCTCCTCGCGCGAACCGATGCCGCGGTTGCGGAATTGGTCGAGCTGGTCGAGCGCGTTCAGCTCGACCTCGAACTGCAACGCGGCAGTGTCGCCGCGGCCGCGGGTCACCGGCACCAGGAGGCGGGCGTTGAGGCCGCTTTTGCCGGCGGCCTCGACCTCGCGGCGGATGAAGTCGATCGCCTGCTGCCGGTCGGCCGGCAGCACGTCGTAGGAAAAACGCGCCAGATACATCGGGAGGCTCCTCGTCGCGTGCGGGCGGCATCGCGTCGCAATCGGCACAGCCGCCCTCTCTCCCGGTCAACGCCATCCGGCCGCTTGCGCTGCATTGACGCTTAGGGTTCGGCCCGCTCGAACCAGACCCGGCCTCCCTTCAAGGTCAGCCGGGTGACGATCCGTTCCTTCGCGGTCACCGTGTTGCCGTCGCTGTCGGTCATCGGGAAATTGCCGTTGCGCCGTTCGAGGAGTGCGATATCGGCGTCGGCGCCCGGCTTGAGCGTGCCGACAGTGCCCTCGTAGCCCATGATCTTTGCCGGCGCCGCGGTCGCCCGCCGCACCACCTCGTCGAACGGCATGCCGAAATGCAGCAGCTTCGACATCGTCGTCGCGAGGTCCCATACCGGCCCCTTGGTGGCGCTGGTAAAGGTCAGGTCGGTCGAGATCGTGTCGGGCAGGAATCCCTGGTCGAGCGCCTTCTCGATCATCGGAAAGGAGAAATGGTTCCGGCCGTGCGCGCAGTCGAAGATGATGCCGTGGCGCTGCGCCTCGACGATCTCCTTCAAAACGAACTCTTTTTCCTGGCCCATGATGCCATTGGCGCGGCCGTGATAGCAGTGAGTGACGATATCGCCCGGCGCCATCTCGGCGACGATTTCGGGGAGCGGGATCGGCGAGTCGGTGATGTGGATCATCAGCGGCACGTCGGCCATGGCGGCGGTGCGGCGCGCCATCTTGACCGGCTCGGTGGTGTATTCCCAGACGATGCCGGGCCCGTAGCGCAACTTGACGCCGATCGCGAGGTCCGGGTTTTCGGCGATCGTTCGGGCGCAGCCCTCGGGGTCGGCATAGGGCTTGTGCGCCAGTTCGCCACCGCGCGACGTGCCGACGATGCCGATCGCGGAGAGGTTCACGAAGGCGCGCACCCGCGTCTTTATGTCATGGTCGAGCACATGGCGCAGCCCGGCGAAAGTCGCCGATCCGGCGCTGCCGGCATCGCACAGCGTCGTGACGCCGCTCTGGCGGCAAAAATGGTCGGTATGCCCGCCCATGTCGTGTGCATTGACGAAGACGTGGGCGTGGATATCGACCAGCCCCGGCGTGACGTAGAGTCCCTTCGCGCTGAGCGTGCGCCGCGCCTCCTTTTCGGCAAGCTTCGGCCCGACCTCGACAATCTTGCCGCCGACGATCCCCACATCGAGCATGCCTTTCAGCCCGGCGCCCGGATCAAGCACCTCGCCGTGCTGGATCAGCAGATCGTATTTCATCGAATGCCCCCGATAGGCCAGTGTGAGCCGCGGCGCTCAGGCTCGCGGCCCGAGCACCGCCGGTCAAGCCCCGGCTTCTTGAAAATGCGGAGGCGCCGTGGGTGCGCGCCGCGTCGGACGCGCACCCGCCGGCAATGCGTCAGGCCAGTTCGGGAGCAACCTCGGTGAAGGTTTCGAGTTGGCCGATCGTCTCGCGGCCGAACAGCACCGGCACCAATGCTCCGGTCGTCACGATGATTGCCAGCGCTCCGAAAAAGATCGTCGCCGACCCGGTATAAGGCTCCAGCAGGAACGGGAGGATCACGCCGGAGCACAGCCGCGCCGCCGACTCGTCGAAGAAATGGCCGCGGCCGCGCAGCGCTGTCGGGAACTGCTCGGAGATATAGACCCGCACCGCCGGGAAGCACGACAGCACCGTGAACCCGGTGATCAGCACGCCGGCGATGAAGAGGGGCTGAGCGGCGGCGCCGAACCGGTGCGCTGTCATCATTAGCAGCAGCCCCGGGATCGACAACAGGAAGGCGCCGGTAATCGTCCAGCGGCGGCCGATCACCTCCATGATGTAGCCGTTGAATAATTTGCCGGGGATGCTCGCGCCGAAAATCAGCGTGCTGAGGCCGAAGCTGAGCGCGACGCCGGCGCCCTGATCGACCAGCGCCTTCGGTAAGAGGATCGCAGATGAATAATAGACAGCGGAGCCGCACAAGCCGCACAGGATGCCGACCACCGTCCAGCGCAGCTGGCCCGGTCGGAACAACGCCGAGAACGGCGGCAGCTGCTCGTTGGCAACGCTGACATTGGCGCCGAGTTCGCCGGTAGTCAGTGGCGTCACTTTGCTGCCGCAGCGCCGGATCAGCAGGTTGACCGTATCGACCGCGTCCTGCACGCGGCCGCGGCGCAGCAGCCAGCGCGGGCTCTCCGGGATAAAGAACCAGATCAGCACCGGCGCGATGAACAGGGTCGCGCCGCCCGGCAGGCCGACCCAGCGGTAGCCGTTCGGGTTGCCGGCGAGTACGAACCCGACAAACGGCAGCAGGGTGAAGGATAGCGCCAGCATGCACTCGTAGATCGCGCCATAGGTACGGCGATGCTGCGCCGGCATCAGCTCGGCCGCGATCGGGAACGGCGCGGAAATCGTGAAGCCGAGGCCGAACCCGGTGATCAGGCGCAGCAGGATCAGTGTTTCGGCGCTGTTCGCAAATATGATCAGCAGCGTGCACAGCGTGCTGAGGATCACCCCGGCCTGCATCACCGCGACCCGGCTGACGCGATCCGACATCGCCGCGGCGGTGAACCCCCCGATCACCACCAGGAATTGGGGCGCGACGGCCAGCCAGCGGATTTCCCGGGCGGTCATGTGCAGCGGCGCCTTTGCGAGCACCAGCAGCGAGCCGCTCAGCGCCAAATCGTACCCTTCGACAAAGCCGACAAAACCCAAAACGACAATCAGCAGAATGTGATAGGGGCTGAACGGAATGCTGTCGAGTTTCCTGCCCAAGATGTGGCTGGCCGGGGTTCCGGTCATGGCGCTTCCCTCCGTTGCTTTTTTGCAGGGGCGTGCTGCTTTGACGGAGGGCGCTCCGGCTCCGACGAGGCCGCGCAATTCCGGCCACGGCGGTTTCCGGCCGTGTTCTGGCTGGTCATATCGGTGCACGACGGCACCGGGGCCATCCTGCCTCTCTGTTCAAAGCGGACACCACCGGCGCACGGCGTCGCGCTATGCGCCGGACAATATGCTCCGCGCGCCCGCCCGGTTTTCGGGCGGACCGGTCAGCCTTTGCGGCTGTTCCTGGGGGGAACTCTGGTCTCAATCGGCGGTATTGGCAACCGCCGAATTGCGTGGGGAAATCTCCCGTTGCGCGGTTGACCTACGCCGTTGTGACAGGAGGCGCAACCACCCAGAGCACGCCGTAGGGTCAGCTGCGCAGCCTGGGGCAGAGGCGCAGCGCGTTATCACCCAGCAGTTTCCGCTTGGCGCTTGCCGTGAGGCGCGGGCGCTCGACGGTCTGCTGCACGGCTTCCGGCCAGGCAGTGTCGCCGTGCGGCCAGTCGCTGGCGAACAGCCACATGTCCTCGCCCAATTCCTCGACGCAGAATTCGAGCGAGCGCTCCCAGCTGTCGATACCGTGAAAATAGCGGCCCTCGGCGATCACCTCGCGCGGCATCCGC
>DASUKH010000087.1:0-5488 GCA_036278835.1 Allostellaceae bacterium
GGCGCGCACGCTGGCCGCCGTGATTGCCGACATCGAGGTGGCGGGAGGGCTCGCGCTTTCTCCAGTCGATCCGGCCTCAAGACGGCGGAAAGCCCGAGCCTCAGCCGGTTAGGCGCGGTCCGCTGGCGCGGCGGGCCGAACGGTGACAAGCTCTCCACCGGGCACAATGGCGCCGGGAGAGGCGAGATGCGCAGGGTCGGCCGCAACAGCTTTACGGAAATCTATTTCGCCGGGTGCAACCCGAGTTTTATCGAGACCAGCGACGGCTATGTGATGATCGACTCGCCGCAGCAGCCGATCGATGCGGTGCGCTGGCGCGAGCAGCTCGAGGAAAAGGCGCCGATCCGCTACCTGATCAATACGGAGCCGCATGGCGACCATATCTCGGGGAACGCGTATTTCCCCGAGGTCACGGTGGTCGGCCAGGTCAAATTGCAGGAGTGCTTCGATCGCTATCTCAACGCCTTCGGCAGCCTTGAGGAAAAGCGCGAGCGGTACAAGGAGAGCGACCCCGACAGCGTGTGGCTGGTCGGGCATCCGGATTATCCGGCGTCGCACCCGCCGAGCCTGACCTTCACCGATACGCTGACCCTCAATGTCGGCAATCACACCTTCAACATCATTCACATGCCGGGCCACACCGCGCCGCAGACCTCGGTGCACGTGCCTGAGGAGGGGGTCGTCTTCACCGGCGACAACGTGTTCCATAAATGCCGCACCTGGATGCAGGAATGCGACCCCTGGGAGTGGCTTGCTGCGCTCGATCGCATCGCCGCGCTCGATGTGGAGACGATCGTCCCCGGCCACGGCGAGCCCTGCGGCAAGGCCTATCTGAAGGAGCAGGCGCAGATCGTCGAGAACTGGGTCGGCTTTATCGAGACCTGCGTCGAGCGCGGCCTGGAACCGGACGACATCCTGAAAGAGGGCGTGCCGGTGACGAGACAGGACCCCTATCCGATCGGCCAGCGGCTGTTTCCGCTCGACGAGCGGCTGACCGGGCTGATCGTTCGCAACCTGCATAGCCGTATTCGCGACCGCAAGGCGCCGGCCGGCGCGCGCTGACGCGGCGGAGCAGCGCCGGCAGAAAAAAAGATACGCGGCCGTAGCGTTTTCCGGGAATGTTGCGGCGCATGTGTCCCTATAACGGAGAGCGGACCCGTTTTCCGGAGTCGATTGCGACAGGGCAGGAAAAGAAACTCATCCGTAGCGTTTTCCGGGAATGCCGCGTTGCCGGTTCCCGTTATCAACCAGAGTCCGGTGCTTTTCCGATCGCGCCGGCCCAGATTTGGAGGACGATATGGCATTGATCGATGTAGCCAAGAAAACCGGGCGCGGCCTCGGAGTTGCGGCCCTGATGGCGGGGGCGCTGTCGTTTACCGCCGCCGCGCTGCCGGGCACCGCCAATGCCCGCGACTGGCATCACGGCGGCTGGCACGGTGGGGGATGGCACGGCGGCTGGCATGGACACCGCGGCGGCGGCTGGGGCGGCGCCGGGATCGGCCTCGGTCTGCTCGGCGGCGCGCTGGCCGGCGCGGCGATCGCCTCGGCCGCGACCCCGTACTACTATCCGTATTACTCGACGCCGTATTACGGCTATGGCTACGGCTATGGCTATCCGTACTACGGGTCGACCTACGCGTACAGCTACCCGTATTACTATTACGGCTACTAACGATCGCGCGGTTTCCCCGGATGCGGCGTCCGGCGTATCCGGGGATGCTCTTGCCGCCGGCGGCCTATCCTAGGTTGAACCGAGCGGAGCGGCAATCGCCGGGTCGACCGGCGACATCGTTTGCTTGCCCTCTGTTTGCTTTTCCCGACAGCCGGACGACGTGATATAAACGGCCGGCGCGTGTCACGATCGGAGAACCCGTATGGCCATCTCGAAGTACATGAAACCCACCGGGCGCAGCCTCGCAATAGCGGGGGCGCTGGCGGCAGCGGTCGCGCTGAACGCCCCGACACCGGCCCATGCGATCAGTTCCGGCGCGGCGGTCGGCCTCGGCCTTGGCTCGTTGGCGCTTGGCACCATGATCGGCTCTGCGGCGGCCCGGCCCTATGGGTATTACCCGTATGGCGGCTATTATTACGCGCCGCCGCCGTCCTATTACTACCCGCCGGCGCCGGCCTACTACCCGCCGGCGCGCAGCTGCTGGGATCCGTATTACCGCCGCTATTACACCTGCTGACCGGGACCGGGCGGGCGGCCGAAGCCGCCCGCCGCGTCTGCCGGGTTCAGAGGTATTTCGCCGGGCGGATCATCGCCCGCCACATATGGGCGACCGGGCTGTTGTCGAAGCCCAACCCCTCTTTCGGCTGGCGGAAGTTGCGCCCGATGATGTCGGTGAATTCCCCGATTTCGACATGCACGCTGGGGTCGAATGAATAGATGTCGTGGACCGTGATCATCCGGCCAGACATGTACCATTTGTGATTGCGCATCCGCTTATAGTCTTCCTCGACATAAGCATCCGGCCGGTAATCGGCGCCGAATGCTTTGATATAGGATTGCGGATACTCGTACCCGACCGATTCGTCGGGATAAAAGCGCAGCACCTGATGGGCGCGGATCGCCCAGGTCACCTCCTCATCGACGTAAGGCTCGACCAGCTGCGCGCCCCAATAACCGTGATCGCCGCGGATGAAGCCGATCGTCGAGATGTCATGCAGGAGGCAAGCCAGCACCATCTTCTCGCCGAGCCCGCCTTTGACCGCATGCCGCGCGCTCTGCAGAAGGTGCGCCGCCGGACCGAAGCGGTGCTCGAAGAAATCGACCAGGGTCGGCTTGTCGGGCATCGCCGGCAGCCGCGGATCGTCGCCCATCAGGACCTTGGCCTTCGGATTGTCGGCCATCAGCTTCGCGGCGTTCGGGCCCGGGCCCGTGTCGCCATCGGCCAGCGTGTAGAGACGGGACTTGATGACGATGTAATCGAGTTCGTCGCTCATCCGCTGTTCCAGCGCATCGGCGCGCTGCGACAGGGTCATCGTGTCGTTCATAAGCGGCTCCTCTCCCGCAGACGGCGCAGCCTAACAGAGGCCGCCCCTGCCGCAATCCGATTTCGGCGCAAGGGTCACAAGCGGCAGCGGCGGTTTTCCGGATCGTAAAAGACGGGCGGGCAGATGCGGACCGGGACGGTGCGGGCGGGCAATGCCGCGAATATGCGCTCGCCCTGCCGCGCGCGCCCGCCAGCGACCAGCGCCAGCGCAAAGCCGCGCCCGATCCGCGGGCCGAAATAGCTCGATGTGACATGGCCAAGCATCGGCACCGGAGGCGCGCCGCCCGGCTCGGCAACCAGATGGGCACCCTCCGGCAGCACGATCGCGGGATCGTCCGGCAGTAGCCCGACCAGCTGCTTGCGGTCGGGCCGCGTGAGATCGCTGCGCGACAGGGCGCGGCGGCCGAGGAAGTCCTTGTCGCGGGCGAGGAGGCTCTCGAACCCGAGATCGAGCGGCGTGACCGAGCCGTCGGTATCCTGGCCGACGATGATGTGGCCTTTTTCGGCGCGCATCACGTGCATCGCCTCGGTTCCGTAGGGCGTGATGCCGTACGCGCCGCCGGCCGCGACCAGCGCCTCCCAGAGCGCGGGGCCGCGATCCGCCGGCACGTTGATCTCGTAGCTTCTTTCACCGGAGAAGCTGACCCGAAACACCCGCGCGGGGATGTTGGCGACCACGGCCTCGCAGACGCCCATGAACGGAAGCGGCGCGGCTTCGAAACCCAGCATTGTCAGAACGGCGGTGGAATGCGGCCCGACCAGGGTGGCGTTGGCCCATTGTTCGGTGACCGAGGTACAGAACACGTCGAGATCGGGCCACTCGGTCTGCAGCCACCCCTCGAGCCAGTCGAGCACCGCGGCGGCATTGCCGGTTGTCGTCGTCAGATGGAACAGATCGGGGGCGAGGCGGGCGGCCACCCCGTCGTCGAACACCATGCCGTCATCGCGGCACATCACCCCGTAGCGGCAGCGCCCGACCGCGAGGTTTTGCATATCCCCGGTATAGATTCGGTCGAGAAACCGTCCGGCGTCGGGCCCCGCGACCGCGATCTTTCCCAACGTGGAGGCGTCGAGTAGCGCCGCCTGGTCGCGCGCCGCGAGGCATTCGCGCGCCATCGCCGCCCGCATGTCCTCGCCGGGCTGCGGGTAATAGCGCGCCCGCTTCCACTGGCCGACATCCTCGAATACGGCTCCGGCCGCTTCGTGCCAATCGTGCATCGGCGTCAGCCGCACCGGATCGGCGAGCCGGCCGCGGTCGCGCCCGGCCAGCGCGCCATAGGACACCGGCACGTAAGGCGGGCGGAAAGTGGTCGTGCCGCTGTCGGCGACCGACCGTCCGGTCAGGGCGGCGAGCAGCGCGAGGCCCGCGAGATTGCCGGTCTTGCCCTGGTCGGTGCCCATGCCGAGTGTCGTGTAGCGCTTCAGGTGCTCGACCGCGCCGTAGCCCTCGCGCACTGCCAGCGCGATATCGGCGGCGGTCACGTCATTGTGCAGATCGACAAAGGCATGCCGCGCTTCCCGCGGCGGCGGCATTGCGGGGAGCATGGCTGAAGCGTCGCCTTCGCCGGCCTCCTCCTCCACTGGCGGCGGCTCGGGCGCTTCGCCCTTGCCGAAACCGCATGCGGCGGCGGCGCGGCCGCCAGCGGCGGCTCCCTCGGCAAGGCATTGCGCGAGGGCAAAGCAGCCATTGGCGGCGCCGGCGGGCGTGATCGCGGCATCGCTCTCGCCCGGTACGAACGTTGCGAGCCGCTCGTCGAAGCGAAGGCGGGCGCCGATCTGGGCGTAAAGGTGGAGGGTTGGGTTCCAGCCGGCCGATACCGCGAGCAGGTCGCACTCGATCGCCATGCCGCGACCGCCGGCCTGCGGCCGCAGCCAGACCCGCCGCAGCCGGTGCCGGCCTTCGGTGCCGGCCACAACATGGCCGGGATAAAGCCGCATGCCGGCGGCCAGCCGGGATGCGGCCTCGCCAGGATTGGCGCGCGGATCGACGATCGCGGCGATGTCGGCGCCAGCGCGGGCGAGGGCGGCGGCGACCCGGTAGGCGTCGTCGTTATCGGCGTAGAGCACAGCCCGCCGGCCCGGCAGCACGGCGTAGCGGTGGAGATAGGTTTCGACCGCGCTCGCCAGCATGATGCCGGGTCGGTCGTTGCCGGCGAAGACCGGCGGGCGCTCGATCGCCCCGGTTGCCGATACGATATGGCGCGCCCGGATGTGCCAGAGGCGCTGGCGCGGCAGCCCAGCCGGGGGGGACGGCCCGAGCAGCTCGCCGACGCGCTCGACCGCTATCGCATAATTCCCGTCATAGCAGCCGACGACCGCCGTCGCCGGCAACAGCCGCACCTCCGGCATCTGCCGCAGCTCGGCGACGGTCGCCGCCGCCCACGCCGGCCCGTCCTGCCCGCCGATCCGGCACGGCCGCCCGAGCAGCGCTCCGCCAAACACCGGGTCGTGCTCCGCGAGGATGACCCGCGCGCCGCTCCGCCCGGCGGCGT
>DASUKH010000088.1:0-15315 GCA_036278835.1 Allostellaceae bacterium
CACACCGCGCGGCCCATCACGAGGTCGCGGTCATTCCCCGCCAGCCACGGCATCTCCTCGGTGAACATCGTCACGCATTGCCGGTAGCTGCACGGCATGCGGGTGATGTCGGTGCCCCAGAAAGAGCGCTGCGGCCCGAACGCCTCGAAAATCTGGCGGATGTACGGGTGGATGTTGCGGTAGGGGTAAGGCGCGCCCGAATAGCTCGGCGCCCCCGACAATTTGACCGCGACATTGGGCAGCCGCGCCAGGGCCAGCATCTGCGGCAGGTCGGCGAAGGCCGCGTCGTCGGTGCCGCCGGCGCCGCCGCCGGTGCGCCCGAGGTGATCGATATGCATCTTGAGGCCGGGATGGCGCTCAGCAATCCGCCCGAATTCGGCGATATGGCCGCCCGCCAGGAGGCCGATCGGCAGGCTCTCCTCTTCGCACGCCCTCCAGAACCAGTCGAGACTGCCGTCATTCCACCAGCTTTTCTGGTGCGGCAGGTTGAAGGTGAAGCGGAAGCCGAGCATGCCCGGACGCTGCCGCCAATTGCGCACGGTTTCGCGCCCGTTCGGCGCCTCCAGATCGAAATGGCCGAGGATGCAGAATTTGTCGGGGTGCGCCTTCACCGCCTCGACCGCCTGCAAATTGACCGCTTCCCCGAGCGTGCTGGGCGGGTGGATGACCGCAGCATCGACCCCGGCCCCCGCCATCTCCTTCAGCGCGTCGTCCACCGAATAGGTCGGGATCTGCCGGTGATGCGCCGACATGCGGGCGCCTTCCCAAAGATGGATCTGCGAATCGACGATGAACATGGCTGCCGCTCCTCCCTCTGAAGGCCGATCATTATCGCGCGCCGCCGGCGCATTGCATCGGCCGCCTTGACCGGCTAATCACACCGGATGCAGTCGAAACGCAACCCGCTCAACCTGAACTCGCTGCAATTGAAGACGCTGACCCTGCTCCAGGAGCTGGCGCGCCTCGTCGGCGCCCCGGCGGCCGGGGGCGATGGGGGCGGGGTCGCGATCCGCGAATTCCCGCACGCGCATGGCGACCATTTCCACCTCGGCGATGCAATGGTGGCGGGGCGCGACGCGACCGGGCTGCGCAACCCGTCGGTGTGGAAGGCCCTCGAACGCAAGGGCCTGATCCGGCCGCAACCGCCGGATGCGGTGATCCTGACCGAGCTTGGCCAGCGCTACGAGACGGGGTTGCGCGACGCGATCCTCAATCGCGGGGAGCACTAAGCGGGGGTCAGCCAAAGGAGGGAGCCTGCCGTGAGTGAAGCCAGCGACACGCCGCAAGCCGCCGCATGGCGCCCGTTGCGCGGCCAGAAGGCGCTGGTGACCGGCGCCAATTCCGGGATCGGCCGCGCCATCGCGGTGGCGTTGGCGGCGGCCGGCGCCGATGTCGGGGTCAATTACGTGACCCGGCCCGACGATGCCGCGGCGGTGGTCACCGAAATCGAGGGGGTCGGCGCCGAAGGAGCGGCATTGCTCGCCGACGTGTCGCGCGAGGATCAGGTCGTCGCGATGTTCGATGCGTTCCGCCAGCGGTTCGGCCGGATCGATATCCTGGTCTCCAATGCCGGGGTGCAGCGCGACGCGCAGCTGGTCGATATGACCCTGGCCGATTGGAGCACCGTGATCGGCATCAACCTGACCGGCCAGTTTCTGTGCTGCCGCGAGGCGGTGCGGGCAATGACCAAGCAGGGAATCGTGCCCGGGGTCTCGAAATCGGCCGGCAAGATCGTCTGCATGAGTTCGGTGCACCAGAAAATCCCGTGGGCCGGGCACGTCAATTATGCGGCGTCGAAGGGCGGCATCGAGATGATGATGCAGTCGATCGCGCAGGAGGTCGCGCCGCTTCATATCCGGGTCAATGCGATCGCGCCGGGCGCCATCCGCACCCCGATCAACCGCCCTGCGTGGTCCACTCCGGAGGCGCTGCGTGCGCTCAACCTGCTGATCCCCTACGGCCGCATCGGCGAGCCGGAGGATATCGCCCGCACCGCCGTGTGGATCGCCTCGGACGAAGCCGATTACGTGACCGGCACGACGTTCTTCGTCGATGGTGGGATGACCCTGTTTCCGGGTTTCGCCCACGGCGGATGAGCCGCCCGGACTACCTGCTGGCGATCGACCAGGGGACGACCAGCACCCGCGCAATCCTGTTCGACGCTGCGGGCGGCGTGCACCACACGGCGCGCCGGCCGGTACGGCAGATCCACCCGCATCCCGGCTGGGTCGAGCACGACGCCGAGGCGATCTGGCAGGATGTCGTCGCCTGCTGCCGCGAGGCGATCGCGGCGGCGGACGGCGCGCCGATCGCCGCGATCGGCATCAGCAACCAGCGCGAGACGACGGTGCTGTGGGACCGGCAGACCGGTCGGCCGATGGCGAACGCCATCGTCTGGCAGGACCGGCGCACCGCGCCCTTGTGCGAAGAATGGCGCGCCGCCGGCCTCGAGGAGCTGGTCGCCGAGCGCACCGGCCTCATTATCGACCCGTATTTCTCCGCCTCGAAAATCCGCTGGCTGCTCGGCACCGTGCCGGGCCTCGCCGACGAAGCGCGGGCCGGCCGGATCGCGTTCGGCACGATCGACAGCTTTTTGTTATGGCGGCTGACCGGCGGAAGGCTGCACGCGACCGATGTCACCAACGCGTCGCGCACGATGCTGTTCGATCTGCGCCGCCTCGCCTGGGATGATGAATTGCTGGCGGCGCTTGGCGTGCCGCGAGCGGTGTTGCCGGAGACGATGGACAGCGACGGCGATTTCGACGAGACGGCGCCGGAGCTGTTCGGCGGTCCCATCCCGATCGCCGGGGTGGCCGGCGACCAGCACGCCGCTGCGATCGGCCAAGCCTGCTTCCGGCCGGGTCTCGTCAAATCGACCTACGGCACCGGCGCCTTCGCGCTGGTCAACACCGGCCCGATGCCGGCCCGCTCGCGCCACCGCCTGATCGCGACCCTGTGTTACCGCCTGCGCGGCGAGACGGCCTACGCCCTCGAAGGCAGCATCTTCACCGCCGGCGCCGCGCTCGATTGGCTGTGCCGGGGATTGCGGGTGGCGCAATCCGCCAATGCGCTCGATGCGCTGGCTGCGGCGGCCGACCCGCGCCAGCGCGTCTATTTCGTGCCGGCGCTCACCGGCCTCGGCGCGCCGCACTGGTCGGCGGCGGCGCGCGGCGCGATCAGCGGGCTGACCGCGGGGTGCGGCCTTCCCGAGATCGCCCGCGCCGCCCTCGAGGCGATCGGTTTCCAGACCCGCGACCTCATTGCCGCGATGGCGAGCGATACCGGGCTGGGGATCGAGACATTAAGGGTCGATGGCGGCCTCGCGGCCAACGACTGGGCGATGCAGTTTCTCGCCGACATCCTTCCCGTGCGGGTGGAGCGCCCGGCGACGGTCGAGACCACCGCCTGGGGTGCGGCCTATATCGCGGGGCTGGCGCGCGGCCTGTGCCCCGAGCCAGCGGCGATGATGGCGGGCTGGCACGGGGCCCGGCAGTTCGCGCCGGCAATGGACGCCGCGGAGCGCGAGGAGCGCTATGCCGGGTGGCGCCGTGCCGTCGCCGGCGTCCTCACCGTCGCCGGCTGATCGGTCACCCCTGCCGGCCGCGGGTCGGGCTGAGGCCTTTAGGAAAAGACAGCGCGACCACGAGCGTCGCCACGGCGATGACCAGAACAAGCAGATAAATTTCGTGCACCGACGCCGCCACCGCGGCGCTGAGGCGGGCGATCTCGGCGGCGCCGAGGCCGGCGCGTAGGGCCGGCTCCATCAGCCGGTTGACCGCGTCGCCGGCGCCGGGCGCCCGCGCCGCGATGCCGAAATTGACGACCGCGCCGAACACCGCGGCGCCGAGCGACTGGCCCATCATGCGCATGAACATGACCCCGCCGGTGGCGACGCCGCGCTCGCCCCAGCCGACGCTGGCCTGGATCGAGACCAGGAAAGACGGGTTGCAGAACCCCATCCCGACCCCCATCACCAGCGAGCCGGCGGCCGCCCAGAAGATGCTGCTGTCGGGCCGCAGCAGCGCCAGCATCGCCCCGCCGAGCAACAGCGCGGTACCGCCCATCACGGCCGACACCCGGTAGGAGGTGCGGATCATCACGCGGGCGGCGGCGAATGTCGCCAGGGTCCAGCTGACCGACTGGCAGCCGAGCACCGCGCCGGCCACCCCGGCGCTCTGCCCCATGACGCCCTGGACATAGGCCGGCAAAAAGGCGCTTACCGCCATCATCGAGGCGCCGGTGCCGAACGTGCCGAGATTGGCGAGCGCGATGACCCGCAAGCGCCACAGGCGGAACGGCACGATCGGCTCGGCGGCGCGGCGCTCCTGCACGATGAGACCGCACAGCGCCGCGGCCGCGAAGGCCGCGAGGCCGCCGATCGCCGCCGGCCCGAGGCGGCCGGCCTGCACCAGCACCAGCATCGCCGCGCCGACCCCAACCGCCAGCAGGATGCTGCCGAGGTAATCGACCCGGTGGCTCTTCGGCTCGACCCGCTCGTGCAGGAACAGCCGGTACATGACGATGCTCGCCGCGCCGATCGGCAGGTTGACCCAGAACACCAGGGACCAGTGCAAAT
Source organism: Allostellaceae bacterium (assembly GCA_036278835.1). GTDB lineage: Bacteria > Pseudomonadota > Alphaproteobacteria > ATCC43930 > CGMCC-115725 > DATARH01. The sequence continues at coordinate 4,577 of DASUKH010000088.1, forward strand.
GCTCGACGATAAAGGCGCCGAGCGCCGGCCCGACGATCGCCGACACGCCGAACACGCTGGAGATGAGGCCCTGGACGCGAGCCCGCTCGGCCGGGGTGTAGATGTCGCCGACCACGGTCGAGGCGATAGGCTGGATCGCCCCGGCGCCGAGGCCCTGGATGGCCCGGAACAGCACCAACATGCCCATCGTCGAAGCGAAGCCGCACAGGCTCGTGCCGGCGAGAAAGATGCCGGTGCCGGCGAAGAACACCCGCTTGCGGCCGTAAATGTCGGCTAGGCGGCCATAAAGCGGGATCGTCACCGCCATCGCCAGCAGGTACGCGGCGAAAACCCAACTGAACAGGCTGAAGCCGCCGAGATCGGCGACGATCGTCGGCATCGCGGTGGCGACGATCGTGCTCTCGACCGCCGCCATGAAGGTGGCCATCACCGAGGCAGCGAGGACCAGCCGGCGTCGCTGGCGGGCGTGCGCCGGAAGGGCGGCCTCTCCGCCGGCCGCCTGATCCACCCGCGCGCTCAGCGCTCCGCCGCTTCGGCCGCGCGATGCAGGCGGATTTCGCGGATCAGCGCTTCGACCGCGCCGCAGGCGAAGCCGAGCGAGGTCTCGTCGACGAGGCGGCCGTCGCGGATTTTGCTCTCGGCGGCGGTGACGACGACCTCGCGGGCCAGCGCGACGCGGACCAGGCACGAATCGAGCGCCACCCGCAGATGTTCGAGGCAGCGGGCGCCGCCCAGCGGGGCGCGCGAACTGACCATCACCGCCGCCGGCTTGTAGGCCAGCACCGACTGGAAGGCGGGGCGCGAGGCCCAGTCGATCGCATTTTTCAGGACGCCCGGGATGCTGTGGTTGTATTCCGGCGCGCAGAACACGAGGCCGTCCGCCTCGGCGATATCGGCCAGCATCCGCTTGACGATCGGCGGCCGGTTGTCGCCCTCGAAATCCTGGTTGTAGAGCGGGATAGGCGCGAGATCGTAAATCTGCAGATCGGCCCGCCCGGCGAATTTCTCACGCAAGGTTTGCAAGATGCTTACCGAATAGGAGCCGGTACGCAGGCTGCCTGACATCCCGATCAGGCGGAGCGGCGGCGAAGCGTCGGACATGCGCGAATCCTCAGGTCGGCCAATGGCCGCTCGTCATACCGAAACCGCCTCGGCGCTGGCAACAATCTCCCATGCCGCGCGCCTTGCAGTGTTGCAGTGCCGCATTGACCGCGGCGAATGCCCGGTTTAAGGCTCCGCCGCTTGCGGCCCGCGGACGGGCCGCCGCTCAGGAAGGGGCGAACATGAAGCCGACCCGGCGTCCGGCCAACCCATGCTTTTCCTCCGGGCCTTGTGCCAAGCGGCCGGGCTGGTCGCCGGCCGCGCTGTCCGGGGCGTTGCTCGGCCGCTCGCACCGCTCGCGCGCCGGTCTCGCGCGGCTCGTCGAGGTGATCGACCGCTCGCGCGCGATCCTCGGCATCCCCTCTGATTACCGGGTTGGCATCGTGCCCGCGTCGGACACCGGCGCGGTCGAGATCGCGCTGTGGACACTGCTCGGCGCCCGCGGGGTCGATCTCCTCTCGTGGGAGAGTTTCGGCGAGGGCTGGGTCACCGACGTGACCAAGCAGCTGAAGCTCCCGGATGTGCGGCTTTTGCAGGCCCCCTACGGCCGCCTGCCCGATCTCGCCGCCGTCGATTCCAGCCGCGATACGGTATTCGTGTGGAACGGCACCACCGCCGGGGTCCGGCTGCCGCACGGCGACTGGATCGCCCCCGACCGTACCGGGCTGACGATCTGCGATGCGACTTCGGCGGCTTTTGCCACGCACCTGCCTTGGGACAGGCTCGATGCCGTCACCTGGTCGTGGCAGAAGGCGCTGGGCGGCGAGGCGGCGCACGGCATGCTGGCCTTGTCGCCGCGCGCCGTCGAACGGCTCGAAAGCTACACCCCGCCCTGGCCGTTGCCGAAGCTGTTTCGGCTGACCTCGGGCGGCAAGCTCAACGAGGGGATTTTCCGCGGCGAGACGATCAACACGCCGTCGATGCTGTGCGTCGAGGATGCGCTCGACGGGCTGCGCTGGGCCGAAGAGATCGGCGGCCTCGATGCGCTGGTAGCGCGCGCCGAGGGCAACCTCGCCGCCGTCGCCGCCTGGGTCGGGCGCTCTTCCTGGCTGCGCTTTCTCGCCGAGGACCCGGCAACCCGTTCGTGCACCTCGATCCAGCTCGAAATCACCGACCCGTGGTTTCTTGGCCTGTCGCCCGACGAGCGTTTCCGCACGGTACGGTCGATGACCGCAAGGCTCGATGCCGAGGGCGCCGGCTACGATCTGGCGAGCCATCGCGCGTCGCCCCCCGGCATCCGCATCTGGGCCGGCGCGACGGTCGAGCAGAGCGATGTCGAGGCCTTGCTGCCCTGGCTCGACTGGGCCTGGGAACAGGAACGCGACGCCGCCAAGGCCGCCTGACGCTTCCGGGCCGGCGCTTATGTAACAGGTTGTCATCCCGGCGAAGGCCGGGACCCATGGCCCAACCGCCGCAATGGTCGACGAATGAATTCCGGCCTTCGCCGGAATGACAACGCTTATCTTGAATCGGAGCCCGCGTTGATGCCGAAAGTGCTGATTGCCGATGCCCTGAGCCCGCGGGCGGTCGAGATTTTCCGCGAGCGTGGGATCGAGGCGGAGGTCGCGAAGGGCCTCGCCCCCGACGAATTGCGCCGCCGCATCGCGGGTTATGACGGGCTGGCGGTGCGCTCGGCGACGAAGGTGACCGCCGACCTATTGGCCGTCGCCGACAGGCTGAAGGTGGTCGGCCGCGCCGGCATCGGCGTCGACAACATCGACGTGCCGGCCGCGACGGCGCGCGGTATCGTCGTGATGAACACGCCTTACGGCAACGCGATCACCGCCGCCGAGCACACGATCGCGATGATGTTCGCGCTGGCTCGGCAAATCCCGGCCGCCGACCGCTCGACGCAGGCCGGCAAATGGGAAAAATCGCGCTTTATGGGGGTCGAGCTGAGCGGCAAAACGCTCGGCATCATCGGCTGCGGCAATATCGGCGCGATCGTCGCCGACCGGGCGCACGGCCTCAAGATGAAGACGATCGCCTACGATCCATTTCTGTCGCCCGACCGCGCGGTCGAGATCGGGGTCGAGCGTGTGATGCTCGACGAATTGCTGGCGCGCGCCGACTTCATCACCTTGCACACGCCGCTGACCGACGCGACCCGCAACATCATCGACGCCGCCACCATCGCCAGGATGAAGCCGGGGGTGCGGCTCATCAACTGCGCCCGCGGCGGTCTCATCGATGAGGCGGCGCTCGCCCGCGCGCTCGATGAAGGCCGGGTGGCGGGGGCCGCGATTGACGTCTTTGTCGAAGAGCCGGCAGCACGGAACCCGCTTTTCGGTCACGACACCCTGGTCGCGACGCCGCATCTGGGCGCTGCAACCAGCGAGGCGCAGGAAAACGTCGCGGTGCAGATCGCCGAGCAGATGGCGGATTTCCTGCTGACCGGGGCGGTCGCCAACGCGGTCAACATGCCGTCATTGACCGCCGAAGAGGCGGTGCGCCTCAAACCCTATATGATCCTGGCCGGGCAGCTTGGCAGCTTCGCCGGGCAGCTGACCGAGACCGGCCTGCGCGCCGTCGAGATCGAATACCAGGGCGCGATCGCCGACCTCAACGTGACGCCGCTGACCGCGACCGCGCTGGCCGGGCTGCTGGCGCCGCAGCTCGCTGCCGTCAACATCGTCAGCGCGCCGGCGATCTGCCGCCAGCGCGACATCCGGGTCAGCGAAACGCGGGTCGCCGACGCCGGCGACTACCAGAACCTGATGCGGGTCACCGTGACAACGGAACGGCGCCGCCGCACCGTCGCCGGCACCGTTTTCGCCGGCACCAAGCCGCGCCTCGTCGAAATCGAGGGCATCCCGCTCGAAGCCGAACTCGGCGGCCATGTGCTGTTCGTGCGCAATTACGACAAGCCGGGGTTTATCGGCGCGCTCGGCCGCGAACTGGCGGCCGCCGAGGTCAACATCGCTACCTTCCATCTCGGCCGCACCGGGCCGGACGAAGCGGCGATCGCGCTGGTCGCCGTCGATCAACAGCTGACCCCGCAACTGGTCGGGCGGGTGCGTGAGCTCCCCAACGTCATCCAGGCGACCGCGATGCGGTTTTAAAGCGTGACCCGTTCTGCTTTGAACACGGATACGTCATGCCCGGCCTTGTGCCGGGCATCCACGCGTAGCGGTAAAGCTTCTCCCGGTTTCCGTGGATGGCCGGGACAAGCCCGGCCATGGCGGGAAGGGGTGATGCGGCCTGACCGAATCCCGCGGCGCCGCCCCGTTTGGCGAAGAGGGCAGGGCGGCTTGATTCGGGCGGCCCGCCGCCCTTAATGGCTGGACTGATCATCCGCATTCCGATCCGGTCATGACTGCCCTGTCGCTGTTTCATCCCGCGGTTGCCGCGTGGTTCGAGCGCAGCTTCGCCGCACCCTCGGCGGCGCAAGAGGCGGCATGGCCGGCGATCCGGCAGGGCGGCGACGTGCTGATCGCGGCGCCGACCGGCTCCGGCAAGACGTTGGCCGCCTTTCTCGCCGCGATTGACCGGCTGGTGCGGCAGGGGATCGAGGGCGACCTCACCGAAGAAACCCAGATCGTCTATGTCTCGCCGCTGAAGGCGCTGGCCAACGACATCCGCCTCAACCTCGAACGGCCGCTCGCCGGCATCGCCGAGGAGCTGGCGGCGCACGGCCTGCCGCCGGTCGCGATCCGCAGCTGGGTGCGCACCGGCGACACGGCCGCCGGCGAGCGCAACCGGATGCGCCGCCTCGCGCCGCATATCCTCGTTACCACGCCGGAATCGCTCTACATCCTGCTCGGCTCGGAATCCGGCCGGCAGATGCTGGCCCCTGCACGCACGATCATCATCGACGAAATCCACGCGGTCGCCGGCAACAAGCGCGGCAGCCACCTGTCGCTGTCGCTCGAACGCCTCGACGCGTTGTGCGGCCGGCGGTTGCAGCGCATCGGCCTGTCGGCGACCCAGAAGCCGGTCGAGGCGGTTGCCCGGTTCCTCGTCGGCGAGAAGCGTGCGCCCGATTGCACGATCCCCAATTGCACGATCATCGACACCGGCCACCATCGGACCCGCGATCTCGCAATCGAACTGCCGTCCTCGCCGCTGGAGGCGGTGATGTCGGGCGAGGTGTGGGGCGAGGTCTATGACCGGCTCGTCGAGTTGATCGACCAGCACCGGACGACCTTGATCTTCGTCAACACGCGGCGGATGGCCGAGCGCGCCACCCGCGAATTGTCGCTGCGGCTTGGCGAGGGCGCGGTGGCGGCGCATCACGGCAGCCTTGCGAAGGAGCGCCGGCTCGATGCCGAACAGCGCCTGAAGCGCGGCGCCTTGAAGGCGCTGGTGGCGACCGCCTCGCTCGAACTCGGCATCGATATCGGCGAGGTCGATCTCGTCTGCCAGCTGGGAACGCCGCGCTCGATCGCCGCCTTTCTGCAGCGGGTCGGGCGCTCCGGCCACGCGGTCAGCGGCACCCCGAAAGGGCGGCTGTTTCCGCTGTCGCGCGACGAGTTGGTCGTGGCAGCGGCATTGTTCGACAGCGTGCGACGCGGCGAACTCGACCGGCTCAGCATCCCCGAACGGCCGCTCGATGTGCTGGCGCAGCATATCGTGGCCGAGACCGCGGCGCAGGACTGGGGGGAGGACGAATTTTACGCGCTGTGCCGTCGCGCCTTTCCGTTCCGCGATCTGCCGCGCCGCGATTTCGCGGCGGTGATCGAGATGCTGGCGCAGGGGTTCAGCACAAGGCGGGGCCGGCGCGGCGCGCTGATCCACCACGATGCCGTCAATCGGCGGCTGCGCGGCCGGCGCGGCGCGCGGATCGCCGCGCTGACCTCGGGCGGCACGATCCCCGACAATGCCGATTACCAGGTCGTGCTCGAGCCGGAAAACCAGGTGATCGGCACGGTCAATGAGGATTTCGCGGTCGAGAGCCTGGCCGGGGATGTGTTCCAGCTGGGCAACGCGTCCTACCGCATCCGCCGGGTCGAACGCGGCACCTTGCGGGTCGAGGACGCCGCCGGCCAGCCGCCCAATATCCCGTTCTGGATCGGCGAGGCGCCGGGCCGCTCCGACGAGCTATCGGTGTCGGTGTCGCGCCTGCGGCATGCAGCCGAGGCTTGCCTCGAAGGAAGCATTAAACCCCTTCCGGACCCCCGCCCTAACCCTCCCCCGCAAGCGGGGGAGGGCAGGGTGGGGGTAGGGGCGGACGAGAAGCTTGCCGCATGGCTACGCGGCGATCTCGGCCTCACTTCGGCCGCCGTACAGCAGCTCGCCGAGTATCTTGCCGCCGGGCATGCCGCGCTCGGCGTGTTGCCGACCTGTGAGCGGGTCGTGTTCGAGCGGTTTTTCGACGCGGTCGGCGGCATGCAGCTGGTGATCCACTCGCCTTACGGCAGCCGCATCAACCGCGCCTGGGGCCTCGCACTGCGCAAGCGCTTCTGCACCCGCTTCAATTTCGAGCTGCAGGCGGCGGCGACCGAGGACAACATCGTCCTGTCATTGACTACGGCGCACAGCTTCGACCTCGCCGAGGTGGCGACCTATCTGCACCCGGCGAGCGTGCGCGAGGTGCTGATCCAGGCGGTGCTCGATTCGCCGATGTTCATGACCCGCTGGCGCTGGGTCGCCGGGGTGGCCCTGGCCCTGCCACGCTTCCGCGGCGGCCGCAAGGTGCCGGCGCCGCTCTTGCGGATGGATGCCGAGGACTTGATCGCCGCGGTTTTCCCGGACCAGCTGGCCTGTGCCGAAAACCTCGCCGGCGCGCGCGAGGTGCCGGATCATCCGCTGGTCAACCAGGCGATCACCGATTGCCTTCATGAAGCGATGGACATCGCCGGCCTCGAACGGCTGCTGACCCGCATCCGCGCTGGCGAGATCGCGGTCGTCGCGCGCGACCTGACCGAACCATCGCCCTTGGCGCTCGAAGTGCTGGCGGCGCGGCCCTACGCCTATCTCGACGATGCGCCGCTTGAGGAGCGCCGCACCCAGGCGGTGATGAGCCGGCATTTTCTCGCCCCCGAGGAGGCCGCGGAGATCGGCCGGCTCGACCCCGAGGCCGTCGAGCGGGTGCGCGGCGAAGCCTGGCCGGCGGCGATCAACCGCGACGAATTGCACGACGCCCTCGTCTGGCTCGGCTTTCTGACGCCGGCGGAAGCCGATGCCGGGCCGGGATGGCACGGCTTTCTCGAAGAGCTGGCGACGGAGAGGCGGGCGACGCACCTTAATGACGATGCAACAATTTGGATCGCAGCCGAACGGCTGCCGCAATTCGTAGCGCTCTTCCCGCACGCCCTCCCGCAGCCGCCGATCGCGGCGGCGCCGCCTTATGCCGAGCGCCAATGGAACGGCGAGGAGGCGCTCATCGAAATCCTGCGCGGGCGGCTCGAAGGGCTGGGGCCGGTCGGCGAGGCGGCGCTTGCCGGCCCGCTCGGGTTCGGCCCGGCCGATATCGCGCCTGCGCTCGCGGCGCTGCAAGCCGAAGGCTTCGCGATGCGCGGCCGGTTCTCGCCGGGGGCCGAAGAGGACGAGTGGTGCGAGCGCCGTCTCCTCGCCCGCATCCACCGTTACACGTTGAAGCGGCTGCGCGCCGAGATCGAGCCGGTCGCCGCCCGCGACTTTCTCAATTTCCTGTTCGACTGGCAGCGGGTCAGCGCCAAGGCGCGCATGGAAGGCCCCGACGCACTCGCCGCGGTATTGGGGCAGCTTGAAGGCTTCGAGGCGGCGGCCGGCGCGTGGGAGAGCGAAATCCTGCCTTCCCGCATCACCGGATACGACCCGGCCTGGCTCGACGACCACTGCCTCTCCGGCCGCGTCGCCTGGGCGCGGTTGCGGCCGCGCCACCCGCGCCCGGAGAGCGGCGAGCGCGGACCGGGCATCGCCGGGCCGGTGCGGACGACCCCGATCGCCCTGCTGGCGCGCCGCCACGCGCCGCTGTGGACGGCGCTGTCGCCGCTCCCCGATGTCGCGCAGGCCGCGCCGCGGGCGCGGGCGGTCGCCGATTTCATCGCGACAAACGGCGCCTCGTTCTTCGACGAGCTGGCCGAGGGCACGCGGCTGTTGCGCCCGCAACTCGAAGAGGCGCTGGGCGAGCTGGTGGCGTTGGGCCTCGTCAATTCCGACAGCTTCGCCGGGCTGCGCGCGCTGCTGATGCCGGCCGACCGGCGGCGCGCCGGGCGCCGGCAGCCGCTGTTCGGCATGGAAGGCTCCGGCCGCTGGGCCATGGCGCGCCGCTCGATCGGCGCAACCGATGCCGGCAATGCGGTCGAGCATCTGGCGCGCACCTTGCTGCGCCGCTACGGGGTCGTGTTCTGGCGGCTGCTGGAGCGCGAGGCGGGGTGGCTGCCGCCGTGGCGCGACCTGCTGCGGGTCTATCGCCGGCTGGAGGCGCGCGGCGAAATCCGCGGCGGACGGTTTATCGCCGGCTTCTCCGGCGAGCAGTTCGCGCTGCCGGAAGCAATCGGCGGGCTGCGCAAGGCGCGGCGCGAGCGCGGCGGCGACTGGGTATCGCTGTCGGGCGCCGACCCGCTGAACCTGGTCGGCATCCTGACCCCCGGCCCGCGCCTCGCCACGCTGACCGGCAATCGGGTCCTCTACCGCGACGGGCTGCCGGTGGCGCTCCTCGCCGGCGGCGCGGTCCAATTCCTGCAGGATCTCGACGAAGCCGAAGCGTGGCAGGCGAAAAAGACGCTGCTGCGCGGCGCCGCGCCGCCCGCACTCGTCGCGATCTCGGGATAATAGAATCTTACCGCATTCCCGGCAAAAGCCGGGACCCACTCCTAAACAGCTCGTCGCCGGCCCCGTGGGTCCCGGCTTTCGCCGGGAAAGCGGCGCATTTATTGGCGTCGCGTCATCGGCTCTTTTGACCGTTTTTGGATCACCCCTTCTTTTCCCAGCCCGCCTGCGTCTGCTGCCAGTAGGTCAACATATGGCCGGCGGCGGCCGCTTGGCGCCAGCGGCGGCGGGCCGCCTCAACCGCTTCGTCATTGGTGCCGTCGAACACGTCGCAGCAGCGCGCGAAGGCATTTAGATCGGCGGCCTCGACCCCGTCCACCAACACCAGCATCGTCGCGCCGTTCGGGTTGTCTTCGCGCTCGGTCAGCCAGACCGGTTGCGCCGCGGCGTTGCCGTCGCGGGCAGAGCCATGCGGCAGAAAACTCGCATCGTCGTAGGTCCAGAGCAGCGCGTTGAGGTGTTCGACCCGCTCGGCCGAGGCGGCGCGCACGACGATCCGGTAATCCTGCGCCCGCGCCCGTTCGAGAAGGCGCGGCAGCGCGCGTTCCAGCGGCCATGACAGCAGATGGTAAAAGCCGATCTCGGCCACGCCGCCGCCCTCCGCCCCGTCCGAGGGATCAGCCCTCTTCGTAATGGTCGGCGACGAGTCGGTCGAGGAGGCGGACGCCAAACCCCGTGGCGCCCTTCGGCACGGTCGGCGCGTCCTTTTTCGACCACGCGACCCCGGCGATGTCGAGATGCGCCCACGGCACGTTGTTGACGAAGCGCTGCAGGAACTGGGCGCCGATCGTGCTGCCGGCGCCGCGGTCGCCGGCGATGTTCTTCATGTCGGCGGCGTCGCTGTCGATTGCCCGGTCGTGCGCCTCGGCGAGCGGCAGCCGCCACACCTTCTCGCCTACCGACTCGCCGGCCGCGGCGAGGCGGGCGGCCAGCTCGTCATTGTTGGCGAACATCCCGGCATGCTCGTGGCCGAGCGCGACGATGACGGCGCCGGTCAGGGTTGCGAGATCGACCATCAGCCGCGGCTTGAAGCGATCCTGGCAGTACCAGAGCACGTCGGCCAGCACGAGGCGCCCCTCGGCGTCGGTGTTCAGCACCTCGATCGTCTGGCCGGACAGCGAGCGCACGATGTCGCCCGGCCGCTGCGCGGTGCCGGACGGCATGTTCTCGACAAGGCCGACGATCCCGACCGCGTTGACCCTGGCCTCCCGTGCCGCCAAGGTCCGCATCAGCCCGATCACCGCGCCGGCGCCGGCCATGTCCCATTTCATCTCACCCATGCCGGCGGCCGGCTTGATCGAGATGCCACCGGTGTCGAAGGTGACGCCTTTGCCGAGAAACGCCAGCGGCGGCGCACCGGCAACGCCGCCCTTGTGCTGCATCACGACGACGCGCGGCGACCGGGCGCTGCCCTGGGCGACGCCGAGCAACGCACCCATGCCGAGTTCGCGCAGCCGGCGCTCGTCGAGCACCTCGACGCCCAGCCCGAAGCGGGTCAGCCCCATTGTCTGTTCGGCAAGCGTTTCCGGGTAGAGGATGTTTGCCGGTTCCGACACGAGGTCGCGGGTGAAGGCGACCGCCTCGGCGGTAGCGCCGAGCGGGCTATATGCCTTGCGCGCTGCCTCGGGTTCCGGGCTCATGACCGTGACGGCGGCGAGCGTCGGTTTCTGGTCGGGCTTTTGCTTGGTGCGGTAGCGATCGAAGCGATACGCGCGCAGGGCGGCCCCATAGGCGACATTCGCCGCGGCGGCGGCCTGCTCCACCTTGGCTTCGCCGCCGAGATCGACGGCGATGGCGGCCGTGCTTTCGCCGACGCCGTTAAGATGGGCGACGAGCCGGCCGCCAAGGTTTTGCAGGAGCCGCAGATCAAGCGCGTCAGGCTTGCCGAGCCCTGCCAGAACGATACGGCTCAGAGTCACCCTCGGCGGCCCGACAATCGCAAG
>DASUKH010000089.1:0-5980 GCA_036278835.1 Allostellaceae bacterium
GTCGTGCGCGCCGCGCTGCTGGCGCTGACCCAGCCGGCCTTCAACCTCAACGGCGTGCAGGCGACGACGCACATGGCGGCGCCGCTGCTGATTTCCGGCGGCCCGGCGGCGCGCCGGATCGGGATGAACGGCGGGGTCAACGCGTTCGGCTCGGGCAACCGCGCCAACGCGACGATCGGCCGGGCGATCCGCCTCGTGCTGCTCAATGTCGGCGGCGGCTGGCCGGGCGATCTCGACAAATCGACCCTGGGCCACCCCGGCAAATACACCTATGCGGTTGCCGAGAACGAGGACGACAGCCCGTGGGCGCCGTACCGGGTCGAGAAGGGCTTCGCGGCCGAGGACTCGACCGTGTTCGTGATCGCCGCCGAGCCGCCGCATAGCGTCACCAACCACATTGCCGACGACCCCGAGGGCATCCTCGACAGCATCTGTTCCGCGATGAGCACGATCGCCCACAACAACGCGGTGTCGTCGGGTCATTGCGCCGTTGCGATCGGCCCCGAGCACGCGCAAACCATTGCCGGCAAGGGCTGGACCCGGCACGACGTGCGCAATTATCTCCACATGAACAGCGGCAATCTGTTCCGCCGGCTCGCCTTCGACCACCGCTACGGCCGCATCTACAACCGCAACCTGCCGCGCTGGTACCGGCGCAATCCCGACGCCCACATCCCGATCGTGCCGAGCCCCGACCACATCCACCTGTTCGTGATCGGCGGCGCGGCCGGCCGCTTCTCCGCCTTCATCCCCGGCTGGGGCCACATGTCGTCGCCGGTATTGCGCACGATCGAGGGCGGCGGCAACGCCGGCCCGGTCTGTGTCGATGGGACCTGCTATTTGTAAACCGCGGAAGGCTCCCAATACCGCATTCCCGGCGAAAGCCGGGACCCACCGGGCAGCATCGTGGCTGTTGAAAAGTGGGTCCCGGCTTCCGCCGGAAATGCGGATTTGAAAAAGAACGATGAGAACCGGCTAACCCACCTTCACCAGCTTTTGCAAGCTGCGGAGGCCGGGCGGCAGCTCCTCGCCGCGGGCGCGGACGCGGCGGCCCCAATTGGTGAAGGAGACTTCGCCGACATAAATGTCGCCGCGAGAATCGACCGCGAGGCCGTGCGGCGAGATGAACTGGCCGGTGTTGAGGCCGGCATGGGCATGGCCGAGCCGCGCCAGCAATTCGCCCTTGTGGGTGTAGATGCTGACCCTGGGGCCGCAATTCGGGATGTCGATGTTGACCGCCATGTCCGGCCCGATCTCGCCGATAAAGAAGCGCGGCGTTTTGGTGCCGCTCTCCATATAGAGGCCGGAGGGCCGGTGCATGTTGTTCCACTGGCCCTGGTATTTGCCCCTGCCGTCGAACACCTGCACCCGGTGGTTCTCGCGGTCGGCGACATAGACAAACCCATCCGGGTCGCAGCAGACGTTGTGGGCGATATTGAACTGGCCGGGATCGGTGCCGGGTTCGCCCCACGAGAACAGCAGCTTGCCATCGGGCGAATATTTATGGACCCGCGAATTGCCGTATCCGTCCGAGATGTAGAGGTCGCCCTGCGGCGACATGGCGGTATGAGTGCAGCGGTGGAACGGCTCGCCGCTCATATACGGCGCCGGCTTGCCGGGCACTCCGATCGTCAGCAGGACCTTGCCGTCGAGCGTGCACTGGCGGACCGTGTGGTCGCCGTCGTCGGTCAGCCAGATCGTCCCGTCCGGCGCCATGAAGACGCCGTGCGGCCGGACGAACACCCCCTCCCCCCACGAGCGCAGGAAATTGCCGTCGCGGTCGAAGACGCACATCGGGTGTGTGCCGCGGTTGAAGGCATAGACGTTGTCGTTCCGGTCGACCCCGACCGCCGCGACATCGGCGTTGAATTCGTAGCCGGGCGGCAATTTCGCCCAGTTGTCACGAACCTCGTAACGGTAGCCGTCCGTGCCCAACACCACCGACATTGATCGATCCTCCCGTGCAGCCGCGGCAAGTATAGGGAGGCCGGCCCGTCGCACTCAATCGCCCAGCGCACATTGACGGCGGCGCCGCCCAGGTCCACATTGCCCGCAATGACCGAGGCGGCACATCGCGCCGGCGCACGGCGAATTAGCCACCCGGGTCCCGAGCGGGCCCGGGCGGTGCTGATTCGATCCCGTTTCGTCGAGGGTACCTGCGATGCCGTCTTCCGCTTCTCCTGCCGCGCCTGCCGTCGCTGACGCGGCGCTCCCCTCCCCTCTCGCCGCCTCCTTCCTGTTGCAAGCCCGCGCGGAACCGGGTGTCATGCCGCGCGTTCTCGAACTGTTTGCCAAACGTGGCCTCGTCCCGCAGAAATGGCACAGCGCGGCGGCCGGTCCGTCTCTGACCATCGAGGTGCAGATCAGCGGCCTCGGCGACGAGGTCACCGATTACATCGCGCGCTGCATGCGGCAGGTCGTCGGGGTCGAGGCCGTGCTGACGAGCCGCACCCGCCTCCCTTCCTGAGCCGAGATCGATGTCCTTCGCCGACCATATCCGCGCCTGCAACAATTTCGATCCGGCGCGCGTCGTCCCGCTAATGGCCGGCGAACGGCGGATCGGCTGGCTGCGCTACGACAATGCGGCGGCGCTGACGCGCTTTCCGGAGGTGTTCTCGGTCGAGCCTGGCCGGGTGCGGCTTGTCGCGACGGGCGGCGCGGATGCGGTCAGCGCGGCGGTCGATGCGGCGGTCGAGGCAATGGTCGCCGACAACCGAGTGCCGAAATGGCGCAACGAGACCTTCGATGTGATGGCGCGTTGGGGCGAGAAGCCGATCTTCCGGCTCGACCGCGGCGCCGTGCCGTTTTTCGGGACCCGCGCCTATGGCGCCCACCTCAACGGCTGGCGGCGGATCGACGGTCGGCTCCATCTGTGGATCGGCCGCCGCGCCGCCGACAAGCGGGTGGCGCCCGGTAAGCTCGACAATATCGTCGCCGGCGGCATCGGGAATGGCCACGGGGTTGCCGCAACGCTGGTCAAAGAGGCCGAGGAGGAAGCCGGCATCCCGCGCGGCCTCGCCGCAAGCGCCACACCGGTCGGCGCGGTCAGCTATCGCATGGAGACCGAACTCGGCATCCGCGACGATGTGCTGTTCGTCTATGACCTGGAAATCCCGGCCGATTTCACGCCTGTCAACGGCGACGGCGAGATCGCGCATTTCGAATTACTACCGGCCGCCGAGATCATCGAGCGGGTGCGACGGACCAACGACTTCAAGTTCAACGTCAATCTCGTGATCCTCGATTTCGCGATCCGGCATGGCCTCATCGCGGTCGACGATCCGGAATATCTCGAGGTCGCGAGCGGCCTGCACCGGCCGCTCGATTAATCCTGGACGGGTGCAATTCGGAGCGCCGACATGCCGGCCGGAGGCCGGCGGTCCGAAGGCTGTCGGTTAGAGGGCCAAGAGGCGATCGCGCAGCGCCTGGTCGCCGCGCAATTCCGCCGAGGGGCCGGTGTAGCGGATCGTGCCCTTTTCCAGCACATAGACGCGGTCGGCGAGCGCCAGCGAAAACTCGACCCCCTGCTCGGCGAGCAGGATCGTCAGGCCCTGCTCCTTCAGCACCCTGACGTTTTTAAGAAGGTCCGCGACCACAAGCGGCGCCAGCCCCTCCGAGGGTTCGTCGAGCAGCAGCAATTCGGGATTGCCCATCAGGGTGCGGGCGATCGTCAGCATTTGCTGCTCGCCGCCTGACAGGAAGCCGCCCTGGCGGTTGCGCAACTCGCGCAGTTTCGGGAAGAGCGCGTAAACGGCATCGAGGTCCCAATGACCGCGGCGACGCGACGCACGGGCCGCCACGTCGAGGTTCTCCCAAACCGTCAACTCGGCGAAAATCCGGCGGTCCTCGGGGACGAAGCCGATGCCGGCACGCGCCACCCGATGCGGCGCCCGGCCGGTGATGTTTGTGCCCTTCCACATCACCCGTCCGCTGGTCGGCGGCAGCAACCCCATGACCGAGCGCATCGTCGTCGTCTTGCCGACCCCGTTGCGTCCGAGGAGGCAGACGCATTCGCCGGCGGCGACTTCGAGCGACACCCCGAACAGCACCCGGCTGAGGCCATAGGCGCTGTAGATGTCTTCGACCGCGAGCAGTGGCACCCCGGTCAATGGCCCTGCCCCAGATAAACGCGGCGCACCTCGGGATCGCCGCGCACCTCTTCAGGGCCGCCTTCGGCGATGATCCGGCCCTGGTGCAGCACCGCGATCTTCTGCGCGATGCCGAACACCACCTCCATGTCGTGCTCGGTGAAGAGCAGGGTCAGGGCGCGCTCGGCGGCGATGCGCTGCAATAGGCGGATCGTCTCGTGCGTCTCGTTGGCGGACATGCCGGCGGTCGGCTCGTCGAGCAGTAAGAGGTCCGGGTCGCTCGCCAGCGCAAGGCCGAGCTCGACCTGCTTCTGGTTGCCGTAGCTCAACGTGCCGGCCACCGTCTCCTCCTGCCCGGCGAGGCCGATCGACGTGAGCAGCGCCGTCGTCTCGTCGCGGTAGAACGCTTCAGACAAGCCCCAGAAATTCAGGCCGCGACGGTGGTGGATGAGAAACGCCGCCTGGATGTTCTGGAATACCGTCAGCTGCGCGAAAATGTTGGTGCGCTGAAACGAGCGCCCGATCCCCATGCGGCACATGCGGTAGGGCGGCGCGCCGGTGATGTCGCGGCCGTCGAGCCGCACCGAGCCGCTGTCCGGGCGCAAATGGCCTGTGATCAGGTTGAACAGCGTCGATTTGCCGGCGCCATTGGGGCCGATGACCGCCGCGATCTGTCTCGTATCGACCGTGAGGCTGACATCGGAGACCGCACGAAAGCCGCCGAACGATTTCGACAGACCGGAGATTTCAAGCACGGCGGCGGTCCTGAATGCGGGCCCGAACCGCCGTCCACAGGCTCACGATCCCGCCGACGATGCCGCCCGGAAAGGCGAACAGCAGGACCAGCAACACCACCCCGAGCGCGAACGGCCAATACTGGGTATAGGCGGTGATCTCCTGGTTCAGCCAAACCAGGGCCGCGGCGCCGACCGGCGGCCCCCAGAAATAGCCCATGCCGCCGAGGATCGCCATGATGATGACCTCGGCCGATTTCGACCAGAACACGTAATCGGCGAAAACGCCGCGGCTGAAAATGCCGTAAAGGGCACCGGCGAAACCGGCAAAGGCGCCGGCGACGACAAACGCAGCGAGCTGGTAGGCGCGCACGTTGACGCCGATAAAGGCGGCCCGCTCGGGATTGTCGCGGATCGTCGTCAATACCCGGCCGAACGGCGAACGCACGACCCGGTGCAGGATCGCCAACGATATTGCGACCAATGCCAGGGTCAGCAGATAGAAATAATCGTGCGTACCCAAATCCGCGAAGCCGGGGATCGCGCTCATCCAATCGAGATGGGGATAGGGGATTTCGGGAATGCCCTGATCGCCGCCGGTCACGCTGTTCCATTTGTAGCAAATGGCCCAAACGATCTGCGAAAAGGCCAGGGTCAGCATCGCGAAATAGAGCTTGATCAGGCGCACGCAAAAATACCCGGAGACCAGTGCGAACAGCGCGGCGCCCAGCCCCGCCGCCGGAAAGGCGAGGGCAAACGGCACCCCGTAGGTCTTCATCAGGATGGCGCAAACATAGGCGCCGACCCCGAAATAGGCGACGTGCCCAAACGAAACGAGGCCGGTCGTGCCAAGCAGCAGGTTGAGGCTGACAGCAAACAACGCGTCGATGACGATCTGGGAAGCAAGGAAGGTGTTGTAGCGCGACCCGACCCACGGCACCGTCGCCAGGATCAGAAACAGGATCAGCGTCCAGGGGATGCGGTGCGGGGTCCAGAGGACGCGGCGGGCCGGAGCCGCCCGGTCGAGTATCGTCATATCGGGCGTCCGAACAGGCCCCACGGCCGCACGATCAGGATCACGGCCATCAGTGCGAACACCGAAAACAACGAGAAGCTGGGCAGGATCAGAATGCCGAACGACAGCACCTGGCCATAGAT
>DASUKH010000090.1:0-11092 GCA_036278835.1 Allostellaceae bacterium
CTTTGCCTCCTTGGCGCTGACGAGGCGCGACAGCTGGGCGATGCGCAAGGGCAGGCCGGCGAAGCGCTCGGTGAAGGTGCGGTAATGCTGGCGCGCCAGGAGGGTCGTCGGCACGATGACGGCGACCTGGCCGCCGGCGAAGGCGGCAACGAAGGCGGCGCGCAACGCCACTTCGGTCTTGCCGAACCCGACATCGCCGCAGATCAGCCGGTCCATCGGCTTGCCGGAGGCCATGTCGGTCAGCGTGTCCTCGATGGCGCGCAGCTGGTCGTCGGTCTCGGGATAGGGGAAGCGCGCCGCGAACTCCTCGTAAATCCCGTCCGGCGGCGACAGGGTCTCGCCCGGCCGCAACTGGCGCTCGGCGGCGACCCGGATCAGTTCGCCGGCGATCTCGCGGATACGCTGTTTGACCCGGGCCTTGCGCGACTGCCAGCCGGCCCCGCCAAGCCGGTCGAGCTGCGCCCCCGCCTCCTCCGAGCCGTAGCGCGACAGCACCTCGATGTTCTCGACCGGCACGAACAGCCGGTCGTCGCCGGCATAGAGCACTTTGAGGCAATCGTGCGGCGCGCCGCCGACATCGATCGTCTCCAACCCCTCGTAGCGGCCGATCCCGTGCTCGCTATGAACGACGAGATCGCCGGGGGATAGGCTCGCCGCCTCGCTGATGAACTCGTCGATCGTGCGGCGGCGGCGCGGCGTGCGAGCGAGCCGGTCGCCGAGGATGTCCTGCTCGCCGAGCAGCACCAGCGCATCGGTGGCGAAGCCCTGTTCGAGCGGCAGGATCACGAGGCCGAACGCGTTCTTCGGCAGGCGGTGCAACGCCCGGGAATCCGCCGCCCGGCGCAGATCGGCGAGGCCGCGTTCGCGCAGCACCGTCGCCAGCCGATCGGCCGAGCCTTCGCTGTAGGCGGCGATCGCGGCCCGCCGTCCGGCTTTCTGCTCGGCGGCAAGATAATCGCGCACGGCGTCGAACAGGTTCACCTTCGGGTCGGCGCGCTCGGCGACAAAGCTGCGGACCGGCCGCGCGCCGGCGTCGAACGCGTCGCGCTCGCCCTCGGGCACGGCGAACGGCGACAACTGGACGACCGCGCGGCCGGCAAGCGCCTTCTGCCATTCGGCCTTGTCGAGAAACATCTGGTCGGGCGGCACCGGTCGATAGAGCGGCGCCGCTCCCGTCGCCTTGCCGCTCAGGCTCCGTCGCGCGGCGTAAAAATCGGCGATCGACTCGAGCCGGTGGGCGCGCGCCTCCTCGGCCTGATGGTCGAGCGACACCGCCGCACGCGGCAGGTAGTCGAACAGGGTCTCCAGCCGCTCGTAATAGAACGGCAACCAGTGCTCCATCCCCGCCTGCCGCCGCCCGGCGCTGACCGACTCGTAAAGCGGGTCGTCGGTGCCGAGGCCGCCGAACGCCTCGCGATAGCGGGTGCGGAAACGCTGGATCGCCTGATCGTCGAGCAATACTTCGCTGACCGGGCGCAACTCGAATTTCTCCAGCGGCCGCGTCGAGCGCTGGGTCAGCGGGTCGAAGCTGCGCAGGCTCTCGAGCGTGTCGCCGAAAAAATCGAGCCGCACCGGCTGCGCCGCGCCGGCCGGGTACAGATCGACGATGCCGCCACGCACCGCGTATTCGCCCGGCTCGCGCACCGTCTCGGTGCGGTTATAGCCGTTGTTGCGGAAAAAGCTCTGCAGCCGTTCAAGCGGGATGCGGCCCCCGGGACCGAGGGTCAGCACGCGGCCCTCAAACAGTTTACGCGGCGGCACGCGCTGCACCAGCGCGTTGACCGTCGTCAGAATTATCAGCGGGGCAGCCTCGCCCGACGCCAGACGGGTCAGCGTGTCGATGCGCCGGCTGACGATCTCGCCGTTCGGCGAGACCCGGTCATACGGCAGACAGTCCCAGGCCGGGAAGGTCATCACCGTGAGGTGCGGATGGAAAAACGCCAGTGCAGCGGCCAGCCGCGCCATACGGCCGTCGTCGCGGCACACATGCAGCCAGGTTTCGGCCGCGCCGTGCTCGACGAGATCGCCGATCGTCGCCGCGTCGTGCCCCTCGGGGGCGCCGTTGAGGATAACGGCGCGCGGCTGCTCGGCGAGCGAATGGGCGAGTTTGGTGACGGATTTCATCGATTGGCTGGTTCAAAGCACCGGAGTCGATGGACCGCCGGCGCCTCGCCGGCATGCCGGCAGGATGCCAGCGGTCGGGGGTGTGCGGGCGAGGCGACCGCGCTCCGTGTTTTTGTCGATCACGTCGGACGCGGACGGTAGCGGAAGGCGAGAAACAATCGGGTCACCTCGGTGTCGCAGTCCCGCGGCGGCGGCGCACGGCCGGCGATCCAGTCGAACAAATCGGCGTCCGGTCGGTCGAGCAATGCCTCGAACTGATCAAGCCGCGCCGCGCCGAAATCCGCGAGGCATGCCTCGGCAAATGATCCGAGGAGAAGATCGGCCTCGCGGGTGCCGCGGTGCCAGGCGCGATAGCGCAGCCGCTTGCGGCGGATGTCGAGAGGGGCATCGCGATGGTTTTCTGGCATGGAGCGCCCGATATAGCCATGCTCGGCCGCCGCGTCAGCCCGCATTTGCGTAGAATAAACCCGAGCCGCCATGCGTCCCGCCACACTCGACCCGCTGTTCGCCCCGGTCACGGTGCTGCCCGGTATCGGGCCGCAGATCGCGCGCCTGGTCGAGCGCGCCGCCGGCCCCGCCGTGGTCGATCTCTTGTGGCACCTGCCCTCGGGGCTGATCGACCGCCGCGCCGCGCCGCCGATCGGCGCGCTCAACCCGCGCGACTGGCCGGACGCAGTCGTCACCGTCAAGGCGAATGTCCTGGCGCATCAGCCGGGGATCGGGCGCCGGCCCTACAAGGTGCTGTGCAGCGACGGCTCCGGCGCGCTGACGCTCATCTATTTCAACGTCAAGGGGGACTATCTGCAGCGATTGCTGCCGGTCGGCGCCGAGCGGGTGATCAGCGGCAAGGTCGATTACTACAAAAACGTGCCGCAGATCGCGCATCCCGATCTTGTCGTGGCGCCGGACGAGGCCGAGCGCGTCCGGGCGGTGGAACCGGTCTATCCGCTGACCGCCGGTCTGTCATCGCGGATTGTCGCGCGCGGCCTTGCGGCGCCATTGGAGCGGCTGCCGGATTTGCCGGAATGGCTCGATCCGGCGTTGCGCGAGCGCCGCCATTGGCCGGGCTGGCGCGAGGCGCTCGTTGCGGTTCACAACCCGCAGAGTGCGGACGATCTTGATCCCTTGACCCCGGCCCGCGAACGGCTCGCCTATGACGAAATCCTGGCGAGCCAGCTCGCAGTCGCGCTGGTGCGGGCGCGCCGCCGCCGGCGGCGCGGCCGGGTGCTCGCCGGCAGCGGCAAATTGCAGGCGCGCGCCGAAGCCGGGTTCGGCTTCGCCTTGACGGGGAGCCAGTGCCAGGCGCTCGCCGAAATCGCCGGCGACATGCAGGCGCCCTCCCGCATGATGCGGCTGTTGCAGGGCGATGTCGGCAGCGGCAAAACGGTGGTGGCGCTGCTGGCGGTGCTGATCGCGGTCGAGAGCGGCGCCCAGGCGGCTCTCCTGGCCCCCACCGAGGTGCTGGCGCGCCAGCACCATCAGGTGGTGCAGCGCCTCGCCGCCCCGGCCGGAGTCGAAGTGGGCCTCCTGACCGGGCGCGAGAAGGGTCGGGCGCGCGAGTCGATGCTGGCGAGCCTCGCCTCGGGCCTCACCCCGGTCGTCGTCGGCACGCATGCATTATTGGGCGAGGGCGTCGAATTCCGCGATCTCGGGCTTGTCGTCATCGACGAGCAGCACCGGTTCGGGGTCGAGCAGCGCCTCGCGCTGGCCGCCAAGGGACGCGACGCCGACACGCTGTTGATGAGCGCGACGCCGATCCCGCGCACCCTGATGATGACCGCGTACGGCGATCTCGATGTGTCGCGCCTCACCGAAAAGCCGCCGGGGCGGCGGCCGATCGACACTCGCGCCGTGCCGCTCGAACGCGCCGAGGAGGTGACGCGGGCGGTGGCGCGGGCGCTCGCCCACGGCGCCAAGGTGTTCTGGGTCTGCCCGATGGTCGAGGAATCGGAAAACGCCGATATCGCCGCCGCCGAGGAGCGCTACCGCGCGATGGCCGAAATGCTGCCGGGGCGGGTCGGCCTCGTGCACGGCCGCATGAAAGGCACCGACAAGGACCGCGCGATGGCCGAATTCGCCGACGGCCCGGTCGATCTGCTGGTCGCGACGACGGTCATCGAGGTCGGCATCGACGTGCCGCAGGCGACGGTGATGGTGATCGAGCATGCCGAGCGCTTCGGCCTCGCACAGCTCCACCAGCTGCGCGGCCGGATCGGCCGCGGCGGCGACGCCTCCGCCTGCCTGCTGCTTTACCAGGCGCCGCTCGGCGAGACGGCGCGCCGCCGGATCGCGATCCTGCGCGAGACCGAGGACGGCTTCCGCATCGCCGAGGAGGATTTGCGGCTGCGCGGCGGCGGCGAGGTGTTGGGCACAAGGCAGAGCGGGCTGCCGGTGTTACGCCTCGCCGACCTCGCCGCGCACGAAGAATTGGTCGCGGTCGCGCATGACGACGCCCGCCTGATCCTCGAACGCGACCCCGGCCTCGCCACCCCGCGCGGCGCGGCATTGCGCCTTCTCCTCTACCTCTTCCGCCGGGACGAGGCCGCACAATACCTGCGCGCCGGTTGAGAGAGGCCCGTCATGACCAGGGCCGTCAGTTGACCTCGTCGATCAGGTCGAGGATGGCGCTGCGCAACTCGCCCGGCCGGTAGGGCTTGCGCAGCACCGGCCCGTGCAGTTCGTTGTCGTCATGCTCGCGCACCAGATTGGCAAACCCGGTCGCGTACAGCACCAGCATGTGCGGGCGAAACCGGCGCGCCTCGCTCGCAAGATCGATGCCGTCGAGCCGTCCCGGCATCACCACATCGGTGAACAGGACATCGACGCGCAGTTCGGGACGTGCCGCCAGCAGCCGCAGCGCCTCCTCGGCGTTCGCCGCTTCGAGTACGCGGTAGCCCTCGGTCTCCAGAACCGTGACGGCTATCTCGCGTACGTCGCGATCGTCCTCGACAACCAATACAGTCTTCGCCAGCTCGATCATGATCTCTCAGAGGCACCCGAGGGATCAAACGGCCGTTCCCGCCGATTTGCTCCACACGACTGCTAAATTTAAGTCAATATTTGTCCGAAAATCGCGCCGTCAACCCTGCGGCATTGGCGCCGCCTATGGAGGTTCTAGCATGCACGACTGGGATGCCGGCCACTATCTGCGGTTCGCAGACGAGCGGACCCGGCCGGCTTTCGACCTTGTTGAGCGCATCTCGATTGCCGCACCGGCCCATATCGTCGATCTCGGCTGCGGTCCCGGAAACAGCACGGCCATCCTGCGCGAGCGCTGGCCGGAGGCTGATATTACCGGCCTCGATTCCTCGGCCGCGATGCTGGAGCGGGCAGGCCGCGACCACCCCGGCATCCGGTTTGCCGCGGGCGACATCGCCGCCTGGACGCCGGAACGGCGCTTTGATCTCGTTTTCTCGAACGCCGCCCTGCAATGGGTCGGCGGTCATGAGCGCCTATTGCCGCATCTCCTCCATGCGGTAGCGGACGGCGGAGCGCTCGCCGTGCAGATGCCGCGCAACCACGATTTTGCAACGCACGCGCTGATGCGGCAGACCGCCGCCGAAGGGAAATGGCACGCCCGCCTCGCCGATGCCCGCGCGCCGTCGCCGGTGCAGCCGCCCGAGTTCTACTACGATATCCTTGCGCCGCTGTGCCGGCGGGTCGTGCTGTGGGAGACCGACTACATCCAGGTGATGGACGGCGTCCCCGCCATTATCGAATGGCTGCGCGGCACCGGGCTGCGCCCGTTCCTGGAACGCCTCGATCCGGACGAGCAGCGCGCCTTTCTCGACCGCTACGCCGGTCTGCTTGAGGCCGCCTTCCCGAAGCGCAGCGACGGGAAGATACTGCTCCCCTACCCGCGCCTGTTCTTCATCGCGATGCGGTAGGGCGAATGTGCGCAGCGTAATCCGCCATCGCCCCCGACCCGGCGGAATGCGCGGCCCCGCGTGTCAACGTCGCGGGCTAACGGCTTTTCCGCCCTACTCTTCGGTCGCGCGGGCGATTAGGGTGGCGCGACGTCGGTGACGGAGAAAGCGATGCTGCAGATGGCGGGCCGAATGGCGGTGCTCGGCACCGAGACGGCCTTCGAGGTTCTGGCGCGGGCCAACGCGCTGGCGGCGAGGGGCCGCTCGATCATCAATCTCGGGATCGGCCAGCCCGATTTCCCGACCCCGCCACATATCGTCGAGGCCGGGCGCAAGGCGCTGGCCGACGGGCATCACGGCTATACCCCGGCCAACGGCATCCCGCAGCTGCGCGAAGCCGTCGCCGCCGACCTTTATCGCCGCCACACGGTCGAGATGTCGCCCGACCAGGTGCTGGTGGTGCCGGGCGGCAAGGTCACGATGTTTTTCGCGATTATGGCGTTTGGCGAGGCCGGCGCCGAGATCCTGTACCCCAACCCCGGCTTTCCGATCTATGAGAGCGTCATCCGCTTTTCCGGTGCGACGCCGGTGCCGGTGCCGCTCTACGAGAGCGCCGGCTTCTCGTTCAGCGCCGACGAGGTGCTGGAGAAGATCACGCCGCGCACCCGGCTCCTGATCATCAACAGCCCGGCCAACCCCACGGGCGGCGCGGTGCCGCGCGCCGAACTCGATCGCCTCGTCGCCGGCCTCGAACGGCACCCGCAGGTCGCGGTTATGAGCGACGAAATCTACGGCGAGATCGTCTATGACGGCGCGGAGCACGTCAGCCTCTTACGCTATCCGAGCCTGCGCGAGCGGGTGATCCTGCTCGACGGCTGGAGCAAAACCTATGCGATGACCGGCTGGCGCATGGGCTATGGGGTGTGGCCGAAAGACATTTTTCCGCACGCCGAACGGTTGGCGATCAACTGCCATTCCTGCGTCAACGCGGCGGCGCAATATGCCGGGATCGCCGCCCTCGAAGGGCCGCGCGAGCCGGTCCGGCGGATGGTCGAGGCGTTCGCCGAGCGCCGCAAATACATCGTCGCGGCGCTCAACGCCCTGCCGGGGGTGCGCTGCGCCAACCCGGGCGGCGCGTTCTATACGTTCCCCAACATCGCCGACACCGGCTACGACGCCCGCACCTTCCAGAGCGAGCTGCTCGACAAGGCGGGGGTGGCGACGATCGCCGGCACCAGCTTCGGCGCATTCGGCGAGAACTACGTGCGCCTGTCCTACGCCAACAGTCTCGAAGCAATAGAGGAGGCGATCGAGCGCATCCGCACCTTCCTCGGGAACCGCCCGGCGCGGTAAGACCGCTTACCGACGGGCCTTCTCGGCCTCGCGGCGCGCCACCTCGGCCGGCGGCAGCGGCCACCAGCCTTCGGGCGGCGGCGGGATCACCGCCATCCGCTGCACATAGATGCCCGGCAGGTGCACATCGTCGGGGTCGATCGCGCCGCGCGGCAGGATCGGTGCCTCGACCTCGACCACCGTGACCCGCGCCGCCATCGCCATCAGCGGGTTGAAATTGCGCTGCGAGCGGCGGAAGCGGAGATTGCCGGCCTCATCCGCCTGCCACGCGCGGATGAAGGCGTAATCGAGCGGCAGGGCCTCTTCGAGCAGGTATTCGCGATCCTGGAACACCCGCGTCTCGCGCCCCTCGGCCAGTTCGGTGCCGACCGCCGCCGGCGTGTAGAAGGCGGGGATGCCGGCGCCAGCGGCGCGCAGCCGCTCCGCCAACGTGCCCTGCGGCACCAGCTCCGCCTCGATCAGCCCCTTCTCGTAATATTCGCTGAAGATCAGCTTCTGCGACGCGCGCGTCGGCGCGGTGAACGAGCAGATGACCTTCTTGACCTGATCGTTCTTGATCAACCAGCCCATGTCCGGCGCGTCGGACGGCAGGGTGCCGCCGGCCCGCGTGCTGTTGGAGACGCAGGTCAGCTTCTTGGCCCCCTGCCCGGCCAGTGCCTCATAAAGGTTGACCGGCATGCCGACGACAGCGAACCCGCCAAAGCCGATTACCGCGCCGTCCGGGATGTCCCGCACCGCCTCGGCGAAGCTGGCGAAGACCTTCGATTTGGGCATCGTCCCTCCCGCGTGCGGCGTCGGATGCGAGTATCCGCCGAAGCGGCAATCCCCGGCAAGCGCGCGGCTCAGCCGCCGCGCCACACGGTTTCGGCCTGCGCCGCGGCCTGCGCGGCGCGGGCGTCGATCGCCTCGTCCGACAAGGTGCTGAGCGGGTGGTCGATGACGACCGGGATCAGGTCGGGCATGCCGAGCGCGGCACGCTGCACCTCGGCTTCGTGCAGGAACTCGGTGGTGACGACGACCGCAGTCGGGCGGCCGGCGGCTTCGAGGGCGACCCCGTCATGCGTACAGCACGACGTGCACGACCCTCAATCGCCGATCGCCGTCAGGACGATATCGTTCTCGGCCGCGATCCGCGCGATCAGCGCCGGGTCGGCATCCTTCGAGAAGCTTTCCTTGCGGTAGTAATTGACCGCCGCGAACTCGTGCCGCCCGCCCAGGAAAGCCGCGGTTTTGCGCAAGAGACGCCCGGCGTTCCACTTGGTGTTGTCGAGCACCCCGAGCCGCAGCGCGGACAACGCAGCGGCGCGCGGCGCCGGGTGGACCCGCTCGGCTTCGACCCGGCCGCGCGGGTCGAACACGGTCTCATACGCGTCTTCGGCCATGGCTTCCTCGCTTGTAGCGCCGCCCCGCGCTTGCGCGCGGCCGGCGTCGATGGAACGATGCCCGACAGATCATAGGGAGCCGTGCCGATGCCCGACAATCCCCGCTGGAAGCGCCGCCCGGCCGGTTCGACCTGGGGCGATTGGGGTCCTGACGACCAGCTGGGCCGCCTCAACCTGCTCACCCCCGACAAGGTGCGCAAGGCGGTCGCCGAGGTTCAAGAAGGGCGCACCTTCTGCCTGTCGCTGCCGCTCGACTATCCCGGGGGGACCGTTGTCAACCCGCGCCGCCACCCGCCCCGGCTGATGCCGACCGAGCGCAACGGCATGCCCAACATGACCTATCCCCTGGGACGCGACGACCCGAAATTCCTTGACGTCATCTGCGACGACCAGGTTCTGCTGACCCTGCAGTATTCGACGCAGTGGGACAGCCTCGCGCATGTCGGGCAGTTGTTCGACGCCGACGGCGACGGGGTGCCGGAGGTCGTCTTCTACAACGGCTACCGCGCCGGCGAGCACATCGCGGGGCCGGTCGAATACCGCGGCGGCGAGGTGCTGGAGCGCGAGGGCGGCCATCTCGGCGCCACCGCGCTGTCGATCGACAACATGGCGGCGAAGGGCATGCAGGGAAGCGGCGTGATGATCGACCTCGAAGCGCATTTCGGCCGCGGCCCGAAACTCGTCTCCTATGACGAGCTGATGCGGGTGATGGAGCAGGACAGAGTGACGGTCGAAGAGGGCGATCTCGTCTGCCTGCGCACCGGCTTCGACCGCATGATCCTCGCGCAGAACAAAAATCCCGACCCGGCGGTAGTCGCGGCCAATCCAGGCGCCGCGCTCGACGGCCGCGACGAGCGGCTGTTGAACTGGATCACGAGGTCCGGCCTCGTCGCGCTGATCTCCGACAACGTCGCGGTCGAGGCGTTGCCGTCGCGGCCGTGCGAGGGCGAGGACCATTGCGCCTTTCTGCCGCTGCACGCGCATTGCCTATTCAAGCTCGGCGTCTATCTCGGCGAAATCTGGCTGCTCAGCGACCTCGCCGACTGGCTGCGCACCCATGGCCGCTCGCGCTTCCTGTTGACCGCACCGCCCTTGCGCCTCCCCGGCGCCGTTGGCTCCCCGGCCAATGCAATCGCCACCGTGTAGGCCCGGCCGCTTGCAACGCGCCGCGTAACGCGTTACATTGCGCCGGACGTGACGGAGGATACGGTGGCCGAGGCGGCGGAACGGATGAAGCTGATGCGCGAGCGGCGACGGCGCCGCGGGTTGCGCGAATTGCGCCTCGTCGTGCCGGACGCGCGCTCGCCGGAGGTTCGCGCCCGGATCGCCTCGGATGTCGCCGCGCTGCCCGCCGAGATGGAGGAGGAGGCGCTGCGCTGGATCGAGGCGGTCGGCGAATTCGATGCCGATCAGCCGCGGTGATGTCGTGACGGTCGCGGCCGCCGGCGATTACGGCAAGCCTCGACCGGCGGTGGTGGTGCAAACGGACGCCTTTCCGCAGACGCATTCCTCTGTGGTCGTCTGCCAGATAACGACCGATCTGGTCGAAGCCCCGGATTTCCGGGTAACGATCGAGCCGGATTCGGACACCGGGCTGCGCGCCAGATCGCAAATCATGGCGGACAAGCCGGTGACGATCCGCCGCTCGCGAATCGGCCGCCGTATCGGCCGGCTTGATCCGGCCGACATGGCCCGGCTCAACGCGGCGCTGGCCTTCGTGATGGGCCTCGCGGACTGACGGATCGCCGCGGTGCGCCCCCTCCTCGGCATTGCGGCGATCCTCGCGCTCGGTTGGGTGATCAGCGAGGACCGGTATCGGGTGCCGTGGCGGGTGGTGGCGGCGGGGGTCGGGCTGCAGTTCGCGCTGGCGCTGGTGTTCCTCAAATTCCCGCCGGCGCGGGCCGGTTTTCTGCTGCTCAATCACGCGGTCGAGGCCTTGCAGCATGCGAGCGAGGCCGGCACCGGCTTTGTCTTCGGGTATCTCGGCGGCGGCAAATTGCCGTTTGCGGAGACGACGCCCGGCGCCAGCTTCATCTTCGCGTTCCGCGCGCTGCCGATGGTCCTGATCATCAGCGCGCTCGCCACCCTCCTGTTCTACTGGGGCGTGTTGCAGCGCATCGTGCAGGGGTTCGCCTGGGTGTTGCGGCGTTCGGTCGGGATCGGCGGGCCGCTCGGCCTCGGCGCGGCGGTGCACATCTTCGTCGGCCACATCGAGGCGCCGCTGTTGATCCGCCCGTATCTGTTGCGGCTCGAACGCGGCGAACTGTTCGCGCTGATGAGCTGTGGCATGGCCGGCATCGCCGGCACCGTCATGGTGCTCTACGCCGCGATGGTCGGCCCGGTCATCCCGAATGCGCTCGGCAACAT
>DASUKH010000091.1:0-6864 GCA_036278835.1 Allostellaceae bacterium
GCTCCAGCTATGGTCCTGGATGGGATCAGCACCGGTACAGGGACTATTACGGGCGCTGACGCGAGTAGCGGGCGACCGGGACAGGCTCGCCCGCTCTCCCCGACCGACGTCGAGATTCACCGCGGCGGCGGGCGGAAGGCGCGCAGAAAGGTGGCGACGGCGGAAGCGGCGGCGGTCTGAAGGGCCGGGGAATCACCCGGCTCCGCGAGGCGCAGCAGGCTGCGCCAGTGAATTTCGCCGCGCACCAGCGAGATGAACTGCTCGGCTGCGAGGCGCGCATCGGGCACGGCGAGCGCGCCCGCAGCGGCGGCCCGGCGCAAAAACCCTTCGATCTGCACCCGCGTGCGCTCCGGCCCCGCCGCCCAGAACACTTCGCCAAGCACCGGAAACCGACTGACCTCGCCGATGATGATGCGGTTGAGGGCGATCGCCTCCGGCGACAGCACAAGGTCGAGAAAGCGCCCGGCGATCGTCGCGAGCGAGGCGGCGGCATCGGCCGGATCGAGCGCCTCGACCGAAAAGCCGCGAAAGCGCCGGGCGCTGAGATTGGCGACAACGGCCCCGAACAACTCCTCCTTGCCGCTGAAATGGGCATAGACCGTCGCTTTTGAGACGCCGGCCTCGCGCGCGATCGCATCCATGCTGACCGCGCCGAAGCCGGCGGCGAGAAAGGCGCGCTCGGCGGCGGCGAGGATCGTTTCGCCCTTGCCGCGCGGCTCGGCGCGGCCGGCCGGCGGCGGCGAGGCCATGGCGCGCATTCCAGTTCCGCGTTCCGCGCCGCCTGGATGCCTCTGGCGGCGTTTGATCCCGGAGACTAAACTGAACTGAACGGTTCAGTCCAGTCGGGCGATATCCCGGTTTCGATGCGCAAAGCCGCCATCCTCGCGATCGTCGTCATCGTCCTCCTGGTCGGCGCCGGTGCCGGCTGGCGTTGGTGGCATGTCTGGCGCTTCCAGCAATCGACCGACGACGCTTATGTGCAAAGCGACGTGACCGTGATCAGCCCGCAGGTCGAGGGCTACATCAAGGAGGTGCGGGTCGCCGACAACCAGGCGGTTGCCGTCGGTCAGGTCCTGTTCGCCATCGACGACAGCGATTTCAAGGCCAAGGTGGCGCAGGCGGAAGCGGCGGTGGCCACCGAAGAAGCGGCCGTCGATGCTTTCGACAGCCAGGCCGAGTTGCAGCGGGCGATGATCGGGCAGGCGAGGGCGGAGGTCGCGGCGGCAGAAGCCGAACTGGCTCGGGCTCAACGCGATTACCAGCGCTACAAGGCGCTGATGTCGAGCGATTACGCGAGCCGCCAGCGCTTCGAGACGGCCGAGGCCGATGCGCAAAAGGCGGCGGCCGCCGTCGCGCAGAAGCAGGCCGCGCTGGTCGCGGCGCAGGCGCAGCTCGGGGTTCTGAAATCGCAGCGCGACCAGGAAAAAGCCAAGCGGCAGCAGGCTCGGGCAAACCTGCAACTGGCGCGCAACGAGCTCGACCATACGGTCATCCGCGCGCCGATCGCCGGGGTGGCGGGCAACCGCGCCGGCCGGGTCGGGCAATACGTCAAGCCCGGCACCCAGCTGATGTCGCTGGTACCGCTGCCGGACGTCTATGTCACGGCGAATTTCAAGGAAACGCAGCTGACCCACATGCGGCCGGGCCAGCCGGCAGAGGTCGATGTCGATGCCTATCCCGACCGGCCGATCCGCGGCCGGGTCGAGAGTTTCGCGCCGGCCAGCGGGGCGCAGTTCAGCCTGCTGCCACCCGACAACGCGACCGGCAATTTCACCAAGATCGTGCAACGGGTGCCGGTGCGTATCGCCCTGCCGGAAGGCGGGCCGCTCGCAAAGCTGCTGCGGCCCGGCCTGTCGGTGACGGTGACCGTCGATACCCATGCCGAACCGGCTTCGCGGCCGCCGGCGCAGGAGCCGGTGATCGGCAGCGCGGCGGCGGCACCGGCCGCCTCGACGGCGGCTGCCGCGCGATGACCCTGGTCCCGGCGCTGCGGCGCGCCCGTGCGGCGCGGGCGCCGGCCCCCTCCCCGGCCGCGGCCCGCCCCGCGGCGTCGGCCGCTCCGGCGGCCGGCACACCGGAACCGACCCTGCGCGACTGGATCGGCGTCCTGGCCATGGTGGTCGGGCAGTTCATGGCGATAATGGACGTGCAGATCGTCACCAGCTCGCTGACCCAGATCCAGGGCGGGCTGTCGGCCACCTCGCAGGAAATCGCCTGGGTGCAAACCGCCTACCTGATCGCCGACGTGGTCATGGTGCCGATGTCGGGCACCCTGTCGCGAATCTTCTCGACCCGCATCACCTTTGTGGTCGCGACGCTCGGCTTTACGACGGCGAGCGCCTTGTGCGCCACCTCGACGACGCTCAACGAGATGATCGTCTATCGCGCGATGCAGGGGTTTTGCGGCGGCGCCATCGGCCCAGCGGTGTTCCCGGTCGTTTACACCAAGTTCCGCGGGCCGGTGCTGGCCTCGCTGATGGTGCTGATCTCGTTGATTCTCAACCTGTCATCGACCCTGGGGCCGACGATCGGCGGCTTTTTGACCGATACCTTCTCGTGGCACTGGCTGTTTCTCGTCAACATCATCCCGGGTCTCGCGGTCGCCAGCGTGGTGTGGCTGACCATCGATCTCGATCAGCCGGAACTGTCCCTGTTGCGCTATTTCGATTCGATCGGGCTGGTGCTGATGGCGATCTTTCTCGGCTGCCTCGAATACGTGCTGGAGGAAGGCCCGCGCTGGGACTGGTTTGCCGACGATACGATCCTCGCCGCAGCGGCCGTGTCGGCCACCGCCTCGGTCTTTTTCTTCTGGCGGGTGCTGACGTTCCGACAGCCGATCGTCGATCTGCGCACGTTCATCAACCGAAATTTCGCGCTCGGCGCCTTTTATACCTTCGTGATCGGCACCGGCCTCTACGGCGCGACCTACGTGATCCCGCTGTTCCTCGCCGAGGTGCGCGGCTTCAGCGCCTTGCAGATCGGCGAGACGGTGGTGGTCACCGGCCTCGCGCAGATGATGATGTCGCCGTTCACCGCCCAGATCGCCCGCCGGCTCGACCTGCGCATCATGCTGGCGATCGGCATGGCATTGTTCGCGGTGGCGATCTACCTGACCGCCTGTCTCAACAACCAGTCGGGTTTCTGGGAGTTGTTTTTCCCGCAGGCGCTGCGCGGCTTCGCGCTGATGTTCTGCTATCTGCCGGCCAACATGATCTCGTTGGGCGCGCTGCCGCAGGAACGGCTGAAGAGCGGCGCCTCGCTCTACAATCTGACCCGCGACCTCGGCGGCGCGATCGTGCTGGCGATGATCGGCACGATCATGAACGCGCGGATGAATTTTCACTGGAGCCGGCTGATCGAGAACATCAACCCGGCGCGGCCGGTGGTGCAGCATTTCCTCGATGTACAGACCGACCGCTTCAGCACGCTGATCCCCGGCGATCCGCACCAGGCGGCGGTGACGATGCTCGCCCGGTTGGTGCAGCGCGAGGCGCTGGTGTTGACCTTCAACGACATCATCCTGCTGCTCGGCACGATGTTCGTCATCGGGCTTTGCATGATGCCGCTGTTGCGCCGTCCGCATTCGCAAATGGCGCGCTAGGGGTGCCTGGCACCTTCACTGCGGAAGCGGCCCGGAAACGCCGTATGGCGCTGAATAATAACCTGGGAACTTATATCGGGTAAGCTTGACCAGCACAGCCCCATCAGTGCAGAGCGGCTTCTCTGCGGGTCGCTCGGCTCTGAGTGCCGCCATGGATGCAAAGTTCGTTGCCGCCGAACTAAGGTTCTTTAGCGTATTCCCTTGATCCGGGGTTGAATCAAGGTTGACGGATTTAAGAGCACCATCATCGCCGAGCATCACGCCGAATTTATAGCTCTCGAGAAGGCCGGGATCGTACGAAATCAGCATCGGGCGTGAATAATCGGCGTGAATTCCAAGCCGCCGCTCGGCCGGCTGATGAATGCAATCGCCAGAAACCTTTCCATCTTTCACCACTGTCGTTTTGACGTAATCCTCCCAGAAATATGCCGTAGGATACGCCACAATACCGCGGCCAACCCACCCCGGGCGGATTGTATCCTGCGGTAGAACCGTTGTGGTTAACGTTCCCGAGCACCCTGACACGGCGACGGCTGCGAGCACCATGTAAAAAGTTTTTTTCATCCTCTGACTCCTGAAGATCGTCCTGACCCCGAAGTTGTTGCTCACGTTTCGCGCAATTGTCCGGAACTGAATGTACCTGGAGTTGAGTTCATCACCAAGGGTGCTCTTACGATCCCGCCCCGCGCACGCAAACCGGGACCGAACCCAGCGCCCTGGAACCGTGGTGGTTTCAGCACCGTTTTCAAAAGCAATAGTTCTGGCTACCCGCCGGCATGGCGGGGCTGGCAATCGGGGAAGCGGAGGAACGAATGGCTGACACGACTCCGACACGGTCGGACAACGAGCGAGCAGGCGCGCCCGCTTCGTCGCACGAAACGCCGCAGCCTCGCGAACTGGGCGAGCGCGCGCTCAACGAGGTCAAGGAACTCGGAAGCGACCTGTTTTCTGCGGCGCGCGAAAGCTCGGCGACGCTGATCGGCGATCAGCGCGAACGCGCGGCCAGGGAAGTCAATGCCGTCAGCGGCGTGCTGCGCAGCACCGTCAGGCCGCTCGAGGACGCCGGTGTCGGGCCGCTCGCGCGCTATGCCGAATCGGCCGCCCGCCAGATCGACGAATTCGCCGAGCGGGTGCGCCACAGTTCATGGCAGGAACTGTCCCAGGACATCGAGCATTTCGCGCGGACATGGCCGGTTGCCTATCTCGCAACCGGCATGGGTATCGGGTTTGTGGC
Organism: Allostellaceae bacterium; assembly: GCA_036278835.1. GTDB lineage: Bacteria > Pseudomonadota > Alphaproteobacteria > ATCC43930 > CGMCC-115725 > DATARH01. Next base: position 4,836 of record DASUKH010000091.1, read on the forward strand.
CGGCCGCGTGCTGGTCTCCGCGTTGCCGCGCGGCGGGTCACACGCAACGGCGGCGGCGCGGCCGCATGGCGAAACGCATACCGAACTCTATCGCGCGCCGGGCAGCGGAGCGATCGGCACGCCGGTCGGCCTCGGAGCCGCGGGAGCCAGGGAGACCCGATGATGGCGATCGATCCCGGCGGACCCGAGGTCATCTCCCCGCGGCCAAAGGTGGAGCGCTCGATTTCGACCCTGCTGTCGGACTTGGCGGGCGAGACGATGCTGCTGTTCCGCCAGGAGCTGGCACTGGTCAAGGCCGAATTGAACGAAAAGATGAGTCGGGCCGGACAGGGCGCGGGAGCGCTCGGCGCCGGTGCGCTGATTGCCTATAGCGGCTGGCTGGCGCTGGTCGCGGCGATGGTCCTGGCGCTGAATCTGGTCCTGCCGGCCTGGCTGTCGGCGGTCATCGTCGGCGTCGTCATCATCGTGTTCGGCTGCATCCTGCTGCTGATCGGGAAAAACCGCCTCAATGCCCGGGCCCTGAAGCCGCAACGCACCCTGCGAACGCTGCGTGAGGACGAGGAATGGCTGAAAGAGCGCCTGCGATGACGGATCAGTCGAAAAAGACGCCGGCCGAGGCCGAGCGGGACGTCGACCATACGCGAGCCGAGCTCTCCCGCACGCTCGATGCGCTCGAGATGAAGCTCCAGGCCCGCACCATTTCGGAGAAGGGATTCGACATGTTCAGGGAAACCCTTGACCAGGCGATGAACCGCGGCATCGAGCTGGTTCGCGCGAACCCGATGCCGGCCGCGCTGATCGGCATCGGCGCCGCCTGGATGGTGGCCGCGAGCACCGGCGCCATCACCCTCGTCGCCGAGGACGAGCGGGTGCGGACGGCCGGCCGCAGAGTCGCCGATATGGCCGGAACGGCCGGCAGCCGCGCTGGCGAATTCGCCACCGGCATCGCCGGCCGCGCACTCGGTCAGCACGGCGAGGAAATGGGCCAGCCGGCGTCGGGATGGGTCCACCAGGCCACCGGCCGCGCGCAGGGCGCGATCAACCGGACCACCGACAGCGCCAACCAGATGGCCGGCCAGGTGAGCGGGATGATCGACCGCCACCCGCTGGCGATCGGCGGCGTTGCGGTCGCAACCGGCGCGCTCATCGCCGCTTTGCTGCCGCTGAGCCGCTTCGAGCACGAGATGATCGGCAACACCGGCGATGAATTGTGGCACAAGGCCCAGCAGGCCGGCCAGGACGCGGCGAACCGGATGCGCGACGCGGCGTCGCGCGCCGCCTCCCGGGCGGTCGATGCTGCCGCCGACGCCGCCGCCGAGACGGTCCGCGAAGAAATTCGCGAGGAGCTTGGCGGCAAGTCGCATCGCGAATAAGGCGCAAAGATCGGCATTGGACCTCGCCTTCGGGTTCCCTTAGTCTCTCCGTTTGGATAGGGCGCGATCTATGCCGCGCGCCGACGACCAAACGGAGGCGGGAATGCGTTGGGGGGTGCGCACGGCGGCGATAATCGGAGCCGGAGTGTTGGCGGCCGCGCTGTCGGGAGTGGCGGAGGCTCAGGTTCCCCCCTATCCGCCGCCCCCGCCGGCAGCGGTCCCGGCGCCGCCCGCTTCACCGCAAGCCGCTGAGATCGCCGGCTGCCTGTGCCAGCACCGCCGCCTCGACGCGCTCAGCACAGCGATGCAGTCGCGGCGGCAGGCTTACGACGCGAGCAAGGCCGAGATCGGGCGGCTTGATGCCGAAATGCAGCGCGAGCGCGCGACCATGGATGTGGACAACCCGGAAGCGGTGGCGCGCTTCCGTCAACTCCTGGCGCGCCGCGACGCCGCATACCGCCGCTCGTCGGGTACGCTAGCATCGGAGCTGTCGGCCGCGGTCAGCCACTACAATCAGGCCGGCTCCGAATACAACGCTCGCTGCGCCAACCGGCCGTGGGACCCGATCCTGCTCGGACAGGTCCAGGCCACCCTGTCCTGCCCCGCCCCCTGAGCCGACGAAACCCATAGGGGAGGCGGCGGCCCCGGTCTATAGT
>DASUKH010000092.1:0-18338 GCA_036278835.1 Allostellaceae bacterium
AGGAACCCGCCATGCTTCAGGACCGGCCTCAATCCCGGCTCGTAAAACGTCAAGGCCCGGCTGATGCCGTGGCGCACCGCCCCGGCCTGGCCCGACAGCCCGCCGCCCGTCACCGTGCACCACACGTCGAACTGGCCAAGCCGATCGGTCACGACGAACGGCTGGTTGATCAGCATGCGCAGCACCGGCCGCGCGAAATAGACCGGGCTGTCGCGGCCGTTGACCTCGATGCGGCCGCTGCCCGGTTTGATCCACACCCGCGCCACCGCGTTCTTGCGCTTGCCGGTCGCGTAGGAGCGGCCGAACTCGTCACGGATCGGCTGCACGTCCTCAGGAATTGTCGCCATCGTCGGCGGGGCGGTCGGGGCAGCGGGAGCCGCCGGCCGCGCCGAGGCGAATGCTTGGCGCAGACTGCCGAGGCCCTGGAAGGTCTGGCCGCCGCGCCCGGGAGCGGCACGGCCCTGCGGCTGATCGGCGCCGCCGCGGTCGCGGGTGTTGTCGTCGGACATATCAGGCTCTCGCGTTCTTGCGGTTCATCGCGGCGATATCGAGCCGCTCCGGGTTCTGCGCCGCGTGCGGGTGGTCCGGCCCGGCATAGACCCGCAGGTTGCGCATGACCTGCCGGCCGAGGGGGCCACGCGGCACCATTCGCTCCACCGCCTTCTCGATAACCCGCTCGGGGTGCCTGCCGGCGAGGATCGCGCCCTTGCTGCGCCCCTTGATGCCGCCGGGATAACCCGTGTGCCAGTAGAAGATATCGGCGTCACGCTTGTTGCCGGTCAGCTGCACCTTCTCGGCGTTGACGACAACGATATGATCGCCGCAATCCATGTGCGGCGTGTAGGACGGCTTGTGCTTGCCCCTGAGCCGCATCGCGACCAGCGAGGCAAGCCGCCCGAGCACCAGCCCGTCGGCGTCGATCAGCAGCCATTTCTTGTCGATGTCGGAGAGTCTGGCGGAGAACGTTTTCATCTCTGGCGGCCCGATCTGCCGGCCCCCGCCGGCGTTCGCGAAGCGGCTGATGTAGGCGGCGGGCGCAATCCGGTCAAGAAAAAAGCATTGCCGAACAGCGTAGTTGCGGCCGAGGTATTATAATACCTGGATCGGGCGCCGCCGCACAAACTGCGATCCGATGTATACTCTCCGCTGCCCAACCACGGAGGCGGCGATGACCGCGACGGCATTACGCGACGAAACCGAACCCGTCCTGCTCGAAACGCTCGACGAGGGCGTGCTGCGCCTCGTAATGAACCGGCCGGCGGCGCGCAATGCCCTGTCGGTCGGGCTGATGGGGACATTGACCGAGGCGCTCGACCGCGCCGGCGCCGACCGAAGCTGCCGGGTCGTCGTCATCGCCGGTGCCGGCCCGGCCTTCTGCGCCGGGCACGATCTGCGCGAAATGCGCAGCGACCCGAGCCGCGCCGCCTACGAGCGGATATTCGCGCGGTGCAGCGAATTGATGCTGCGCATCGTCAACCTGCCGAAGCCGGTCATCGCCGAGGTGCACGGGATCGCCACTGCCGCCGGCTGCCAGCTCGTCGCCACCTGCGATCTCGCGATCGCCGCGGCGGACGCGCGGTTCGCCACACCGGGGGTCAATATCGGCCTGTTCTGTTCGACCCCGATGGTGGCCTTGTCGCGCGCAGTCGGCCGCAAGGCAGCGATGGAGATGCTGCTGACCGGCGAGCTGATCGACGCCGCGACCGCGAAGGCGCTGGGTCTCGTCAACCGGGTGGTGCCGCCCTCCGACCTGCCGGAGGCGACGATGGCCTTGGCCCGGCAGATCGCCGGCAAATCGGCGCTAACCGTGGCGATCGGCAAGGAGGCGTTCTACCGTCAGGCCGAGCTTGGCCTCGCCGATGCCTACCGCTACGCCGCCGAGGTGATGACCCGCAACATGCTGGCGCGCGACGCCGCCGAGGGCATCGACGCCTTCCTCGACAAGCGCCCGCCGGTATGGCAGGACGCGTGACACCACCTAACACCGCCAGGGAAACAGCCGTGCCCGAGCCGCTATCGCCGCTGGCCATCTATCAGGCCCATCTCGAGAAGGGCGAGCTTGCCTATCAGTGGAGCCCGGCGGCCGGGCGGGCCGTCTTCTATCCGCGAGTGGTCTGCCCGTTCACCGGCAGCACCGCCCTCGAATGGCGGGTCGCCTCGGGCCTCGGCACGGTGCATGCGACGACCGTCACCCACCCGGCGCAGGGCGAGCCCTATAACGTCGTTCTGATCGATTGCGACGAGGGGTTCCGGCTGATGAGCCGGGTCGGGGACATCGACCCGATGGCAGTCAGGATCGGCATGCGGGTGCGTTTTCGGGTGCACCGGCCCACTGGAGACAAAGCGGGCGACGAGCCGCCTTACCCGGTCTTTGTGCCGGCGGAGGCGATGTCATGAACGGCCTCGTGCGCGGCGGCGCGGCGATCGTCGGCGCCGCGGAAAGCGATCTCGGCCACGTCGCCGACGGCCTCAACCCGATCGACCTGATGGCCCAAGGCATCGCCCGCGCGCTCGACGATTGCGGCCTCGGGCTGCGCGATGTCGACGGGCTGTTCTGCGCGACGACGCAGGCCCGCACCTCCGGCCTGTCACTCTCCGAATATCTCGGCATCTCACCGGCCTATATCGATACGACGATCCTCGGCGGCTCGTCATTCGAGTTTCACGTCGCGCATGCCGCGGCGGCGTTGCAGCTCGGCCTGTGCCGGGTGGCGGTCGTCGCTTACGGCTCAACGCAGCGCAGCGTCGGTCGCCGGCAGGCCTCGGTGCGTGAGGTCAACCCCTACGAGACGCCGTTCCGCCCGTTCCTGCCGCCGACCGCCTACGCGCTCGCCGCCTCGCGCCACATGCACGAATTCGGCACGACCCGCGAGCAGTTGGCGGCGGTTGCGGTGGCGGCGCGGCAATGGGCGCTGTTGAACCCGGCCGCCTGGGAGAAAAAGCCGCTGACGATCCCCGAGGTGCTCGCGGCGCGGATGATCAGCTATCCGTTCACGGTGCGCGACATCTGCCTCGTCACCGACGGCGGCGGCGCGATTGTGATGACCGCCGCGGAGCGCGCCGGCGGCCTCAAAAAGCCGCCGGTCTATGTGCTCGGCTGCGGCGCCGCGATCACCCACGCCAGCATCTCCAGCATGCCCGACCTGACCGTCACCGGCGCCGTCGAATCAGGGCGGCAGGCCTACGCGATGGCCGGCCTCAAGGCGGCCGAGGTCGATGTCCTGGAGCTGTACGACGCCTTCACGCTCAACACGATCCTGTTCCTCGAGGATCTCGGGTTCTGCCCCAAAGGGGAAGGCGGGCGGTTTGTCGAAGGCGGGCGGATCACGCCGGGCGGCGCGCTGCCGGTCAACACCAACGGCGGCGGCCTCAGCTATTGCCACCCCGGCATGTACGGCCTCTTCCTGCTGATCGAGGCGGTGCGGCAGCTGCGCGGCGAGTGCGGCGCGCGGCAGGTGCCGCAGGCCGAAACCGCGATCGCCCACGGCAATGGCGGCGTCCTGTCGTCGCAGAGCACGGTTATTCTCGGCACCGGCGCGACCTTGTAACGTGGGCTACACGCTGGCGAAGACGATCGTGCACGGGCTGTTGGTCTTTATGACGTGGCCGGTCGGCTTCAGCAGCCCGTTCGCCTGATTGATCCGGAACGGCACGATCACATCCGTGGTGTTTTGCGGGTGCCCGCTGAACCCCTCGTCGGCATTGGCGGCGTAGAGCGTCCTGGCTGCCGGATCGAGGCAGAAAAAGCGGGGGGACTTCGCGTGGGTCTGAGCCCAGCCCACCGGGGTCAGAGTCCCGTAGCGTGCATCGACGATGAAGACCCCAATGCTGTCGTCGCCGCGGTTCGAGGCGTAAACAAAGCGGCCGGACGGCGCGACGGCGACCTCGGCGCCGTGATTGTCGCCAGTGTAGCTCGACGGGATGGAGGGCACGATCTGGATCGGATGCAGGCTGCCGCGCTTCGGATCGAAGCGGTAGGTGGTCACGGTCGATCCGAGTTCGCTGATCACGTACGCCAGCGGCACCTTCGGATGAAAGGCGATGTGCCGTGGCCCCGAACCCGCGCGCGTTGTGACGAAGGGCGGATCGTTTGGGGTCAGTTTTCCGCTCGCCGCGTCGAGGCGGAACACATCGATGCGATCGTAGCCCAGGTCGGGCACCACGAGAAACCGGCCGGTCGGGTCGAACACGACCTCATGTGGGTGCGAACTCGCCTGCCGCTTCCCGTCCGGGCCCGGCTCGCCCTTCAGCTCAACCAGGTCAGCGCGCGGCCCCAAGGTGCCATCCTTCTCGATCGGCACCACGCCGACCGATCCGGATGTGTAATTGGCCGTGACAATCCACCGCCCGGTTGGATCGATCGACAGGTGCACCGCGTTCTTGCCGCCGCAGGATTGCCGGTTGAGCGCCTTTATGTGCCCGGTTTGCCTGTCGATCGCATAGGCGCTGACTTCTTCGAGATCGGCATGCACCGCATAAAGAAAGCGCTGCGCCCGGTCGATCGCCAGGAAGGAGGGGTTGACGACCTCGAGCAGCTGTTCGTGTCTCCAGGCGCCCGAGGCCGGGTCCACGCGGTAGACGTTGATGCCGCCGCCATGCCCCTTGCGGTTCTCCGTCGTAAAGGCGCCGACATAGGCGAACAACGCCGTTGGGCGGCGGACCGGCTGCTGCGCTTCGGCGACGCCGCCCCGCAGTATCGCCGGCCCGGCCGCGGCGAGAGCCGCGCCGGCCTTCAGCATGCTGCGCCTGTTGATGAGCCCGCCTGAAGCCGCTGATTTTTTCTCCATCTCCTCCCCCGTATCCCTTAAGAGAGCACCTGTGCATCTGCGGCAGTTTGTCCACCCGCAACGAGACAGGTCAAGGGGAGCGGTCCGCTGAAGCAGCGGCTCCGGCTGGCCGTCGCGCTTCCGCGTTCTCGAAGAAATCGGGCGCGCCGACCTCGGTTTGTGAGGTCGTCGCGATATGGTCTTGTCTAGCGGCTGGGTTGGCGGGAATTGCCGGAACGGCGAAACCAGCGCTGCGCGCCGGGATCGGACTGGACGCGCCCCTTGTGTTCCTCGATCCAGGCTTCGGCCTGCTCGGCGGTCGCGAAATTGCTGACCGTGGTAGGGTAGGTGTCGGGGATGCGCACCTCGACGCCGAAGGTGCCGTCCGCAAGGGTGATGACGCTGTAGGCCGCCTCGGCATGCGGGTGTGTTCTTGCCATCCTGGTCATATGGGTGCCGATGGGCTGTTTTTCCACCGCTCAGACGAGTGAAACTGCCGGGATTTGCCCGCTGCGTATAAGTCCGAACGCGAATCCGGCCGGTGAAACCCCAGGCCGCCGCCGCCCGGCCGGCGCGCCGATCTGTCGCTGTTTCAGGCGGTTCCGGCGCACTCCTTGCCGCGAGGTCCGCCCGTGTTATAAGGCGCCAGCCGAACGGAGCCGTTATTGCCGACCGTCTTTATTCTGAACGGGCCGAACCTCAACCTGCTCGGGGTCCGCGAGCCCGCCACCTACGGTTACGATACGCTGGCCGATGTCGAGCAGCGCTGCCTCGCTCGCGCCGCCGCGCTCGACCTCGCGATCGAGTTCCGCCAGACCAATCATGAAGGCCAGCTGGTCGATTGGATTCACGAGGCGCGCGAGGCGGCGGACGGGATCATCCTCAATGCCGGCGCGCTGACCCATACCTCGATCGCGCTGCTTGATGCGTTGAACGCGGCCGGGCTGCCGGTTATCGAGGTCCACCTGTCGAATATTTTCCGGCGCGAGGCCTTCCGCCACCATTCCTACGTCAGCCTCGCCGCGCGCGGCGTTATTTGCGGCCTCGGGCCGCAGGGTTATGAGCTGGCGTTGGAAGCGCTGGCGAGCGTGATCGAAACCGAAACCGACGAGGCCGGACGGTGAAGGTCGGGGGGCGCCGGCCGCTGGCGCCTGATGCCGAGGTGATCCGGGCGCTCGCCGGATTGCTCGCCGAGACCGGGCTGACCGAAATCGAATACGCCATTGGCGATCACCGCATCCGGGTGGCACGCGAACCGCAACTGCCGGCGGCGCCGCCCCCGTCCGCGGCGAACGGGCACACGGCGAACGGATATGCCGGCGCCGGGCATGCACTGCCGCCGCCAGCTCCGGCCGAACCGGCGCCGGCCGACGACGCCGCCGCGGTTGTCGGCGCATTGACCTCGCCGATGGTCGGGGTCGCCTATCTGGCGCCGCAGCCCGGCGCCGCGCCCTTCGTGCAAATCGGCGAGCGGGTCAGCGAGGGCCAGACCCTGCTGATCATCGAGGCGATGAAGGTGATGAACCAAATCCGCGCGCCGCGCGCGGGGCAGGTGACCCGAGTCTTCATCGAAGACGCAACGCCTGTTGAATACGGCGCCCCCCTGCTGCTGATCGAATAGGCCACCGCCGGCCGGCCGGCCCCGAAATGGCTTAAACGGGGTTTACAGGGCCGGAGCTATCCGCCATATGCCCCCGATGCCTCCCCCGTTCGCGCAAAGCGCGGCGCGGGACGAAGCGGCGCAAAGGGTGTTTTTGCGGGCAGCAACCCGCTCAATCGGGGGAAGCCTTTTTGTTCGATACAGGCATTCCGCAGCCGGCGCGCGGCGACCGCGCGGCGGTTCGCTTCTATTTCGACAAGGTTCGCGGCGAAACCGAGGCGCTGACCGGCAATCTGTCGCCGGAGGACCAGGCGATCCAGTCGATGCCCGATGTCAGCCCGACGAAATGGCATCTGGCGCATACCAGCTGGTTTTTCGAGATCTTTATTCTCGGCCCGCTCGCCCCCGCTTACCAGCCGTTCGACCCGGCCTTCGCCTATCTGTTCAACTCCTATTACGAAGCGGCGGGTCCGCGCCATCCGCGGCCACAGCGCGGGCTGCTGTCGCGGCCGGGCCGCGATGCGGTGGGCGCCTATCGCGCGCATGTCGACGCCGCGATGCGGCGGCTGATCGAGACGGCGGCGGAGCCGGTCTGGCGCGAGGCCGCGCCGCTTGTCGAACTCGGCCTCAACCACGAGCAGCAGCATCAGGAACTGATCCTGATGGACATCAAGCACGTCTTTTCGGCCAACCCGCTGCTGCCGGCCTACCAGGCACCGCGGCCGCACGCTGTTGCCGCCGTGCCGCGGCGGCATTGGGTCGAATTCGAGGGTGGGCTGGTCGAGATCGGTCATTCCGGCGACGGCTTCGCGTTCGACAACGAGGGGCCGCGGCACAAGGTGTGGCTCGACCCGTTCCGTCTGGCCGCCCATCCGGTCGTCTGCGGCGAATATCTCGATTTCATCGCGGATGGCGGCTATCGGCGGCCGGAATTCTGGATGTCCGAGGGCTGGGCGCGGGTTCAGGAGGAGGGCTGGCAGGCGCCGCTCTACTGGCGCTGCGCGGACGGCGAATGGCGCCTCTTCACGCTCTCGGGCGAGCGCCGGGTCGAACCGGCGGAACCGGTGTGCCACGTCAGCTTCTACGAGGCCGATGCGTTTGCCCGCTGGGCCGGAAGCCGGCTGCCGACCGAGGCGGAATGGGAAATTGCCGCTTCCAATGTGGCGCTTGCCGGCAATCTTGCAGATAGCGGGCATTCTCATCCGTGCCCCGATGCCCCCACCCAGCCCTCCCCCGTCAGCGGGGGAGGGTCTCTTGATATCCCCTCCCCTGCAGGTGGGAGAGGGTCAGGGTGGGGGCCACGCGACCGAGCCTCGGGGCTTCGCCAGATGATCGGCGACGTCTGGGAATGGACCGCCAGTCCTTATGTTGCCTATCCGCGCTTTCGGCCGGCCGGCGGCGCGATCGGCGAGTACAACGGCAAGTTCATGTCGAACCAGATGGTGCTGCGCGGCGGCGCCGCGGTGACCCCGGCCGGGCATCTGCGCATTACCTATCGCAATTTCTTCCCGCCTGCGGCACGTTGGGCGTTTTCCGGATTGCGGCTGGCGGAGGATTGTTGAATGGCGGAAGGCGACGTTTTCGGGTTTCACGATCTGGCGCCCGGCGAAGAAAATTTCCGCGACGCGGTGTTCGCGGGCCTGCAACGCACCCCGAAATCGCTGCCCTGCAAGTTCTTTTACGACGAGCGAGGCTCGGAACTGTTCGTGCGGATTTGCGAGGTTCCGGAGTATTACCTGACTCGCACCGAAATCGCGATCCTCGAGGAGTTTGCGGGCGACATCGCCCGGCAGATCGGCCCGCATTGCCGGCTCATCGAGTTCGGCAGCGGCGCCAGCGTCAAGGTGCGCATCCTCTTGGCGGCGCTCGACCGGCCGGCCGCCTATATTCCAGTCGACATCTCGCGCGAGCACCTGCGCGAGGCGGCCGCCCAGCTGGCCGCCGATTTCCCCGGCCTGCCGGTGGTTGCGGTATGCGCCGATTACACAAGGCCGTTTCAGCTGCCGGCGCTGTCCGGGCCGGCCGGCAAGCGGGTCGGGTTTTTCCCCGGCTCGACGATCGGCAATTTCGAGCCGGACGCGGTGGTCCGCTTTCTGCGCAATTGCGCCGAACTATTGGGTCCCAAGGGCGAGATGCTGATCGGCGCCGATCTGAAAAAGGACCCGGCAATCCTCGACGCCGCCTACAACGACCGCGCCGGGGTCAACGCCGCCTTCAACCTGAACCTCCTCGAACGGATCAACCGCGAACTCGGCGGCGACATCGATGTCGATTGTTTTGAGCACGTCGCCTTCTACAATGCCGGGCGCGGCCGGATGGAGCTATACCTGAAGAGCCTCGCCGACCAGAACGCGACGATTGCCGGCCGCCGGTTCCGGTTCGATGCGGGCGAATTAATCCATACCGAGAACTCGTATAAATACGCGGTCGATGAGCTGCACGCGCTGGCGCGCCGCGCCGGTTTCGTGCCGGTCCACACCTGGACCGACCGCGACGAGTTGTTCAGCGTCCACTATCTGCGGCAGGCGGCCTGACCCGTTCCCGGCGGCCAGGTCCAGTGGATACTTGGTTTCTGGTGGCTCCTCCTCCGCGAAGCGGGGGAGGGGGACCGTGCGAAGCACGGTCGAGGGGGCACTTTGATCGCCCGCCCGCGCCCCCTCCGGCTCGCCTCGCTCGCCACCTCCCCCGCAAGCGGGGGAGGACCCTTCGCACTCACCTTGCTGAGCCAAGCGAACGACGGCTAAATGCCCACAGGATCTAACCCCGCCCGTATTTCTTGTGGAAATAGGGCAGCACCTTGTCGCCCATCATCGCAATGACCCGGGTGACCTTGACGGCTTCCATGCCGGGCCAGCCCATGCGGAAGATCAGGTAGTTCGACTCCAGGCGCTCGATCCGCTCCTCGATTTGCGCGATGACCTCGTCGGGGGTGCCGAGAATGAATCGGTCGCGCGCCAGTTCGTCGAACGGCACCCGGAAGCTCACCTCGCCCGGCAGCGCCTTGTCCTGCCCCCATTCCGCGTAGGCGGCGTATTTGGCTTCGAGATAAGGCCGCGCCGTCTCGACCGCCTCTTCATGGGTCGCGCCGACATGCGCCTCGAGTGCGATTGGACGCGATGCCGGCAACGGATGCCCGGCCTCTGCGAGCGCCTGCTTATAGCGTTGCCACTGGCGCTCGATCGTCGGCAGGGCAGCGTGCGGGTTGATGAACCAGGGCAGGCCCATCCGCGCGGTGCGCAGCACCGCCCGGTCGGCGTTGGCGGCGATCCAGATCGGCGGCGTCGGTTTCTGCACCGGGCGGATCGTGCATGTCGCGTTGTGCACCCGGAAGAAGCGGCCCTCGAAATCGACAACCTCCTCGCTCCACAGCCGCCTTATCAGCTGCAACGCCTCAAGCATGCGCGGCACCCGCTCGCCCGCGGTCATGCCGAACGCCTCGAATTCGACATCACGGTAACCGATGCCGATGCCGAATACCGCCCTCCCCTCCGACATGATGTCGAGGCTGGCGACCTCCTCGGCGGTCTGCACCGGGTTCAGCATCGCCAGCAGCAGTACCGACAGACACAGCTCCAATCCAGGCGCCTCAGCGGCGAGCCGCGCCAGCATGGGCAGACTCTGCAGCGACTGAAAGGGCGGCGACAGGAAGTGCTGTCCGGCGGCCAGCGCGTCGAACCCGGCCTCCTTGGCCAGCCGCGCCTGCGCCGCCGTCTCGCGGAAGCGCCGTACCGGATCGTCCGAGCGCGGCTGCTGGGCATTGACAAAGACGCCGAACTTCATGGGCTGCTCCCCTTTTCGCAGCGGCCATAACTGCGGCATCGGGGCGGCGATCGGCAACAGAAAACGGACCCGGCAGCGCCGCCACCGGTCACCGATCCTATCGGTGTGATAAATATCATTTTATCAATATTATTGAAGACGAACCGCGATCGGCGCTACGGTAAGCGCGCTCTGGTTCATTTGGTACTGGCAATTACTCGCATTGATAGAGAAGAGCGACGCAACACCACGCAGCACTTGCGGTCGATGCCGCCTCATTCTGGTCGGCGCTGGACAACGGAGCGCTGCACGAATGCCTCGTTTACCTCAGAAACGAAGAGCAATCCGGCCGCTCGCCGGCGGCTGAAAACAGCCGGCTGGGCGAGGCGCTGCTGCATCAGGGTCGCGGTGCGGAGGCGGTCGAATGCTGCCGGCGGGCGTTGCCGGACGCCATTAACGATTTCGACACATTGCGCATCTGTGCCTGGGTATTCAGCAATTGCGGGTGCCCCGCCGAGGCCGCCCAGGCCTACCGCGCGATGCTCGATCGGCGCCCGGACTGGTCCGAGGGCTATCGTCACCTGAGCGGCATGCTCGCGACTGCCGGCCGGATTGACGACGCGGTCGCGGCGGCGCTGCGCGCCGTCGAAATTGCCCCGCATGACGGCGAATACGCCTGCCATGCCGGATTGCTGCTACTGGAGGCGGGGCGCGGCCGGGCGGCGCTGCTGTGCCTCGATCACGCGGTCCGGCTGCAGCCGGGGAGCGCCCGCGCGCTCGGCGCCCTGGCGGCGGCCTTCGCGATGCTGGGCCGCGGCGCGGAGGCGGCCGCGGCGGCGCGACGGTCGATTGCCGCGCAGCCGCAAGGCGTGCAGGAAGCCGCGGATGCCGCCGAGATCCTGATGCGTTGCGGCCGGCCGGCTGAAGCCGCCGACCTGCTCCGCAAGCTGGCGCAAACCGAGAGCGGAGCCGCGCCGCGCCTGTGGCGGCTGCTCTCGGCCGCCGAGATGCTGCTCGGGGAATACGATGCCGCCCTCGCGGCGATCGGACACGCCCTTGCCGCCGCGCCGAACGAGGCTGAGTACCACCTGCATCGCGGCCACCTGTTCTGGCGGCTCGGGGATACCGAAGGCGCCGCCGCCGCCTTCGGCCGCTCCGCCGCGCTGCTGCCGGACTCGGCGGAGCCGCGGCGTGTCCAGATGGGGCTTTATCTGGCCGCCGGCCTGGTGCGCGAGGCGACCGCGGTCGGTGGCGAATTGCTGCATCGGTTTCCCGATGATCGCGTATCCGCCGAGGCGGTGCTGCATCTGCTCGACCGGCGGCTCGAGACGATCGACGGCGATTATGTCGTGCTCGGCGAGGCGGCGGCGCGAATGCCGCGGCCGCCGCTTCCGCCGCCTGCTTTCGGCGATCGGCTGCGGGCGCAATGCCGGGTGATCGGGGCGCTGGTGGTGCGCGAGACGCGCACCCGCTTTGCCGATGCCCGGCTCGGTTACGGCTGGGCGCTGCTCGAACCGATCCTCCACATCTCGCTGCTGTCGGCGACCTTCGCCGTTCTGATGCACGGCAAACCGCCGATCGGCACGCATTTCTTCCTGTTCTATTACACGGGCCTCATTCCCTATCACGTCTTCGTCCACAGCAGCAGCGGGATGAGCCACGCGATCACCGGCAATGCGCCGCTGTTGCAATTGCCGCCGGTCACCAGCTTCGACGTGATCGCCGCGCGCGGCCTTCTGGAGGTCATGACCGACGTGGTCGTCGCGGCGATCCTGCTCGCCGGTTTCGGTGCAATCGGCGTGGCGCAAATGCCGGACGATCTCTGGACCTCGGCGATGGCCTTGCTGGCGACCGCCGCGCTCGGCTGCGGGCTCGGCTACGTCAATGCGGTCGTGACGGTCTTCTTCCGGTCCTGGGAGAAGGCGTTCAACCACCTGAACCGGGTATTTTATTTCATTTCCGGCATCTTTTACGTACCGGGCATCATGCCGGAATGGGTGCGCAACGCGCTCGCCTGGAACCCGTTGTTGCACTCGGTGGACTGGTTCCGCGCCGGGTTTTTCGCGAGCTACCGGCCGCATTGGCTCGACCGCCCCTACCTCGTCGGCGTCGCGGTGCTGGCGCTCCTCTGCGGGTTCGCGGTCGAGCGGCTGTTGCGGCGCCGGCTGAGCCTGCCGCTGTGATCGCGCTCGACCGGGTCGCCAAATCCTACGCCACGCCGGCCGGAAGGCGGGTGGTGTTGGCCGAGGCGACGGTCGATTTCCCGGCCGGGCACAATTTTGGGATACTCGGCGCCAACGGAGCCGGCAAGTCGACGCTGATCCGGCTGCTCGCCGGGTCGGAGTTGCCGGATCGCGGCGCCATCCGCCGCCGCGCCCGGGTGTCGTTCCCGCTCGGCTTCGGCGGCACCTTTCACGGCGCGCTGTCGGGCCGCGAAAACGTCGCGTTCATCGCCCGCATCTACGGCGCCGCGGTGCGCCCGACCATCCGTTTTGTCGAGGAATTCGCCGAGCTTGGCGAATATTTCCGCATGCCGTTCGAGACCTACTCGTCCGGCATGCGGGCCCGGCTCGCCTTCGCCGCCTGCCTCGCGATCGATTTCGACGTGTATCTGGTGGACGAGGTGACCGAAATCGGCGATGAGCATTTCCGCCGCAAATGCGCGCTGGCTTTTCGCGAGCGGCTGCGGCGCTCGGACATCATCCTCGCGACCCACAACAGCCATACAATCCGCCAGTATTGCGACCGCGGCGCGATCCTGGCCGGCGGCCGGCTGCAGGTCTTCGACGACCTGGCCGAAGCCTTCTCGCACTACCGCCGAATGCTGGGGACAGCGGCGTGATCCGGCTCCGTCCAGCGATGGCCCGCGCCATCGGGATCGCCCGGCCTGGGACCGCGGCCCCTGCACAGCCGCCAATCGAGGCGGCCCCGGCCGCCACGCCGCCGGCACTGGCCGGGGGGCGCGCGCTGGTTGCAGCCGAGCGGGCCGCCGGGCCGCCAATGCTGCGGCCCTTTCGCCCGGCTTCCGGCTTCCGGCTGCCGCAGGGTCTGGGCTTTCTGGTTATCGTGCTGCTGCCGACCCTCACCGCCGCCTTCTATTATTTTGTGCTTGCCGCCGATCAGTATGTCGCCGAATTCCGCTTTACGCTCAGCACGGCGGAAGCGCCGCGGCGCGATCCGCTGTCGCTATTGACCGGCGCGGCGCCGCATTCGGCGGGGCTCGAGTCGCAGGTGCTCGTCCAGTACATCGACAGCCGGGCGATGCTGGACCGGATCGGCGCCTCGATCGATTTGCGCCGGCTGTTCTCGCCGCCGGCTGCCGACTGGTGGTCGCGGCTCCGCGAGCCGGCCCCCGCCGAGGCGCTGGAACGCTACTGGCAGGGGCAGGTCGATCCGTTCTACGACCCGGCGACCGGCACCGTGACGGTGCGGGTGCGCGCCTTCGCGCCGGCCGCCGCGCTGCGTCTGGCGCGGGCGATCGTCGCCGCCTCGGAGCGCCTCGTAAACGATCTGTCGCAGCGGGCGCGGCACGATGCATTGGACGATGCGGAGGCCGAGGTATCGCGCGCGCAAGGCCGGTTGCGCGCCGTTCTCGGCAAGATCTCCGCGTTCCGCGACCACGCCGGTTTGATCGATCCCGATCGCGCTGCCGCGCAGACCGGGCGGCTCGCCGGGCTGCTGAACGGCGATCTGGCGGGTGCCAACGCCGAACTGACGACGCTGCGCTCCTATATGAGCGCCGACGCACCATCGGTCCGGGTGCTGAAAGCGCGCATCCGCTCGCTCGAAAAGGAACGGCGACTTCTCGGGCGTCAGATGACCGGAAGCGGCCCGGCGCAACCGACGGCGCTTTCCGGCCTGCTTGGCTCGTATGAAGAACTGGACAGCGAGCGCCGGTTTGCCGAGGCGGCCTATCAGCATGCGATGCAGCGGCTCGACGCGGCACGCGCCAACGCCAGCCGCCAGCAGGTGTATATCGCCAGCTTCATCCCTCCCAGCCTGCCGGAAGAGGCACTTTATCCGAGGCGCTGGCGCAATGTCGGCACGGTGGCGCTGATGGCGTTCGCGGTCTGGGGCATCGGCGGGCTGGCCGTCCGCTCGGTCCGCGACCACCTCACATAGCGCCGCCGGAGCACCAAAGCCGCAGATCCGCACCTTGAGGAGAGCACCATGGCGAATTTCGCATTTCGCTCCTCGGACCCCGCTGCCCCCGCCGCTCGGACGGCCTCGCCGCCGCCCGCCCGCCGCGAACGGCTGGCGATCGTCTCGACCGCGAGCCGATTGTGCGGCATCGCCGCCTATACGGCGGCACTGCGGCGGCAGCTCGACGACACCTTCGACATCACGGTCTTCGATCTCAATCAGTATTTGCTGCGAAACCCGCACCGCGCGGTGCGCCGGCTGGCGGATCGCCACGTCCGCGAGATCTGCCGCGCGATCCGCCGCTTCGATGCGGTCAATCTGCAGCTCGAATACGGCACGCTGGGGCGCGACGCGGCGGATATCCTGCGGCGGTTCGCCTGGCTCACGACAGCGGCGCCACGGCTTTCGGTCACCTTTCACACGCTGCTGAAGCCGCCCGCCTTCTCGGCGGCCGCGATCGGGCGGGCGGCGCTGCGGCTCCGGTTCAGGGAGGCCGCGCGCCTGCACGCGGATTTCCGGCGCGGCCATTTGCTGTCCTACGGCATCGCCCGGCAACTGCGCCGGGCCCAGGCCTACAAGCCGGTCAGCGCGATCGTGCACAACCGCCGCGATCTGTTCGATGCGCGCTATCTCTACGGGATAAAACAGGTGTTCGATCACCCGCTGGCCTTTCTCGGCGCCGCCGAGATCGCCGCCGTGCGCGCCGACGCATCTCGGCATCATTTTCCGATGCTCGAAAATCTGCCGGCCGAGGCGGTGCTGGTCGGGGTGTTTGGGTTTTTGAACGAATACAAGGGGTTTGCCACCGCGATCCGGGCATTGGCCTATCTGCCCGAACACTACCGCCTGCTGATCTTCGGCGGCCTGCACCCGCAGGAGATCGCGTCCAGGCAACCGCGGCACCCGTACATTTCCTCGCTGTTCGACGAGGCGTACATGGAAACGAGCCTCTACGAGCGGCTGGCGGCTACTTCCGGCACGCCCGCCTTTGTCGTCGATACCGAGCACACGCTGCGCGCGCTGACCGGCGCCCACCCGCGCGACCTGTCCGGCCGCATCCATTTCATGGGGGCGCTGGACGACAATGCCTTTCTACGCGGCATGGCGATCTGCGACGCGGTGGTCCTCCCTTATCTCGAAGTCGGACAATCCGCGTCCGGGCCGATCTCGCAGGCTTTGGAGCTTGGCTGCCGGATCATCGCCTCGCGCACCCACACCTTTTTGCAATTCGCCGAATACCACCGCGACCGGATCGAGTTTTTCGATGTCGGCAATCACCTCGAACTCGCCGAGCGGGTGCGCGCGCGCCCTCAGTTCGCCGCCGCCGGGCGTCCCCAATACGATGTCGCCTCGAACCGGGCGACCTACCTGCTCGCCAACGGCCTCCCGAAGGGCGCGCCGGACGGTCATCACGGGCCGGATCGAATTGCCCTGGTCGACGGCTACGCCGAGGCCGCCGATTGAACGCGCTTCAACCCGGCCCCGGCGGGGCCCACGGGGCGGGGGCGCGCGGTTCGAGATCGGTCACGACATCGACCACGACCGCGGCCGCGGTATCGAGCGCTTCGCACAAGGCGGGCGCCAGCCGGTCGGGCTGCTCGACGCGGATGCCGGCCACTCCGAAGGTCCGCGCGACCGCGGCGAAATCGGTCGGCCCGAAGCGGATCAATTCCTCGCCGCGCCCCGGGCGGTTGCCGGCGATGCGATTGACGCCGGTCAGGTTCTGCCCGAAACCGGAATTGTTGTTGACGACGACGGTCAGCGGGATGTTGCAGCGGCGCGCCGTCTCCAGTTCCGGCAGGTGGTAGTAGAACCCGCCGTCGCCGGTGAAGCAGACGACCTTGCGGGCGCCTGCGGCGCATTGCGCGCCGAGCGACGCCGGGAACGACCAGCCGAGCGAGCCGGCGGCGCGCAGATAGCCTTGCCCGGCGCCGTTCAGATCGATCATCGTCCCGGTCCAGATGCCGGAATAGCCGGTATCGGCGACCAGGATGCCGTCCTCCGGCAGGGCGCGGGTCACTTCGGCGCATAGCCGCTCGACTGTGATCGGCGCGGTGTTCTTTTCGACGAGCGCGGCCATCCCGGCATGCCAGTCGGCGACGATGCGCGCCGCCTCCTCGGCAAAGCCGCCGTCGCGCGCCGGTCGGCCGACAATCTCGACAAGTCGCGCGAGGCTCGCCTTCGGGTCGCCGACGACGCCGAAGGTGTTTGGGTAGGAGCGGCCGATTTCGAGCGGATCGGCCTCGAGCTGCACAATCCGCGTGTCGATCGCCGGCACCGTCCAGTTCAACGTGACCTGGTCGCCGGTATCGCAGCCGATGAAGAATACGAGATCGGCGCCGCAAACGATGCGATTGGCGGGCGGCGCCGAATAGCTGCCGGCAACCCCGGCGGCGAGACGGTGGCGCGACGGGATTAGCCCGCGGGCGCCCAAACTCGTCGCGACCGGCGCCGCCAGCGCTTCGGCCAAATCCAAAACCTCCGGCCCGGCATCGGAGGCGAGGGCGCCGTCACCGGCGACGATCGCCACCCGCTTTGCGCCGAGCAGCAGCGCGGCGGCGCGTTCGAGATCGCGCGTGTCGGCGACCGGCCGGTGCAGCGGGATGGCGCGCGCCGCGTCTTCGAGGACCGGCGGCTCGGCGGTCTGGCCGAGTTCGATCACGTCGCCCTGCAACCCGTTGAAATCGAGATGGGTCGGACGCGGCGTGTCGGACAGCGCGGCGCGCCACGCATGGCGCAGCAACCGCGGCAATTCGCTGGTCTCATAGACAGGCGAGGAAAATTTGGTGACAGCGGAGAACAGCGGCGCGTGCGCGATCTCCTGGTAGGAATTGCGGTGCTGAAAGGACGGCTCCTTGTGGCCGGTCAGCGCGATGACCGGGCTGCGGCCGAGCCAGGGGTCCTGCAACCCGGCGGCGAGGTTGGCGGCACCGACCGACTGCGCCAGGCACACTCCCGGGCGACCCAGCACACGGGCATAGCCGTCGGCCATATAGGCCGCCGCCTTCTCGGAATGGGCGAGGATCGGCTTAACCCCGAGATCCTCCAGTTGCAACAGGGTGCGCCGCAGCACCGACTCGACAAAGAAGACATGGCTCATGCCGGTCCCGGCCAAGGCCCGCGCCAGCCATTCCGCGCCGTTCATCATCGCCCGATCGCTCATCGCGTATTCCTCCCCGCCCTATCGGCTCGCTCTGGCTGCCAGACTGCCACCGATCAGGCGCCGCCGCGTAGCCAGAAATACGCCGGCCGATGCGACGCGGAAATCTCCCTCACGGCCCCTGGGCGGCGAGCAATATCTCGGCATTGACGGTAACCCGGACCGTCGCCTTGCCAGCCGCACCGACCGGCGCGGGCGCAGCCATCGCCGCCCCGACCGCCGCAAAACGCGGCATCGGCGGTCCGCCCGACTCGGCGTTGCCGACCGTCAGGTCGCGATAGCCGGTGACGGTAAGGTGAAGCTGCTGTGCGATTTCCGCCGCCCGGCGTCCAAGCGCCGAAAGCGCCGCGGCGGTCAATTCGTCCTCGGCACCGCGCACCGTCTTAGGTGATGCTTCATAAACCAGATTGGACATGACCAGCCCCTCGGATTGCAACCTGCCCGCCAGGTTGAGAAGCAGGCCGAAATCCGTTCCGGAGAGAGTCAGCGTCTGGATGCCCCGCCACTCGGCCGGACCATGCTCCGGGGTGACACGATGGACCGTGTAGGTGCCGGTTTCGACCTCGATCCCGTTCACCTGCCGCAGCTCCGGCAGGACCCGCGACATGATCCGGTTGATCGCGGCCTGCACGAGCTGCGGGTCGCCGGCAGCGTTCTCCACCCGCATCTCGACATGCAGGAGATCGCGGGGAAGCTGCCGTTCGGCGGTCTGGCTCAGGTGCAGCACTGTCGGTTTGCCGGCCGGTTGCGGCGGCGCGGCTGACGCCGAGCAAGCGAATGCCATTATCAGAGCCGAGCAGAGAAAGGCGGATCGGGCCGCCATGATGGGCAGAGCCGTCATGGCCGGTTCATAGCATGCCGCGCGCGGACCGCCCAACCGGTTGCTGCTCGGTTTTTTGGTCAGGCCTTC
>DASUKH010000093.1:0-10453 GCA_036278835.1 Allostellaceae bacterium
GGACCTCGTGATTCATACCGGCGACGTGACGGTGGACGGCGCCGGGACCGAGGCGGATCTGCTCTGGTGCGCCGAACTGCTGGGTGGTCTGGGAATCCCGCTCCAGTCGGTGCCGGGCAACCACGATGTCGGCGATTCGAACCACCGGCATCAACCGGTCACCGCCGAGCGGCTGGCGCGCTGGAGCCGCCATTTCGGCCCGGACCGCTGGGTTCTCGATATCGGGAACTGGCGCCTCGTCGGCATCGACGCGATGGTGATCGGCAGCGCGCTGCCACAGGAAGAGGAGCAGCTCGCCTGGCTCGATGCCGCGCTATGTGAGGCGGCCGGCCGGCCCATTGCGTGTTTTCTGCATCGGCCGCTGTTCCTCGACAGTCCGAACGAAGGCGACAGCGGCTACTGGGCGATGCGCCCGGAGCCGCGCCGGGCCTTGCTGACGCTGTTCGCGCGGCACCGGGTGAGGCTGGTGGCCAGCGGCCACCTGCACAAGGCGCACCGGCTGACCGTCGCAGACACCCTCTATGTCTGGTGCCCGTCCTCGGCCTTTCTGTGCGGCCCGGCGACACAGCCGCCGATGCCGGGCGACAAGCGGCTCGGCGCGGTGCGCTACATCTTCGACGAGACCGCGGTGCGGGCCGAGATCGTCGAAGTCCCCGGATTGACGACCCGGTGGATAGACGACGTACGGGACGAGGTCTATCCGAAGCACCGCGACACTTGGCCGGACCAGGCGCGCACCGGCTGAGGTTTCTCAACCGTTCCGGTTTGGCTACTCCGGTCCGGGCGTCCGGCGCCGCGCCTTGCGCGCGCTCTGCGCCTGTTTCTCCTGGCGGCGGCGCAGGCGCGCGGCGGCGGTCGGGCGGGTCGGCCGGCGCAGTGCGGCCGGGCGGGCGGCCCGCCGCAGCAGCTCGACGAGGCGTTCGCGTGCGTCGGCGCGGTTGCGCTCCTGGGTGCGGAAGCGCCGGGCGGTGATCACGAGGACCCCGTCTTGCGTCATGCGCCGCCCGGCGGCGCGCCGCAGCCGCGCCCGCATCCCCTCATCGAGCGCGGGCGACCGCGACGCGTCGAAGCGCAATTGCACCGCCGTTGCCACCTTGTTGACATTCTGCCCGCCGGGACCGGCGGCTCGCACAAACACCTCCTCTATCTCGTCTTCGGCAATGGCGATGTCGTGCGTGATCGGGATCATCCGCCGGGTCTGCTATCGTTGGGGTTCGGCCTCGCCGGAGGGTGTAGCATGTCGCTCGTCGAAGGGCTTTCTGTCGTGCAGATCGGCGGCGGCCTTGCCGCTGCGGTATGCGGTCGCCTGTTCTCCGATATCGGCGCGGCGGTCGGCTGCGTCGACCCCGACGATTCGACGCCTCTGGCGCAGTATCTGAACGCCGGCAAGCAACGCCTGTTGCTCGATGCCATAGCGGCGGCCGACATCATCGTCTGCGAGGGCGGCCCCAGGGCGTTGCGCGCGCGGGGCCGCGATGCTGCCGCCCTGCGGCGGCGTAACGAGCGCGCGGTGCTGGTGCTGATCTCGCCGTTCGGGCAGACCGGCCCCGCCGCCGACGATCCGGCAAGCGACCTCACCCTGTTCTACGCGAGCGGCATCGCCCGTATGCTGACCGGGCAGGTGGACGATTTCGCCGAGGCGCCGATCCGGCCGGTCGGCGCGCAAACCGCCTTTATCGGTGGCGTCGCCGCCGCCTGCGCGGCGATGCAGGCGGCGGTGGCCGGCCGCCCGGCCTCGATCGATGTATCGATCCAGGAGGCGCTATCGACGATCGCGATTACCGAGCTGGCGCGCGCCGGCACCGGCGGCCGCCAGTGGTCGCGCAAGCGGCTCGCCGACGGCAACGGCGCCACCGTCTGCATCCTGCCGTCGGCCGACGGCTATGCCGCGATTTCTCCGCGCGACGACCACCAATGGGCCGCGTGGTTGACCGTGATGGGGTCGCCCGACTGGGGCGGCGACCCGCTATTTGCGACCAAGCCCGACCGGGTGGCCAATTGGAATGCGCTCCACGAATTGATGTGCGCGTGGAGCCGGCAGCACGACAAGCAATGGATCGCTGACCGGGCCCAGGATGCGCACGTCCCGAGTTTCCCGCTGCGCGAGCCGCTGGAGCAGCTCGCCTCGCCGCAGCTCGCCGCGCGCGGCTTTTGGCGGTCGCTCGCGATCACCGGCCGGCCGGTGCTCGTGCCGGGATCGCCGTTCGGTTTGACGATTGCACCGGTGGCGCCGATCCCAACCGACGATCGGCGCCAACCGGCGGCAGGGAAAGGGCCGCTCGCCGGGGTACGGGTGCTCGATTTCAGCTGGGTGATCGCCGGACCGACGGCGACCCGCTATCTCGCGGCGATGGGAGCAGAAATCATCAAGGTTGAAGCGCCAGGCCGCGGCGATCCCGGCCGTGCTTCCGAACTCCACAGCGTGCTGGGGCAAGGCAAGCGAGCGATCGTGCTTGATCTGAAAAAGCCGGAAGAGGTTGCGATCGCCCGCGCGTTGGCGGCGCGCTCGGATTTGCTGATCGAAAATTTCGCGACCGGGGTCATGGACCGGTTGGGGCTCGGCGCAGCCGATCTCGCTGCGGTCAATCCCGGACTGATCTACATCTCGGCTTCTGGGCTTGGGCGAACGGGGCCGGAGGCGCGCGCCGTCGCCTACGGCACCTTATTGCAATGCTATGCCGGGTTCGCCGGGCTCAACCGCCACCCCGACCGACCGCCGCGGGTCGGTCTCGCCTGGCTCGACCCGATGTGCGGCCTGATGCTTGCCTTTGTCGCGGCGGCGGCATTATGGCGGCGGCGGACCGGCGGTGTCGCGCGGATCGATTTCTCGATGCTTGAGGCGATGCTCTGGACGATGGCCGGGCCGCTGATCGCGGCGCAGCTCGGGACGCCGCCGCAACCGCGCGGCAACCGCTCCGAGCGGCAGGCGCCGCACGGCGCCTATCCCTGCGCCGGCGATGATTCCTGGCTGAGCCTTGCGGTTGCGAGCGACACGCAATGGCGCGCGCTGTGCGAGATCGTCCCCGGCTTGTCATCGCTTGTCGGCCTCGGCGCGGCCGGGCGGATAGCGCAAGGTGCCGCGATCGACGAGGCGCTCGCCGCCTGGGCCGGCGGTCAGGACGCCGCGACGGCCGCCCGCACCTTGCGTCAGGCCGATATCGCGGCGGCGGCGCTCGCCGGCTCGGCCGACCTGCTCCATGATCCGCATCTCAGGGCGCGCGGGTTTTGGGAGGCGGCTCGCGGCGGAGACCTGCCGGGGCTGCCATGGCAGAGCAGTTTTGCCCGCATGACCGGCCCGGCGCCGGAATTGGGCGGCGATACCGAGTGGGTCCTGCGCGCGGTGCTGGGCTTGTCGGACGGCGAGATCGCCGCGCTGGATCGGCGGCGCTTCAGCCGATCCGCCTGACCCGGTCCCTGCGCTTTTGCGCGGACATCCGTTTGCGTTTCAGTAATCGCAGAGCGGGAGATGCATGCTGCGATGGCATTGCACGCGACAGCCAGAGCGATCGCCGATCGCGCCCGCCGGGCGCTCGGCGGATTGCTGCCGCCCGCGGGCTGGTCGGACGGCGATGCCCTCGCGCCATCGATCTACCGGTTCGTCCTGCGCTACAGCCTCAAGGAGCAGGTCTATCTCGTCATCGTCACCCTGCTGTCCTTCCCGTTCCTCTATTACTCGCTCGACCTGCCGAAGCTGATCATCAACGACGCAATCGGCGGCAAGCACCTGCCGCGGGCGATTTTCGGCCATGCGATGGCGCAGATCCCGTATCTGGCGCTGCTGTGCGGCATCTTCCTGGTGCTGGTGCTGATCAACGGCGCCTTCAAGTACCACCTCAACGTCAGGAAAGGACGGCTCGGCGAGCGCATGCTGCGCCGTTTGCGGTACGAATTGTACCAGCGGGTGCTGCGCTTTCCGATGCAGCGCTTCGACCGCACCGCCGCCGGGCAGATCATCGCCATGCTGACCGCCGAGCTGGAGCCGGTCGGCGGCTTTATCGGCGACGCGCTGGCCCTGCCGATCGCGCAGGCCGGCACGCTGCTGACGATCTTCATCTTCATGTTCGTCCAGAACCCGCTTCTCGGCGCTGCCGCGATCTCGCTCTATCCGGTGCAGGGCTATGTCATCCCGCGGATGCAGCGCCGCATCCGCGCTCTTGGCCGCGAACGGGTGCGTGAAGTGCGCACGCTGTCCGACCGGATCGGCGAATCGATCGCGGCGCGGGTCGAGATCCGCACCAATTCCGCAGTCCAAAGACAGTTGGCCGGCATTTCCCACCGCCTCGGTGTTATCTACAACATCCGTTTCGAAATCTATAACCGAAAGTTTTTTGTAAAATTTCTCAACAATCTCCTGAATCAACTGACACCGTTCTTCTTCTATCTGATCGGCGGGTACCTGGTAATCATCGGCGATTTGTCGTTCGGCGCGCTGGTCGCGGTGCTCGCCGCCTACAAGGACCTTTCCTCGCCGTGGAAGGAGTTATTGGATTTCTACCAGGACCAGCAGGACGTCTCGATCAAGTACGAGCAGGTCGTCGAGCAGTTCCAGGTTCGCAACCTGATAGATGCCGGTCTGCTGTTTGCCGAAGCCGAGCCGCCGGCGGCGGTCGCGGGCGATGTCGTGCTGTCGCATGTCAGCCTGGTCGACAGCGACGGCATTCGCCTGCTCGACGATTTCAGCCTGTCGCTGCCGCTCGGCACGCATGCCGCGCTGCTCGGACCGAGCAACAGCGGCAAGGACGCGGTGCCGCAGATGCTGGCCCGGCTTTACCTGCCGAGCGCCGGGCAAGTCGCGATCGGCGGCGCCGACCTCCTGACGATGCCGTTTTCAGCTTCCGGGCGCCTGATCGGCTATGTCGGAGCAACCACGAATTTGTTTGCGGCGAGCCTGCGCGAAAACCTGCTGCTTGGGCTGTCGCATCGCCCCGGCACGGCGCCGGCCGGTCCGGCCGATGCCGAACGCGCCCGCGCGATCGACGAGGCCAAGCGCAGCGGCAACAGCGAACCCGATGACGGCGGCGACTGGATCGACTACGCGCAGGCCGGGGTCGCCGATGCCGGCGAACTCGACCGCCGCATCCTCGCCGTGCTGCGCCTCCTTGGGCTGGCTGGCGACGTCTATCTTTTCGGACTGCACGGCCGGCTCGATGTTGGCCGCCACCCCGACACGCCCGACCAGTTTCTCGAGGCGCGCCGGCTGTTGGAACAACGGTTGCACGAAGCGGGATTGTCGCGCTTTGTCGAGCGCTACGATTCCGAGCGCTACAACAACAACGCGTCGATTGCCGAAAATCTGCTGTTCGGTACCGCGATCGGCCCGACTTTCGCCGGCGAGGGCATGGCAGAGAACCTGTATCTGCGCACCGTGCTGCTGCGGACGGGCTTGGCTGGCGATTTGCTGCGGATCGGGCATCGGCTCGCGGCGACGATGGTCGAGCTGTTCGGCGCCTTCGCCAGCGAGCCGGGGCTGGTCGGCGAGTTCGGCTTTGTCGGAACCGTCGAGCTGCACGAGTTCGAGCGCATTCTGACGCGCGCCGAGCAGATCGGGCTCGACGCCCTGCCGCGCCCCGACCGGGTGCGGCTGATCGGTCTCGCGACAAAGCTGGTTGCCGCCCGCGACCGGCTCGGGCTGATCGACGACGGGTTGCGCCGACGCATCGTCGCGGCGCGCCATGCCTTCGCAGCGGAGCTCCCGGAATCGCTTCGCGGCACCGTCGAATTCTTCGATGCCGGGCGTTACAACGCCGCCGCCCAGGTCGAGCAGAACCTGCTGTTCGGCACGATCATCAGCGGCGAAGCCGGGGCACGCGAGGAGATCCGGAGCGCGGTCGGCACGGTGCTCGACGAGCTCGGCTTGCGCGACACGGTGATTTTGGTCGGGCTCGACCATCAGGTCGGCAATGGCGGCTCGCGCCTGTCGCCGGCGCAGCGGCAGCTGGCGGCGATTGCGCGCGAAGTGCTGAAGCGCCCGGTGCTGCTGGCGCTCGCCGAGGCGACCGCGGTGCTCGACCCGGCCAACGAGAGCCGTGTGCTCGACGCACTGCGCCATGAATTCGCCCCCGGCCGCAGCATCGTCGCGGCGTTGTCGCGGCCGCAGGCGGCGGGCGGCTTCGGCCGCGTGCTGTTGATGGAGCATGGCCGGCTTGTCGATCAGGGCAGCTATGAGGCTGTCCTGCGCGATCGCGACCCGGCGCTTCATCTGGCCGCGGAATGACACGCTGCCGCGGTTATGCCCGCGCCCCTTCCAAAAATTGCGCAGCTTGAGAAACGCGGCCGGTGTTATGGTTGATGCAGGTTTGGTCGTCGCAGGAGATGAAATGGTCAACACGATCCCTGGGCGGGTGCTCGTCGCGGCCGCGTGCCTTTCCGCTGTCGCCATGGCGGCCTCGGCGCGGGCCGCGCCGACCACGATCGACGTCAAGCTGACCCCTTCGAATTGCGTACCGCCCGTGGAAACGAGCGCCACCGGGACAGCCGATCTGACCTATGACCCGGCGACCCGGAAGGTCACCTGGACGGTTCATTACAGCGGCCTGTCGAGCCCGGCGACGATGGCGCATTTCCACGGGCCGGGACAGCCTGGCAAAAACGCCTCGGTCGTCATCTGGCTGACCACGCGGGGTACCCCGCCGCACAATCCGATCACCGGCGAGGCCACCCTGACCCCGGAACAGGCTCAGCAATTCACCGCCGGCGAGTGGTACGTCAACCTGCATACCCGTACGCACCCGGCCTGCGAGTTGCGCGGGCAGGTGCCGCCGCTCAAATCCTGAGCGCCCTCAGGTCAGGAGGACGATCAGAGCGGCCGCGGCGGCGCCGACAGCAAGGAGAAAGACGGCTAGCGGCAGCCCGGCAAGCCTCGGGGGTGGCACGTTTTCTGGCAGCGTCTTGGCGCCGGTGATCATCGGCAGCAACAGGTTCTGCCGCTTCGCCACCCCATACGCCAGGATCGCCAGCAGGTGCAGCACGACAGCGGCCAACAGCACGTTCCATAAGACCGCATGCAGCCAGTCGATCGCGTCGGCGACCGGGGCCGGGGTCATCGCGGTCAGCGGCCCGACATCGGCGATGTCATTCGCCACGTAAATTCCGGTCATCGTTTCGCCGAGCAGGAGCACGATCAGCAGCACAATCATCCAGCCGCCGGCCGGGTTGTGCCCCGGTTGACGATCGGGTTCGCGGCGCAGCAGGTGCGACAGGTGGTGCAGGACGGTCCGGGGCGCCTTAAGAAAGCGGGAAAAGCGCGCCGTCTCGCTGCCGAAAACGCCCCACAGCAGACGGAACAGCAGGAGCGCCAGCAGGATTTCGCCGACCCGGGCATGCCAATCCATCCAATTGACCCGCCATGTCGCATAGGCCGCGGCCACCAGAGCCACCGTGAACCAATGGAAAAGACGGATCGGAAGATCCCAGACTCGGACGATGCGGCCGCCCGCGTCGCCGCTTTGCCGACGCCGGATCCCAACGTCGTGTAACAGACCGGTAATACGCGACATCGAACCGGCGCGGTTCCCATCCTGGCATTCTGCCGCTCCCGTCCTGCGTGAGCAGGGACGGCCCGTGCATCGGCATTGTCTCCGGATGTCGAGGATAGCCGATAGCGGCCGGCAAATCCGGTGTAATCAACTATGTGCGGCATCAAGGCGGCGATACCAGCATTGTTACAAAATCGCATGGGGCGGAGGGGCTGCTCGCCGGCGATCGGCTTCGGAACCACTTTCCAGGCTCGAGGGTTGGTGCGGGTGCAAGTAGACCAGTTCGGTCCGCGGCGACGGCGCTGCGGATCGCGGCCGGCTTTGGGAGGCGCAGATGCCCGTTGGCCCGTACCGAGTTGCAACCGCTGCCACGAGAAGCAGGCCTCGGCCGTGGAAATCCGGGCTCCTCGCCGGCGGTGCCGTGCTGGCCCTGCTGATCGCGCCGCCGGCCGGCGCACAGAACAATAATGCCGCCGCCAACGGGACGACCGGCAATACGCACGAAAAGAACATCACACGCCAAGTGCAGACGGAAACCTCGATCAACCTGCCGAGCTTGCACCCGCTGGTCGAGCGGGTGTTGCCGGCGGTCGTCAACATCTCGGCCCAGCTCAGCGAGGCGGCCACCATGTCCGACCGCTCGGCCGACGAGGGCAGCCCCGGTGAAGTCAATCCGGGCGGCAACGACGGCGACGAGTCGGGTTCGCCCTTCGATCAGTTTCTCCGGCGGTTCTTCGACAATCACGGTCTTCCGCAGGCCGGCCAGGCCGGCCACAAGGTGGTGGCGCTCGGCTCGGGCTTTATCATCGACCCGTCCGGCTATGTCGTGACCAACAATCACGTGGTCGGCGATTCGCACAAGGTCACGGTCATCCTTCAGGACAACAGCCGTTATCCCGCCAAGGTGATCGGGCGCGACAGCAAGACCGATCTCGCCCTGCTTAAAATCAGCGTCGATCACAAGCTGCCATTCGTGACCTGGGGCGACAGCAACGACACGCAGGTCGGCGACTGGATCGTCGCGGTCGGCAATCCGTTCGGGCTCGGCGGCACCGTGACCGCCGGCATCGTCTCGGCGCTCGGCCGTAACATCGAAGAGGGCCCGTACGATGACTTCATTCAGCTTGATGCGCCGATCAACCGCGGCAATTCGGGTGGCCCAACCTTTAACCTGAAGGGCCAGGTGATCGGTATCAATACCGCGATCTACTCGCCCTCAGGGGGATCGGTCGGGATCGGCTTTGCCATTCCGTCGAACACCGCGAAGAACGTCGTTCAGCAGCTGCGAGAAACTGGTCACGTCGTCCGCGGCTGGCTCGGCGTCGCGGTGCAGGGGGTAACCCCGGCGATCGCCAAGAGCCTGGGCATGCAGAAGGCCGAGGGGGCGCTGATCGCATCGGTCAATCCCGGCAGCCCGGCGGCTCATGCCGGGTTGCAGCAGGGAGACGTGATCCTCAGCGCCGACGGTCACCAGATCAAGACGGTGCACGATCTGCCGCGGGTCGTCGCCGCGACGCCGCCGGGCCATACGTTGAAGATGGAGGTGCTGCGTAACGGCAAGCAGCAGCAGATTGCCGCCAAGGTCGCTCAGATGCCGGAGAACCCGCAAGTGGCGGGAGCCGGGGGCAGCACCGGCAAGGAGGCGACGAGCCTTGGGCTACAGCTGTCCTCGGTCACCCCCGAGCTGCGCAAAAAATATCACATTCCGACAGGCGTCACCGGCGTTGTGGTAACCGGCATCGCTCCCGACAGCCCGGCCGCCGTGCTCGGCATCCAATCTGGCGACGTGATTATGTCGATCGACCGGCAACCGGCGCGGACCCCCGAGCAGGCCGCCACCGAGCTGAAGCAGGCCTCTACCAAGGGCAATATCCTGCTGCTGCTCAACCGCAAGGGCACCAGCCAGTTCGTCGGGCTGTCGCTTTCGCCGGGCGACATGGGCGGCGGCAGCCCCGGTTAGAGCAGGGTCCGTTCAAACGGAATCGATGGTCCCCTTGGCTGGGCTTGACCCGGCCATCCACGTCTTTTCAGGCCGCCGAAGACGTGGACCCGCGGATCAAGTCCGCGGGCGAGGAACATTTAATGATCGGACTTGATCGGATACCGCTCTAGTAACCGCCGGCCCGCCGAGCCTCGGACACGCGGTGCTGGAGAGCTATCGACTCTTTATCGTCATACCGGCGCAGGCCGGTATCCTCTGTCCGACTGCTCGGGACGGCTGACAGGTAAGTCTCGACCTTCGCGCCGGGACGACAAGGTCGGGTGTCTGGATTGAACTACCAGACACCGCCGCGCGCTTAACGGGATCAGGTATTCATCGCGTCGAAGAACTCGGCGTTGTTCTTCGATTCCTTGAGCTTGTTGATCAGGAATTCGAGGCCGTCATTGGTGCCCATCGGCATCAGCACGCGGCGCAATACCCACATCTTGGCGAGCACGCCGCGGTCGACCAGCAACTCCTCTTTGCGGGTGCCGGACTTGGTAATGTCGAGGGCCGGGAAGGTGCGCTTGTCGGCGACCTTGCGATCGAGCACGATTTCCGAATTGCCGGTTCCCTTGAACTCCTCGAAGATGACCTCATCCATGCGCGATCCGGTGTCGATCAGCGCGGTGGCGATGATCGTCAGCGACCCGCCCTCCTCGATGTTGCGCGCCGCGCCGAAGAAGCGCTTCGGGCGCTGCAGCGCGTTGGCATCGACACCGCCGGTCAACACCTTGCCCGAGCTCGGCACCACCGTGTTGTAGGCGCGTCCCAGCCGGGTGATCGAATCGAGCAGGATCACCACGTCACGCTTGTGCTCGACCAGCCGTTTGGCCTTTTCGATGACCATCTCGGCAACCTGCACGTGCCGCGATGCCGGCTCGTCAAAGGTCGAACTCACCACCTCGGCTTTCGTTGACCGCTGCATCTCGGTGACTTCTTCCGGACGCTCGTCGATCAGCAGGATGATCAGGTGCACGTCGGGATGGTTGTGCAC
>DASUKH010000094.1:0-8518 GCA_036278835.1 Allostellaceae bacterium
TCGGCTGGGCGCTCGTTCAGGCGCACCTGTTGCGCGAGCTGCCGCGGCGCGGGCTGGCCGGCTATCACGGCCGGGGCGACCACACGGTGGAGGCGGTGCGCTACGTCCCCGCCGAGCAGGCGATCACGATCAATGAGACACAGTCGTTCGGGCTGGTGCCGCAACAGGTTTGGGAGTTCCGTATCGGCGGCTATCAGGTTCTCGATAAATACCTGAAGTCGCGGAAGGGGCGCGTGCTGTCGCTCGACGAGATCGCGCACGTTTCCGCCGTCGCCGACAGCCTCGCTTTCACGATCGATCAGATGGTGCGGATCGACGAGGCGTATCGCGCGGCCTTCCCGGAGCAGGCCTGACCGCAACATCTCGTGTTTGCCACAGGGGTCGGGCATAATGCTTGTGCGCAGTCCGGTATGGAATGGAGGCGTCATGGCGCGCAGCGGGCAAGGAGACCTCTTTCGGGCGGCGGAGCAGCCCGACCTGTTCGGCGATTCGCGACCGCCGCCCTATCGCCCCGACCCGGACAAGGTGCGCGCCCGCCTCCATAAAATTCTGGCCGAGGCACGGTCGGCACAGCGGCTGCCCTGGGAGCCGACGCGGACGTCGCTCTACCGCACGATCTTTCCGCAGATGACCCTGTTCCTGCCGGAGCCCGAAGGCGCCCAGCTGCGTTTCGAATTCGAGGCGGAATTGGGGCGGCTGGAAGCGGCCTGAACGGCATGGCGGGGCGCCGCGGCGGCATCGCATGAAGATCGAGACGCTGCTGCCGTTCGGGCGGCTCGATCCGGGGGTGCGGGAAGCCGCGGCGCCGCTCGATATCCGCGCCGTCGCAGCCGATGCGGCGCGCGCCGAGGCGCTCGGCTATGACGGGGTGATCGCCGAGGAAACCAAGGACGACCCCTACATCATGCTGGCGTTGGCGGCGCAGGCGACGCACCGGGTCGGGCTTGCGCCGGCGGTCGCGGTCGCCTTTCCGCGCAGCCCGGCGATCACCGCGATGAGCGCCTGGACCCTGCAGCGCCTGTCGGGCGGCCGTTTCACCCTGGGCCTCGGCTCGCAGGTCAAGGGCCATATCGAGCGGCGCTTCGGCATCGCCTGGTCGCCGCCGGGGCCGTGGCTGCGCGAGTATGTCCTGGCGGTGCGCGCGATCTGGGAGTCCTGGCAGAACGGCACTAGGCTCGATTTCCACGGCGCGCATTACAACCTGAGCCTGTCGGTGCCGCTGTTCACGCCGGCGCCGCTCGACCAGCCGCGCATCCCGATCGAGCTGGCGGCGGTCAACCCGTATATGTGCCAGGTCGCCGGCGAAGTGGCGGACGGTATCCGCGCCCATCCGGTGGCGACGCCGCACTACATGCGCGAGATCATGCTGCCGGCGGCCCGCCGCGGTGCCGCGAAAGCGGGACGCGACTTTTCCGGGTTCGCGCTCTGCGCGATGCCCTTGGTCGCGACCGCGGCCGACGAGGCGGCGCTCGCCGAGCGGGTCCGCGATGTGCGCGCGCGGGTCGCGTTCTACGCCTCGACCCCGGCCTACCATGCCGCCTTCGCAGCCGACGGCTACGGCGAGGTGGCGCTTGCCTTGCAGGGGCTGGCGCGGGCGCAGCGCTGGGAGGAGATGCCGGCGCTGATCGATGACCGGATGCTCGACACCTACGCCGTCACCGCGCTTTACGACGATGTCGCCGACCGGCTGAGGGCCCGCTATGCCGGCCTCGCGACCGCCCTCGCATTCGCCATCCCGCTCGCCGCGGCGGCGGACGAGGCGCGGCTGCGCGCCCTTGTCGCCGCCCTGCGCGAGGGCTGAGCCGGGCCGCTCGCCGCCCGTTTTCGGGATCGTCTCCGCCGCGAGCCATCGCATTCGCGAAGAGCAGCCCCCCGGAACTAGCTCTTGGGCGGGGGGCACTCTCGATATTATCTCAGGCTTACTATCAGCCTAACGATCTATTTGCGGCGCCATGACCAAAATTCCGAGGTGGGCATTGGATCTCGATCGCAGTTTCGGGTTTCTCGTGAACGATGTCGCGCGCCTGTTCGGGCGCCGTTTTTCGCATAACGGGAAACGCCTCGGGCTGACGCGGGCGCAGTGCCGCACGCTGGGCTATCTCGCCCGCAACGAGGGCATCAATCAGGCCGGCCTCGCCGACGTTCTCGAAATCCGGCCGATGACCCTGGTCCGCCAGATCGACCGCATGGAAGAGGCGGGCTGGATCGAGCGCCGCCCGGATCCGAGCGACCGGCGGGCGCGCCGCCTGTTCCTGACCGCCAAGGCGCGGCCGATTTTGGGGCGAATCTGGAAGGTGGCGACCGAAACGCGCAACGAGGCATTGGCGCGGCTCAGCCCGGAGGAGACGGAATTGCTGATCGACCTGTTGCGCCGGGTGCACGCCACGCTGTCGGAACGGGTGCCGGTCGATCCCGATCATGACGGCGAGCGGGCGGCGCCGCCGCGCCGCGCCTCCGAATCATTTCCCGACACGGCTGTCGAGCCGGTCGCCGCGGCGGAGGCGGGACGGTGACGACATCGACCGAACAAGAAGCGCCGTCCCGCGGCTTCCGCCGCGTCTGGGGCGGCCGCGACACGCGGATCGCCACCCGGCCGTCGCGCCCGCTGCGCCAGCGGCTGCGCCTGCCGTTGATGCTCATCGGGCCGCTCGTCGTCCTGATCGCCGCGACATGGTGGTATCTGACGAGCGGCCGCTATGTTTCGACCGACGATGCCTATGTCCAGGCGGCGCGCACGATGATCAGCGCCGACGTGTCGGGCCGGGTGGTCGGTGTCGCGGTGCACGACAACGAGCGGGTCGACAAGGGCCAGCTGCTGTTCCGCATCGACGACCGGCCGTTCCGCATCGCGGCCGAGCAGGCCAAGGCCAAGCTCGCCGCAGCCAAGCTCCAGGTCGAGGCGCTGAAGGCGACCTACAAGCAGAAATCCGCCGATGCCCAGGCGGCGCAATCGACGCTCGCCTATCAGCAACGCGAATACGACCGGCAGCGGCAGCTGGTCACCAGCGGCACCGCCTCGCGGCAGGCCTACGACCAGGCATACAATGCGCTGCAGGTGGCGCGGCAGAAGGCTGCGTCGGCCGAGAGCGATCTCGCCAACGCGCTGGCCCAGTTGGGCGGCGACCCGAACCTGCCGGTCGATCAGCACCCCGATGTCGCGGCCGCCCAAGCGGCGCTCGACAAGGCGCAGCTCGACCTGTCCTACACCAATGTGCGCGCGGCCGAGCCGGGCATCGTCACCAAGGTCGATCAGTTGCAGGTCGGCTCCTATGTCAGCGCCGCCACCCCGGTCTTCTCGATGATCTCCAACCGGGTCTGGATCGAGGCCAACTACAAGGAAACCGAGCTGACCCATATGCACCCGGGCCAGACCGCCACGGTGGTCATCGACACCTACCCGGACGTGACGTTCAACGCCCGAGTCCAGAGCCTCAGCCCCGGCACCGGCCTGACCTTCTCATTGCTGCCGCCGGAGAACGCGACCGGCAACTGGGTCAAGGTCGTGCAGCGCCTGCCGGTGCGCCTCGTGCTCGACAACGACAACCCGTCGCGACCACTGCATGCCGGGCTCAGCGCCAATGTCGAGGTCGATACCCATTACCGCAAACCGTGGCTGGTCAAGGTCGAGGGCTTTTTCGACCACCTGTTCGGGACGGCGCAGGCCGGCGAGGCGCACACCAGCGGGACGCAGAAATGAGCGTTCCGGTTGCATTTCGCCGCTCCCGCCCCTCTGTCATGGCCGGGCTTGTCCCATGGGCCTTCAGCCCACGGACTTGATCCGTGGGCATCCACGCGGATGCCCGGGACAAGGCCGGGCATGACGAACAAACATGAAGCAAGTTGACTGGAAGTTTCCCTAGCGCCATGAGGGGCGCGGCCAACCGCGCCGCGGCCCCCGCGGTCAACCGGGTCGCCATCACGATCTCGATCATGCTGGCGACGGTCATGCAGGCGCTCGACACGACGATCGCCAATGTCGCGCTGCCGCATATCCAGGGCAGCCTGTCGGCGGCGCAGGACCAGGTCACCTGGATCCTGACCTCCTACATCGTCGCCGCGGCGATCATGACCCCGCTGACCGGGTGGCTGGCCGGCGCGTTCGGCATCAAGCGGGTGTTCCTGATCTCGGTCGCCGGGTTCACGGTTGCCTCGGCGTTGTGCGGCCTTGCTCAGAGCCTCGGGCAGATCGTCGTCTTCCGCCTGTTGCAGGGGGTCTGCGGCGCCGCCCTGGTGCCGCTCAGCCAGGCTGTCCTGCTGCGCATCAACCCGCCTGAGCGGCACGGCCAGGCGATGGCGGTGTGGGGCATGGGGATCATGGTCGGGCCGATCGCCGGGCCGGTCATCGGCGGCTGGCTGACCGATAATTTCGACTGGCGCTGGGTTTTCTACATCAACGTGCCGGTCGGCATTATCGCCTTTCTCGGCATCCTGACCTTTATTCACGAGAGCCGGAACACGCATCGCGACCGCTTCGATTTCCTCGGCTTCGCGGCGCTCGGCATCGCGATCGGCGCGTTGCAGATGCTGCTTGACCGCGGCGAATTGAAGGATTGGTTCGGCTCGCTCGAGATCTGGATCGAGGCAATCGTCGCCGCGCTGGCGCTTTACCTGTTTATCGTCCACTCGGCGACGACCCGCGAGCGGCCGTTCCTCGCGCGCGAATTGTTGCGGGATCGCAATTTTATCGCCGCCGTCGTGCTGATCTTTTTTGTCGGCATCATCCTTTATGCGACGTTGGCGCTGTTGCCGACGATGTTGCAAAACCTGATGAACTATCCGGTCGTGACCACCGGCCTCGTCACCGCGCCACGCGGGGTCGGCACGATGATCGCGATGTTCCTGGTCGGCCGCATCATCAACAAGGTCGATACCAGGCTGATCCTGCTGGCCGGATTGTCGCTGACCGCGATCTCGCTGAGCCAGATGGCGGGGTTTTCGTTGCAGATGGGGATGGCGCCCGTCATCGTTTCGGGGCTGATCCAGGGGTTCGGGCTGGGCTTCGTCTTCGTGCCGCTGAGCACCGTCGCCTTCTCGACCCTGCCGCGCGACATCCTGACCCAGGGCACCGCGGTGTTCAGCCTGATGCGCAACATCGGCAGCAGCATCGGCATCTCGATCGTCGAGGCGCTGCTGACTGAGAACACGCAAATCGTGCACTCACGGCTGGTCCAGCCGCTGCGCCCCGACAACCCGCTGATGCACGCGCCATGGGCGGCCGGTCCCTATACCCTGCACACGACCGCGGGGATCGCCGCGCTCAATGCCGAAGTGACGCGGCAGGCGGCGATGGTCGCCTATGTCGACGACTTCAAGATGATGATGGTGGTCGCGCTGATCGCGGTGCCGCTGTTGCTGCTGCTGCGTCGGCCGCGGCGGGGGCGCGCCGCCGGCTCCGCCGTTATGGAGTGACCCCGCGATGCGCGGCGAGGCGGCAGGGACCGTGCCCAACCGCGCCGCCATCACGGCGTCGATCATGCTGGCGACGTTCATGCAGGGCGTCGACACAACGATCACCAACGTCGCGCTGCCGCACATGCAGGGCAGCCTGTCCGCCTCGCAAGACCAGATCGCCTGGGTCGTAACCTCCTACATCGTCGCCGCCGCGATCATGACGCCGCTGACCGGCTGGCTCGCCGGCCGGTTCGGCATCAAATACGTGTTCCTGATCTCGGTCGCCGGGTTCACGGTGACCTCGGCGCTGTGCGGCGCCGCGACGAGCCTCGTCCAGCTGGTCGTCTTCCGGCTGATGCAGGGGGTGTGCGGCGCCGCGCTGGTGCCGCTGTCGCAGGCCGTGCTGTTCCACATCAACCCGCCCGAACGCCACGCCAAGGCGATGGCGGTGTGGGGGATGGGGGTCATTCTCGGGCCGATCATCGGCCCGGCGCTGGGCGGCTATTTGACCGATTATTACAACTGGCGCTGGGTCTTCTACATCAACGTGCCGGTCGGCATCCTGGCGGCGACCGGGATTTTCGTGTTCATCCGCGAGGGCAGGCACGGCCGTCGCGAGCCGTTCGACTTCTTCGGCTTCGCGACGTTGAGTCTCGCGGTCGGGGCGTTGCAGATGCTGCTCGACCGCGGCGAATTGAAGGACTGGTTCGGCTCCCTCGAAATCTGGATAGAGGCTACGATCGCGGCTTTGTCGCTTTACCTGTTCATCGTCCACACCGTCACTGCCACCGACCGCTCGTTCTTCAACCGCGAATTGATGCGCGACGCCAACTGCATGGTCGGCACGGTGCTGATGTTCCTGATCGGCATCCCGCTCTACGGCACGATGACGCTCTTGCCGCTGATGCTGCAGAACCTGATGGACTATCCCGTCGTGCTGACCGGCCTCGTCACCGCGCCGCGCGGCGTCGGCACGATGGCGGCGATGTTTCTCGTCGCGCGGATCATGGGCCGGATCGACACGCGGCTGGTGATCCTGGCCGGCATGCTGATCACCGTCGCGGCGATGTGGCAGATGACCGGGTTCTCGCTGCAGATGGGGATGGGACCGGTCATCACCTCCGGCCTCTTGCAGGGGTTCGGCCTTGGCTTTGTCTTCACCCCGCTCAGCACCGTCAGCTTTTCGACCCTGCCGCGCCACATCCTGACACAGGGCACCGCGATCTTCAGCCTGATGCGCAATGTCGGCGGCAGCATCGGCATCTCAACGGTCGTCGCGCTGCTGACCGAGAACACCCAGATCGTGCATTCCCGGCTGGTCCAGCCGCTGCGGCCCGACAATCCGCTGATGCACGCACCTTGGGCGATCGGCCCCTACTCGCTCGATACGACTTCGGGGATCGCAGCGCTCAACGCAGAGGCGACAAGGCAGGCGGCGATGGTCGCCTATATCAACGATTACAAATTGATGATGCTGGTCGTGCTGTTTGCATCGCCGCTCCTGTTGCTGCTGCGCCGCCCGGCGCCGCGCCAGGCCGCCGGTGCGGCTGTCTCGGCGGCGGTGGAGTAGGGCCGGTCATAGCTCGGACCGCCGGCGTCCCACCGGCATGCCGGCCAGAGGCCGGCGGTCCGTTGTTCATCGGCTAATCGGGATTAATTCGCTCGCCAAAATCCGGGCATCGGAGGGAACGATATGACCGACGACCTCGCCTTCGCTCCGGCGCCCGACCTGGCCGCGATGATCGCCTGCCGCGCCGTATCGCCGGTCGAACTCATTGATCTTGTGCTCGACCGCATCGAGCGGGCGCAGCCGGTCCTCAACGCCTTTATCACCGTCTGCGGCGACGAGGCGCGGGCGGCGGCGCGCGCCGCCGAGGGCGCGGTGATGAGCGGCGAGACGCTCGGGCCGCTGCACGGGGTGCCGTTCGCGGTCAAGGACCTCGTCAACACGCAAGGCGTGCGGACGACGTTCGGCTCAGTGGCGCTCGCCGGCAACATGCCGAACGCGGATTCGCCGGCGGTGGCGCGGCTCAAGGCGGCCGGCGCAATCCTGATCGGCAAGACGACGACCCCGGAATTCGGCCACAAATGCTTTACCGAGGCGCCGCTGTTCGGCCGCACCGTCAACCCGTGGAACCTGGGCCACACCTGCGGCGGCTCATCGGGCGGCGCCGCTGCGGCGGTGGCGGCCGGACTCGGCCCCATTGGGATCGGCACCGACGGCGGCGGCTCGGGCCGCATCCCGGCTTCGTGCTGCGGCGTCGTCGGCTTCAAGCAGACCTTGGGCCTCGTGCCGCACGACCTGACCCCCGACGGGTTCGGCAACCAGTCGCACATCACCCCGATAACCCGGACGGTCGCGGACAGCGCGCTGATGCTGGCGGCGATGGCCGGACCCGACCGGTGCGACCCGCATTCGCTGGGCCTCGCACCGCCTGATTTCGCCGCCGCGGCGCGGCCCGAGGGCGATCTTAAGGGGGTGCGCATCGCGTGGCGACCGCTGCTCGGCAACGAGCTTTTGGCGGGCGCGGTGCGCGCTGCCTGCGAGCGGGCGCTCGCCGCCCTTGAAGAGCTCGGCGCCATCGTCGAGCCGGTCGAGGATGATTTCGCCAGCACCGAGCCGATCTGGCTCATTCTGACGCAATCCTTCTGGAACGCCCGCTTCCGCCGCTATGTCGCGGAGTTCGGGCCGCGCATGAGCGAGACGCTGCTGCGCCAGATGGATACCGGCGCCGGCCACAGCGCGGTCGCCTTGCAGGAGGCGATGTTCGCGCGCACCCGCGTGTTTCGCGAGGTGCAGCGCTGGTTCGAGACATGCGACATCGTCGCGACCCCGACCCTGTCGCGCACCGCGCTCGCGATCGACCACGATTTCTTTGCGCCGATCGAGATCGACGGGGTGCCCGCCGATACCGTGCGCAACGCATGGTATCCCTACACCCTGCCGTTCAACCTGTCGGGCAACCCGGCGGTCAGCCTGCCCTGCGGCTTTGGGTCCGACGGGCTGCCGATCGGATTGCAGCTGATCGGCCCGCATCTCGGCGATGCCGGCCTGCTGCACGCCGCCGCCTTGTTCGAGGCGGCGCGCCCCTGGGCCGACCGCCGGCCGCCGCTTCTCGGCGGCTGA
>DASUKH010000095.1:0-8533 GCA_036278835.1 Allostellaceae bacterium
CGGAGCCGACCGGCTGGTTGATGAGATGGTGACCAAATTCACCCACACCATCGAGATGGACTGGATGCTGCCGGGGATCGCACCGACCGGGAAGCCGGTGGAGGTGGCGATCGTCGTCGTCGTCCACTTTCGAGACGGCAAGCTCGCGCACGAGCATATCTATTGGGACCAGGCCTCGGTTCTCGCCCAGCTCGGCCTGATTGACCCGACGAAACTCCCGGTCGTCGGCGCGGAGAGCGCGCGCAAGGTGCTCGATCCCGTGATCCCGGCCAACGCGCTGATTCGGCGCGCCCGATCGTAGAGCTGTTCCATAAACCACGAAACCACGACGATCCGCCTGACGGGGCTTGATCGCAAGAAATCAGCCGCCACGTGATCGGCGATGGGAAATAGCGGTTGGCTGCCGTTTGGGTTAGAAGGGTGCGTGATTCACTTGAGGCTGCATCATGAGCGACAAGCTGCTGGCGTTGATTGAAAGGGCACGGTCGGTGCGGATGTCGCCGCGTCAATCGGAGGAGCAGCGGCGCAGTTTTGCATACGGCAACACCAAGATTGAGAATGAGCGCATCACTCGCGAAATGATTGATGAGCGCGCCGAGGCGTTGAAAGACGCAGGTGAATGACCCGGAAGGGAGGAACCGCCACAGCGAAGCAGCCTCGGCGTTCCTCATATCAGATGCCGATGACCGCGCTCGCCGCGAAGCTGAGAACGGACTCAGGCAGTTCGATTCGGTGGTCGCCTTGGTGCGACGATACTTGGCCGAGCAGTGGCGGTTTGCGTTGCGGGTATCGACCATCCTCGGGCTAACACAGGGACGCTCTGCTCGGCGTGCATGGGCTGGCCGGGAATTTCCGGCCCTCCACGGTCGAGATTAAGGGCAGCAGGCACGTACCGCCTGACGCATGGCAGGTGCCGCAGCTTGTTGAGGAGTTGTGCGACTACGTTAACGATAATTGGGAGAAGGCGACACCGCTGCACCTTGCGGCTTACGTGATGTGGCGGCTGAATTGGATCCATCCGTTTGCAGACGGAAATGGCCGCACGGCACGTGCCGTGTCCTATCTTGTGTTATGCATGAGGATGGGTGGCCGCGTCCCTGGGACACGCACCATCCCAGATTTAATCTCCCAAAATAAAGAGCCGTATTACGACGCGCTGGAGGCCGCAGATCACGTGTGGTCGACCCGGCAAGAAGTTGACTTGGCGCAACTCGAGGGAGTATTGGGAAATTTATTGGCAGACCAACTCGTGTCAGCCCTCGAAGAAGCGAGCGGTAGGCCAATAAACATAAACTAGACGCAATCAACTGCGATCCAATTTCCCAGCGAGACGCAGACGCAGCGCGTTGAGCTTGATGAAGCCCTCGGCGTCGCGCTGGTCGTAAACCTGGTCTTCCTCGAAGGTGACATGGGCTTGGCTGTAGAGGCTCGTCGGCGACTGCCGGCCGACGACCCGCGCCAGCCCTTTGTAAAGCTTGAGGCGCACCCGGCCCTCGACCCGTTCCTGGCTCTTGTCGATCAGCGCCTGCAGCATCTCGCGCTCGGGGGAGAACCAGAAGCCGTTGTAGATCAATTCGGCATAACGCGGCATCAACTCGTCCTTGAGGTGCATCGCGCCGCGGTCGAGGCAAAGGCTCTCGATGCCGCGATGCGCCGCGGCGAGGATCGTGCCGCCCGGCGTCTCATAGACGCCGCGCGATTTCATGCCGACGAATCGGTTTTCGACGAGGTCGAGACGGCCGATGCCGTGGCGGCCGCCCAGTTCGTTGAGGTGGGCGAGCAGCGCGGCCGGCGGCAGGCTTTCGCCGTCCACCGCGACGGGATCGCCGCGCGCAAAGTCGATTTCGACGTATTGCGGCTCGTCGGGCGCCTCTTCCGGGGCGACGGTGCGGCTATAGACGTATTCCTCCGGTTCGACCCAGGGGTCCTCAAGGACTTTCCCCTCGGCCGAGATGTGCAGCAAATTGGCGTCGACCGAAAATGGCGCCTCGCCGCGCTTGTCGCGGGCGATCGGGATCTGGTGCCGGTCGGCATAGTCGATCAGGCGGGTGCGCGAGGTCAGCTCCCATTCGCGCCACGGCGCGATGACCTTAATGTCCGGATTGAGCGCGTAATAGGCGAGTTCGAAGCGGACCTGGTCGTTGCCCTTGCCGGTGGCGCCGTGCGCCACCGCATCGGCGCCGGTCCGTCGCGCGATCTCGATCTGCCGCTTGGCAATCAGGGGGCGCGCGATCGAGGTGCCGAGCAGGTATTGGCCCTCATAGAGCGCGTTGGCGCGAAACATCGGAAAGACGAAATCGCGGACAAATTCCTCGCGCAGATCGTCGATGAAGATTTCCTTTACCCCAAGCAGCTCGGCCTTGCGGCGCGCCGGCTCCAATTCCTCGCCTTGCCCCAGGTCGGCGGTAAAGGTGACGACCTCGCAGCGGTAGGTTTCCTGCAGCCAGCGCAGGATCACCGAGGTATCGAGCCCGCCCGAATAGGCGAGCACCACTTTTTTCACCTCACCTGTCTTGCTATCAGGCATTGCCTTCTCACCGCTGACTTCCGGCCCCCCCCAGAAGCGTCATGCCCGGCCTTGTGCCGGGCATCCACGTGGATGGCCGGGACAAGCCCGGCCATGACGAGAGGGATGCCGGGAACTATCCTAAAACCGAGGGCGCGGCAACGGACTCGGATGCGGGCGCGGTGCGGCGGGCGCGTTGGCTGGCCGATTTGAGCTGGCCGCAGGCGGCGAGGATGTCGCGGCCGCGCGGCGTGCGGACCGGCGCCGAGTAGCCGGCCGCGAACACGATGTCGGAGAACGCCGCGATCGCGGCTTCGGCCGAACACTCGTAGGGCGCACCGGGCCACGGGTTGAACGGGATCAGATTGACCTTGGCCGGGATGCCCTTCAACAGCCGCACCAGTTCGCGCGCTTCGGCCGGACTGTCGTTGACCCCCTTCAGCATGACGTATTCGAAGGTGATGCGCCGCGCGTTGCTCGATCCCGGATAGGTGCGGCAGGCGCCAAGCAGATCGGCGATCGGGTATTTCCGGTTGAGCGGCACCAGCCGATCACGCAGCTCGTCCGTTACCGCGTGCAATGACACCGCGAGGTTGACGCCGAGTTCGGCGCCGACCCGATGGATCATCGGCACGACGCCGGCGGTCGACAGCGTGATCTTGCGCCGCGAGATCGCCAGCCCCTCCGGGTGCATGACGATCTTCAATGCCGCCGCGACATTGTCGTAATTGTAGAGCGGCTCGCCCATGCCCATCAGCACGATATTGGTGAGCTGACGGTCCTCTTTCGGCGACGGCCATTCGCCGAGCGCGTCGCGCGCCAGCATGATCTGGCCGACGATCTCGGCCGCGCCGAGATTGCGCACCAGCAGCTGCGTCCCGGTATGGCAAAAGGTGCAGTTGAGGGTGCAGCCGACCTGCGAGGAGACGCACAACGTGCCGCGGTCTTCTTCGGGGATGTGGACGGTCTCGGCCTCCTGCCCGTCATCGAAGCGCAGCAGCCATTTGCGGGTGCCGTCGGCGGAGGCGAGCGCGGCGGCGATTCCCGGCCGGCGCAGTTCGTAACTTTCAGCGAGAAAGGCGCGGAACCCTTTTGCGAGGGTCGTCATCGCCGCGAAATCGGTGGCGCCGCGATGATAGATCCAATGCCACAACTGGCGCGCCCGGAACGGCTCGGCGCCGGCAGCCGCCATCTCGGCGGCAAGTTCAGCCGTCCCGAGGCCGACCAGGTTGCGGATTGCCATCGCCGAAATATAGGGCGTCCACGCGGTTCAGCGATGGCTCTCGTGGCGGCTGCGGCGGTGGTGCGGGTGGTGTGAGGCGGGGTGGGCGGCGGGCCGCGTTTCGCGGTCGTCGCGCTTGATGCCGCATGCCTTGTCGATCATCCCCAGAGCCTGCGAGAACCCGGCCAGCGAATAGACGTCGGCGGTGCGCGGCCCGTGCAGCGGCTCGCCGCGCACCGTCACGCTGTAGGCCCGGTCGAGCGCCCCGACGATCTCGCGGTCGAGGCCGGAGGTGCTGGCCCAGGCGCTGTCGTCCTTGGTGAACAGTTCGAATTTTCGCTTGCCGACCATCAGCTCGACCTGGCTGCCGGGCTTGAGCGGGTAGCCTTCGACAAAGCTGACGACGTTCGAGATGTTCTCGGCCGGCCGGTGCGTCACCATCGCCATCGGCTGTTTGCGGGCGAATTTCGCGGGTTCGCTCTTGCTCGGCTCGCCGGCAAG
Source organism: Allostellaceae bacterium (assembly GCA_036278835.1). Taxonomy (GTDB): domain Bacteria; phylum Pseudomonadota; class Alphaproteobacteria; order ATCC43930; family CGMCC-115725; genus DATARH01. The sequence continues at coordinate 4,230 of DASUKH010000095.1, forward strand.
ATAGCACACTTTGCCGCTGCTGGCGCTCGAGGCATAGGCCGACCAGTCGCCCGACTTGCCGAGCAGCCGGACCCCGCCGGGGCTGGGCTTTGCGGGCTTGTCGTCGGCCGCCTTGTGTTTGTCGTGCCCGTCCTGGCTGTCGCGTTTGTGATGGGTCGCCGCGACAGCCGGCGGCGCCAATGGGAGAAGCACGGCGAGCGCCGCGGTCACCGCCAGCGCGCCGGCCAGGGAAAACCGGTTTCCGCTCATCGCTGCACCATAGCGAGCCTCCGGGCGCGATGCCAAGGGAACGCGCGGTCGCGGCCCTATGCGGCGCCCGCGCCGCCGGCCGGTCGCCGCATCGGGCGGCCTCTCCCCAGAATCGGCAAAACCGGGCACAATAGGCGGGATGGACGAGATCATCATCCGCCCCGCCCGGCCCGACGATGCGCGCCGCATCGCGCGGCTCGACGTCGAGACGTGGCGGGCGACCTATGCCGGGATCCTGACGGCCCCGTTCCTGGTCGGGCTCTCGGCCGCAAGGCGCGAGATCGGCTGGGCGACGGTGATCGAGCGCGAGCCGCGCGACGTGCAGGTAGCGGTCGACGGCGACGGCACGATCCAGGGGTTCGGCAGCTGCGGCCGCTGCCGCGGCGGCGGCGAATTCGCCGGCGAAGTCTATACGCTTTATGTCGCGCCCGACTTGCAGAACCAGGGGATCGGCCGCCTGCTGCTGCGGGCGCTGTTCCGGCGCCTGGTCGAGCAGGGCTGCGGCTCGGCGATCATCTGGGTATTGCGCGACAATCCGGGTCGCTTCTTTTATCGTCGGCTCGGCGGCAGCGAGGTGCGGCGGCGGGTGTTCAACGTCGGCGGCACGGAGATCGAGGCGGCGGGCTATGCCTGGCGCGACCTGCCGCGCTTTCTCGAACCCGCCGCCGGCGCCGCTGATGTTTGAGTCCCTCTCCCGCACCGCGGGAGAGGGGGGACCGCTCGCATCGCGAGCGGTGGGTGAGGGCGGGGGCCGCCCCTCACCCCGGCCCTCTCCCCCGGTGGCCCGGTGGGGGAGAGGGAGGCAACTGATCAGCGGGCGCGGGCCTGTACCGGCATCACCAGCGGCTTGCCGTCGGGAATGCTGCCCTCCTTCCACCGGCCGGTTTTCTTCAGGGCTTCGGCGACCTCGGGCGGCATGTATTTCTCGTCGTGCTTGGCGAGGACGCTGGTTGCCGCGAACATCCCGCTCGGCCGCAGCCTTCCCTCGGCGACCACCCCCTGCCCCTCGCGGAACAGGTCAGGGAGGGCGCCGTCATAGGTCACCAGGATATTGGTCTTGCCGTCGGTGACGCGGAATTCGACGGTGCGGCTGTCCGGCTCGCGCACGAGGCTGGCTTTTTCGACGACGCCGCCGATGCGGACGCGGCGGCCGGGGCCGATCCCCTGTGCCGCCAACTCGCTCGGGCTGTAGAAGAAAACGAGGTTGTCGCTGAAGGCGGCGAGCACCAGCCCGGTCGCCGCGCCGAGCAATGACAGCCCGAGAACGAGCGCAATCAGCCGGCGCCGCTTGCGGGTCACGGCCGCCGCTCGTCAAGCCGGGCGAGCGCCGCGGCGCTGCGGCGATGGCGGACCCAGCTCGAGAGCGAGAGGCCGCCGAGCACCAGGGCGGCGATGCCGTAGGCCGGCCAGACGAAGACGGCATAGCCGCCCATCGCCGCCCAGGCGACGACCGCGCTCATCCGCCGGCTCCGGCGCGGGTGGCAGTGCCCCGGATTGATGCCGCAGGCGCCGCGGCGGCCCGCCGGCGGCTTTCGCCGAGCTGCGCCGCCTGTCCGTAAAGCCGCAAGGCCTGCGCCTTGCGCTCGTTCAGGGCGGTGCGCATGCGCAACAGCAGCATCCACATAAACAGCAGCAAAAACCCGATCGCCATCACGAATAGCGGCAGCAGCATCGAAATCGCGATGGTCGGCCCGCCAAGACGGAAGACGCTCGCCGGCTGATGCAGCGTGTTCCACCAATCGACCGAAAACTTGATGATCGGCAGGTTGACGACGCCGACGATCGCGAGGAGCGCGCCGGCGCGGACGCCGCGGCCGGGATCGTCAAACGCGTTGACCAGCGCGATGTAGCCCAGATAGAGGAAGAAAAGCACCAACACCGAGGTCAGCCGCGCGTCCCAAACCCACCACGCGCCCCACATCGGCCGGCCCCACAAGGAACCCGTCGCGAGGCATACCAGGGTGAAGCCTGCGCCGACCGGCGCTGCCGCCTGCGCCGCGATATCGGCCAGCGGATGGCGCCAGACCAAGGCCGCCGCGCTCGCCACCGCCATGAACAGATAGACCGACAAGGCCATCCAGGCGGCGGGGACATGGATGAACATGATCCGCACGCTCTCGCCCTGCTGGTAGTCGGGCGGCGCAAACACCAGCGACCATACCAGGCCGATCGCCAATACCGCCGCGCTGGCGAGGCCAAGCCAAGGCAGGACCGCGCCGCTCGCACGCATAAAGCGCGCCGGATTGGCAAGGCGGGTCAACATCGCGGCATCTTTCCCGATCGGACAAAGCCCAACATAGCGCACCGGCATGAGTTCGTCAGCGCGGGCCAGCGTCGCACCTCTGTCAAGGCCCTTTTATTCGAGCGCCTGGCGCAATGCCGCCGCGGTGGCGAGCGGCGCCAGCGGCAGCGCGGCGAGGCTGACCGCGCCGAGCAACAGCAGATGCGGCCGTACCGCCGCCGCGACAAGGCTCGCCTCGACGGCGCCCGTCGCAAAGATCAGGGTCGGCAGAAACAGCGGCAGGACCAAGAGCGAGATCAGGACGCCGGGGCGGCGCGCGCCGAGGGTCAGGGCGGCGGCGATGGCCCCGAGAAGGCTCAGCGCCGGGGTGCCGATCAACAGCCCGAAGACGAGGACCGGGATCGCAGCCGGGTCGAGATCGACCAAAATGGCCAAGACCGGGCTCAGCACGGTCAACGGCAGCCCGGTCGTCACCCAATGCGCCGCGATTTTGGCCAGCACCGACACTTCGAGCGGGATCGGCGAAAGCGCGATCAGATCGAGGCCGCCATCGGCGTAATCGGCGGCGAACAGCCGGTCGAGGCTCAATACCGCCGCCAGCAATGCCGCCACCCAGATGATGCCGGCGCCGATCCGCGCCAGCAATCGCGGCTCCGGGCCGACCCCGAACGGGAACAGCAGCACCGCCAGGACAAAAAATCCGAGCACCAGCCCGATCTCGCCGCCTTGGCGCCAAGACAGGCGCAGATCGCGGCGAAACAGGCCCCAGAACGCCGCGGTCACCGCACGCCGCCGCCCTTCACCACAGCGCAGTCAGCGCCTCTTCGGGCGCCGCGGCGAAATCGTCGAGGACGAGCGCCGCCGGAACGTCGAGCGCGATCGGCTGATGGGTGGCGATCGCCACCCGGCCGCCGCTGCCGCGATGTTCGGCGATCGCGGCAACGAGCCGCGCTTCGCCATCGGCATCGAGCGCGGCGGTCGGCTCGTCGAGCAGCCAGATCGGCGCCGGGGAGGCGATGAGGCGCGCCAAGGCCAGCCGCCGCCGCTGCCCGGCCGACAACCAGCGGCACGGCCAGTCGGCGATAGCCGTGAGGCCGAACGCGGCGAGCGCCGCCGCGACCGCCGCCGGCGCGGCGGCGGCGGCGCGCAAAGCCGCCGAGAAGGCGAGCGTCTCGCGCGGCGTCATCGCCGGCTTCGTCGCGTCGAGATGGCCGAGATAGTGCAACGCCGCCCGGTATTGGGTCGGTTCATGAGCGATCGATTCACTGCCCCAGTCGAGCCGCCCCGCGACGGGTGCGATCAGGCCCGCCATCAGGCGCAGCAGGCTCGATTTGCCGCTGCCGTTGCTGCCGGTCAGCACCAGCGCGCCGCCGGCCGGCAGCCGGAAATCGAGACCGGCAAAAACCAGCCGTTCGCCGCGCCGGCAGGCGAGCGCCTTGCCGACGAGGTCGCGCTCGACATGGTCCGGGTTGCGCGGCGCTGCCATCGGCCGGTTTTATCAGCGGCGGACCGAACCGACCCGAAAAAAAACACGGATGCGACAGGCGGCAGCGGCGGCAATAAAAAAGCGGCTCCGGAGGGGGAGATCCGGAGCCGCCAAAAACCCGCCCGACAGGTTTAGGCGGGTTGGAGGTTTGGGGGACAAACCTGTAAGGATGAACCCTACGGTACGCATTAGGCCGGGCAATTTGGACCCCGGTTTGCGCAAATTGGGGCGATTCAAAGAACTTTGTTGAGGGTTGTTGTCCCTCGGCCCTGACCGGATCGGGCGCATAGGCGCTGGTCTTCACTTCCCGCATTCCCGGCGAAAGCC
>DASUKH010000096.1:0-19757 GCA_036278835.1 Allostellaceae bacterium
GAGCCTCGCGAGCCTTTAGTCGAACGCCACCCCGGCGAAAGCCGGGGCCCAGACCCGGAACAAACGCGGGGTGGAGCAGCCCGGTAGCTCGTCAGGCTCATAACCTGAAGGTCGCAGGTTCAAATCCTGCCCCCGCAACCAATTCCAGGACCCACAGCCCCGATCGTCCAGCTGCCCTCCGCAATGCGCGGCAACCCTCCCGCGGCGAATCGCGGCCGTCCGAACGCGCGCCGGCCCAATCCACAACGCCACCGCCGGCCGCCAAAGCAGCCCCAGCTAAATTCGGCGATGAAGACCCATTCGATAATGCCTGTGAAACCAGGAGACCAGCCGCCGGATCGCGGCTGTGTCGGCGACGCCCTGACCGGGTGTCAAGGATGGAAAAACCGAAGCTCCGGATGCAGGCCCTTCATCCGCAAAGAGCCAGAATAAGGAGGACGAGGCTCGGCTGCCTTGCTCTCCCGGCCCGATTCGATTGATGCGCCCGAGAGCGCGGACTTCGGTCGCTCCGCTCCCGGCGAGGCCGATGATCCAGTCGCCCTCGCGCGCGTGGCGATCCTCGATGGCGATATCGCCGCCCTCGGGCGAGGCGTGAAGAGCGGATGCGGCGATGGCGAGCAGCCGCGTATCCCGGCCGACAAGACTGGCGGGTCCGTGCCGCAGCCAAGCCTCAAGGGAGCGCAGGCTGGCGTCTCCTTCGATCCAGTGGCCCACCGAACGCAGCAGAGAGCCCTGGTAGCCCCAGGCGGCGAGGTCGCGGAGGAGACAGTCGCGTGCGTCGCCAAGCGGGAGGGCTCGGGCGAAGAGCCCGCTTTCATGAGGCACCCCTTCCACCAGTGCCAGCTCTTCATCTCTGACGCGGCGAAGGAAATGCGCGGTATCGCCAAATTTCTGCTGCAGGTCATGACGACCGAGATCGCGCGATCGCAAATGATGCACCTTTCTGACACGCAGCAAGCCGATGGCGAGGAGACGGGGCCTGTCCTCCGACGGGCGAGGGGTGAACCCGGCGTAGAAAACAAGCAGGTCACCAGGGGCGAGATGAAGGAGTTGTCGCCGCTTTCGCGGTGCCGCATCGCCGTAGGTGGCGGTCTTGAAATCCGGATCGATATGCGGATGACGTTCTGCGAGCCGCGCGGGAAGCACTGCCGCGAGAGACGACACGTGATGCGTCGGCAAGGTCGCGTAAGTGAAGCGGCAGCGCGTGGGCACCGCCTCGGGAATGGGCACGTATTCGAACGTGCCGTCGCGAAAGATTGGGCCCAGCACCCCGCCGGTTCCGCGATCCATGCCAACCCGCAGCAGCAGCGCCTTCCGGGGGGCTATGCCCGCTTCCCATGAGCCGGCGAGGCGGGACCCGGGTCCGATCGGGGAGTTGCTCCTCAACGACATCTCCGCGTTTGCCGGGGCTGGCAGCCTGATCGATCCCGTCCGCAGCGCGCGGCATCAGCATCGCCATTCGCTGCATGCGCCGTCGGCAACCTCGCGGGCGCCAGCGGCCTTGGCCTGGCACGGCCGCCCGGTAGTCCAGGCGGACCGGGAACGCGCAGCCTGCCGTTGTTGTCAAAGCCGGCGCCGCCGGCGTCTCGCCCGATCCCCTGGACGCCGTATAAGCTGGAGCGTTCCGTGAGCCACCTTCGACTGCCGCGGCGCCGGCGATGATGCAATAACCTCAGCGCGCATATGCCGGGCGAAAATGTCGTTTTCGCCATGAAGCGCGTACTCGGTTGTCAGCGATGCAACGGGCAGCGGCTTTTGCCGTTGTGGCAATCGAGCGCGCCTCGACCCAGTGTCCGGCGCCTGCGAGACAGTTTGGCAAACCCCTCGGCCGGTCCTGCCGGGGGGAAGGCAGGTAGGTGATCGCGCCAGTGCGCCGGAGGCGGAGACATGCTGCGGAATGCCCTGATGGTCCTCGGGATCGTCGTGCTGACGGCCGGGACAAGCTTTGCGCAGAGCATCGAGAAAGCACCGCCCCCGGCGCCTTACGAAAAGCTCAGTACACTGGTGAAGCTGCCGGGCTTCTGCCGGGGATTGGCGAGCTGTACGTTAATCCAAAGACACTGCCGGAGCGGCCGTTTCTCGCCTACGACCATCAGGGCAAGCTGGTCAGCACCATCTACATGGTGCCGCTGAAGGATCTGAATGCTCACAAGACGTTCGCCGATCTGCCGGCGCCGGGCGGGCGTGTCGATCACGTATCGTTGTATTACAACGCGGGCCACCCCGGCGTGCCGGAGCCGCCTACCACATCGTGCTCTGGCACGTGCAGAAGGCACAGGAGAAGCTCGTCGCGAAGTGGCGACGATGCTGACGCGGCGGTGGTCGTGGGTGTCGGCGGGGGACTCCTCGTCAGCGCCCTTCCGCCGCCCGCGATCCGTGCCGACGCGCCAGGGGCGCTATTCGAAATCCATATGAAGAGCGGTCCCTCGGGCGCGGTCGTCGGGTTCGATCCGGTCGGGGCGCTGCTGCAGCCCGGTCAAACCGTCCGTTGGATCTGCGCCGCCAACGTCCACACCACCACCGCCTACAGCCCGAAAAACCACAACCATTCATTGCGCATCCCGCAAGGCGCCCAGCCACGGGCATCCGACTTCCTGCTCCCCGGCCAGAGCTTCGAGGTCAAGCTGACGGTTGAAGGCGTCTACGACTACTTCTGCATGCCGCCGTCCCATCGCCGCTGAATTTCTCCTCGTAAACCCACACGAGGTCCTGCCACGGAGGCCCCAATGACGAATTCGACCGCGCAACTCGACATCCGGCTGAAGCGCGCCTATGAGCCGCCTTCCAAGGCCGATGGCGCACGCGTTCTGATCGATCGGCTGTGGCCGCGCGGCGTCACCAAGCAGGAGGCCGCCATCGACCAGTGGCTGCGGGACATCGCCCCCAGCACGGAATTGCGCCGGTGGTTCGGCCACGATCCGGCACGCTGGCACGAATTTCAGCGGCGCTATACTGCAGAACTAAAGCATCACGCCGAGCTTTTGGATGAGTTGCTGCGCCTGGCCCACGAAGGGCCGCTGACCCTCGTCTACGGGGCGCGCGACGAGGAACACAATGACGCGGTGGTCTTAAAAGGACTTCTCCTTGAACGCTCGGAGAAGCAGAGCACCGGTCAGTGAAACACGGCGCCCCGCCTGGTCTGATATTCGCCATGAAGGAGACCCTCAATGGGTGAGATGGATGACAGAACGGCACCGAAAGAGGAGATTTCCCGCCGCTCTCTGTTGAAAGGCGTGCCGATGGCCGCCGGCATTCTCGTCTCGATTGGGGCAATAGCAGTGCCGGAGGCGACGGCTCAAACAAAGGCCTCGCATTTTCTCGCGAAGTACCAGGACACGCCGAAGAACGGTCAACAATGCTCGACCTGCGTCAATTTTTTGCCGCCAAACGCCTGCAAGATTGTCGCAAGCCCAATCAGCCCGCATGGGTGGTGCCAGTTCTACGCGAAGAAGAAGACGTGACCAGCGCGCAATGAGGGCTGGCGGGGTCAGGCATGCGGTAGAGCGCCCCGTGCGGAACCGCGCGTTTCAGCGGGCGTTGCTTGACGAGAGACCTGCTCGCGCTCGTCCACAATATTCAAGGGAGCCGGGCCAATGGCCGTCCGCTTGGAACAGGTACATCCTTCGCTTGTGCATCTTCCGATTGCGCTGCTTCCCCTCGCGGTCGGCGCCGATCTTCTCGGCTCTGTCACAGGCAAGGAATCGATTTACACTTTCGGTCGGAGGGCTATTGCCGCCGCAGCCCTGGGCGCCGCCGCCTCCGCCGTTACGGGACTGGTCGCGGGGGAAGAAGTCAACGTCAAAGGCCCGTCGCGCGATAAGCTGATGACGCACCGCAACCTTAACGCCGTCGCCACGATCCTCACATCCGGCATGGCCGTCTGGCGTGCCCGACATGAGAAGCCGAATGCCGCCTATTTCGGCGCCGGAATCATCGGAATCGCCGTGCTGACATACACCGCCTACCTTGGCGGGCAGCTTGTGTATGAAGCCGGTGTCGGAGTTGAGCCGGCGCATGGCGTATACCGGCCTGAAGCGCCGACCTTGCGGGCCGACCAGATCTGCGCATTCGTCGGGGCGGCGGCAACGGACCTTGCGCATGGCGTGCAGCATATGGCGCAAGAATTGCGCGACGGCTACATCGTCCCGGCAATCGCGGGCCGGCGCTCGGAGATCCACGATTCTCCGCAGCAGGTGACAACGCCCGCATAATCGCCGGCCCTCTGAGCTGGGCGGGAATTCAGGAGCTCATCCATGCTTGTCGATGGAATGCTGCTCATAGCGCGCAAGAAACTCACCATCGTCGCGAGCAATGCGCCGCTGATCGATGCGGCGAAAATCCTCGGCCACAAGGAGGCAAACCTCGTGGTCGTGTGCGGCGCCGGGGGCGTGCTGGCCGGCGTCATTTCCAAGACCGACGTGGTTCGCCAAATCGGCGCCTGCAAAGGGTATAGCTGCACGGTTGCCGCCTCGGCCGTGATGACCCGAAATGTCGTGTTCTGTCGTCCGCAGGATTTTCTGGATGACGTCTGGGAAACGATGAAAGAGCGCGGACTAAAGCATATTCCCGTTATTGATGAGAGCGAGCGGCCGGTGGGGCTGCTCATTGCCCGGGACGTTCTCGACGCGTTGCTCGCTGAGGTGGAATACGAAGAACAGTTGTTGCGCGATTACGTGATGTCGGTTGGTTATCACTGATCGCGATCTTGAACCGAGTTGACGTTTCGGTCGGCAGGGGCGGCGCAGCAGCCAAAGTCCATCGCTTGCGGAGGGCGCCCGCCATCCGAGCATGCGGCCTGCCCCGTGGCGATGGGCCTGTGCATGTCGGAACCGTACAATCCGACAACCGTTCTAGGGTCGCCGGGCGCCGAGCCGGCCGATCCCGATCGATGGCTTGAAAGCGTTCCGGCGCGGGCGGCTTAACGACAGCAGCGGTTGATCATGACACAGCCGGTTCCGCTATGGCCGTTGGTTTTGTATTTCGCAGCCGTAATCGTTCTGGTCGCGGTAATGCTCGGCGCCTCGTACGTCCTGGGGTCGAAGCATACGGCAAAGGCGATGGTCCAGCCTTTTGAGTCCGGCATCGTCAGCGTCGGCACCGCGCGCTTGCGGTTCCCCGCCAAGTTTTACCTTGTGGCGATGTTTTTTGTGATTTTCGACTTGGAAGCGGTGTTCGTCTTTGCCTGGGCGATTGCGCTCAGGCAGGTCGGCTGGGCGGGGTACATAGAGGTCCTGGTGTTCATCGGCGTCCTGGTCGCCGCCCTCGTCTATCTGTGGCGCGTCGGCGCGCTGGACTGGGGGCCGCGGCGGGAGCGGTTCATCGCGGCCCACGGGAGGTGACGGGGTCGTGAATTGGTGGCTGAGCAAGCCCGCGGCTGAAGCTTCGCCGGCACCGGGGGGCGGCTCGTTCGACGAGGCGGTGCAGCGCAATCTCATCCTGACCCGACTCCAGGACATCGTGTCCTGGGGACAAAAGAACTCGATCTGGCCATTCAACTTCGGCCTGTCCTGCTGCTATGTCGAAATGGCAACCGCTTTCACCAGCAAATACGATATTGCGCGCTTTGGCGCGGAGGTGCTGCGCGCGACGCCGCGGGAGGCCGATCTCATCGTCATTTCCGGTACGGTGTTCATCAAGATGGCGCCGGTCATCAAGCGGCTTTACGACCAGATGCTGGAGCCGCGCTGGGTCATCTCGATGGGCTCCTGCGCCAATTCCGGCGGCATGTACGATATTTACAGCGTTGTTCAGGGCGTCGACAGTTTCCTGCCGGTCGATGTTTATGTGCCGGGCTGCCCGCCGCGTCCCGACGCCTTGCTCGAAGGTCTGGTCCTGCTCCAGCAATCTATTGGCACGGAGCGGCGTCCGCTGAGCTGGATGGTCGGGCCGCAGGGCGTCGAGCGCCGGCCGCGTCCGAGCCTGCGCGATCTCAAGCGACATGAGCGGATGCAGGCGACCGATCTGCGCACCCCGGACGGGGTGTAGGCGATGCCTGATGGCCGCCCCGAGCTTCAGCAATCGTCCTCCACCATCGTCCATGGCCTGACGGCGCGCTTCGGCGATGCCTTTCTGGTGCAGCCGACCCGCGATGCGATTCCAACTCTCTGGGTCCCGAGCGGTAAGGCGCACGGTGTTCTGGCCTATCTGAAGACGGAGATCGAGCGGCCTTACCGCACGCTTTACGACCTCACCGCGATCGACGAGCGGCACCGCCTCCACCGCCTCGGGCCGCCGAGCGACTTTACGATCGTCTATCACCTCTTGTCCTACGATCGCGCCGAGGACATCCGAATCAAAGTGGCGCTCGAAGGAGACAGGCCGGCGCTGCCCACGGTGACCGACCTGTGGGCTGCCGCCGATTGGTACGAATGCGAAGCCTGGGACATGTTCGGCGTCGTCTTCAACGGGCATCCGCATCTTCGGCGCATTCTCATGCCGCCGACCTGGCAAGGCCATCCGCTGCGCAAGGATCATCCGGCCCGAGCGACCGAGATGGGCCTGTTCGAGCTGCCCGAGGCGAAAGAGGAGGCGGAGCAGGAGGCGCTGCGTTTTCGCCCTGAGGCCTGGGGCATGGAGCGGCATGGCGAGGCGACCGATTTCATGTTCCTCAACCTCGGGCCGAACCATCCGAGCGTCCACGGCGTCTTCCGGGTGGCGCTGCAACTCGACGGGGAGGACATCGTCGGCGCCGTGCCCGATATCGGCTACCACCACCGCGGCGCCGAGAAAATGGGCGAGCGCCAGTCGTGGCACACCTACATCCCCTACACCGACCGCGTGGATTATCTGGGCGGCGTGATGAACAACCTGCCCTATGTCCTCGCGGTCGAGAAGCTGGCCGGCATCGAGGTGCCGGATCGGGTGAAGGTGATCCGGGTCATGCTGGCGGAATTGTTTCGCATCGCCAGCCATCTCGTCTTTTACGGTACCATGGCCCAGGATGTCGGCGCTTTGTCGCCGGTCTTTTACATGTTTACCGACCGCGAGCGGGTCTTTGAAATCATCGAGGCGATCTGCGGCTTTCGCATGCACCCGGCCTGGTTCCGGATTGGCGGCGTGGTGCAGGACCTGCCGCAAGGATGGGATCGGCTGGTGCGGGAATTCGTCGAGTACCTGCCGCCGCGGCTCAATGAATACGACAAGATGGTCATGAAGAACCGCTTGTTTAAAATGCGCACCCAGGGGGTCGGCGCCTACAGCCTCGACGAAGCCATCGAGTGGGGCGCCACCGGTCCTGGACTGCGCGCGTGCGGCCTCGGCTGGGATCACCGCAAGATGCGCCCCTACTCGGGGTACGAGCGGTTCGAGTTCGAGATTCCCACCGGCACGCACGGAGACTGCTACGACCGCACCGCCGTACGCGTCGAAGAGATGCGCCAGAGCCTGCGCATCATCCGGCAGTGCCTCGAGAACATGCCGGAGGGCTCCTACAAGGCGCGGCATCCGCTGACGACGCCGCCGCTGAAGGAGCACACGATGCACGACATCGAGACGCTGATCGCGCATTTCCTCAATGTCAGCTGGGGGCCGGTGATCCCGCCCGGCGAAGCCAGCGTCTCTATCGAAGCCACCAAAGGACTCAACAGCTACTATCTCGTCAGCGACGGCGGCACGATGTCCTACCGGACGCGCATCCGCACTCCGTCATTTCCGCATTTGCAGATGATCCCGTTGCTGAGCCGCGGCGCGATGGTGGCCGATCTGATCGCGATCCTCGGCAGCATCGATTTCGTCATGGCGGACGTCGACCGGTGAGGGGACGGTCATGCTGACGGCGGCGGAGACCGAGGCGATCGCCGCCATTGCCGGGCGCTACGAGAACAAGCAGGGCGCCTCGGTCGAGGCGTTGCGCGAGGTGCAGCGGTCGCATGGCTGGGTCTCGGACGACGATCTCTGCGACATCGCCCGCCTCCTCGACATGTCGCCAGATGAGCTCGACGGCGTCGCCACCTTTTACAATCTCATCTTCCGCCGGCCGGTAGGGCGGCACGTCGTGCTGCTCTGCGACAGCGTCTCGTGCTGGATCATGGGTTACGAGAAGCTGCGCCATCATCTCGAAAGCGAGATCGGCATACGGTTTGGCCGGACGACCGCTGACGGGCGCTTTACGGTCCTGCCGATCGTCTGTCTCGGGGCCTGCGACCACGCGCCGGTGATGATGGTCGATGATGACCTGCACGGCGATCTCGATCCCGGCAGGCTGGACGAGATTTTGGCGCGGTATCGCTGACCGGAAATGACCGTGGAACGCCCGCTCACGCGCAATATCCGGGCCGGCGGAGAGCCCTTGCCGCTCGGCGGCTACGTGCATGCCGGCGGCTATGCGGCGGTGCGGAAGGCGCTTCAAACGATGGACCCGGACGCGGTGTTGCACGAAGTGACCGCGTCCAATCTGCGTGGCCGCGGCGGCGCCGGTTTTCCGACCGGCCAGAAATGGAGCTTTGTGCCGCGGGGAGAGGATGCGCCGCGCCGCAAATATCTCGTCGTCAACGCCGACGAAATGGAACCGGGGACCTTCAAGGACCGCCTGTTGATGGAAGGCGACCCGCATCAACTCATCGAAGGCGTCATCGTCAGCGCCTTCGCCATCGAGGCCAGCGTCGCCTACATTTTTCTTCGCGCCGAATACACGCTCGCCGCCCGGCGCCTCCGTCGCGCGATCGCCGAAGCCTATGCCGAAGGCTATCTCGGCCGTAACATTCTCGGCTCCGGCTTTGATCTCGATCTTCATCTCCACGACAGCGCCGGCCGCTATATTTGCGGCGAAGAGACGGCGCTGCTTAACGGGCTGGAGGGACGGCGGGCGATCCCGCGCGCAAAGCCGCCGTTTCCGCAGGCGAGCGGCCTCTGGGGCAGACCCACGGTCGTCAACAATGTCGAGACGCTGTGCAACGTGCCGCACATCGTCAATCACGGCGCCGACTGGTTTCGCAGTCTCAGCCTCAGCGGCGACGGCGGCACGAAGCTCTATGGCGTCAGCGGCCGCGTCAAGCGCCCGGGATTATGGGAGCTGCCGATGGGCACGACGGCACGAGAAATCCTCGAGGAACACGCGGGCGGTATGCGTGACGGCTATCTGTTCCGTGGTCTGCTGCCGGGCGGCGCCTCGACCGACTTCATGCTCGACGAGCATCTCGACGTGGCGATGGACTTTACCGCGGTGCAGAAGGTCGGCAGCCGGATGGGCACCGGCACCATGATCGTGCTCGACGACCGCACCTGCCCGGTCGGAATGCTGCACAACCTTGAGCACTTCTTCGCTCAAGAATCATGTGGCTGGTGCACGCCCTGCCGCGATGGGTTGCCGTGGACGGAGCGCCTCCTGGCGGCCATCGAGGCGGGAGACGGCGAGATGCGCGACCTGGACATCCTCGCCATGCATGCCTCGTTTCTGGGTCCCGGCAAGACCTTCTGCGCCCTCGCTCCCGGTGCGGTGGAGCCGCTCCAGAGCGGGTTGAAATACTTCCGTGCCGATTTTGAGCGCCATATCGCCGAGCGGCGCTGCCCGTGGAGCTGACCATGGTCAAAATCGAGGTCGATGGCGGCGCTTACGAGGTCGAGGCCGGGCAGAACCTGCTCCACGCCTGCCTCTCCCTCGGCTTCGACATCCCCTATTTCTGCTGGCATCCGGCGATGGGATCCGTCGGCGCCTGCAGGCAGTGTGCGGTGAAGCAATTCCACGGAGCGGACGATCGGAGCGGCCGCATCGTGATGTCGTGCATGACGCCGGCCGCCGACGGTATGCAGATTTCGATCGCCGACCCGGAGGCAGCGGCATTCCGCGCCAGCATCATCGAATGGCTGATGACCAATCACCCGCACGACTGTCCGGTCTGCGAGGAAGGCGGCGAGTGCCATCTCCAGGATATGACGCTGATGAGCGGTCACATCTATCGCCGCTATCGGTTCAAGAAGCGCACCTTTCGCAACCAGTATCTCGGGCCGTTCCTGACCCATGAGATGAACCGCTGCATCGCCTGCTATCGCTGCGTCCGCTTCTATCGGAACTACGCGGGAGGGCGCGACTTCGAGGTCTTCGCGATACACCGCAACGTCTATTTCGGGCGCTACGAGGACGGGGTGCTGGAGAATGAATTCAGCGGAAATCTGGCGGAAATCTGTCCGACAGGCGTCTTCGACGACAAAACGCTCAGCGACTTTTACAACCGCAAATGGGATTTGCGGTCGGCGCCGTCAGTGTGCGTGCACTGCGCGCTTGGCTGCAGCACCAGCGTAAATGAACGCTTCGGCAAGGTGCGGCGAATCCTCAATCGGTACAACGGCGCGGTTAACGGCTATTTCCTGTGCGACCGCGGCCGGTTCGGCTATGGCTTTGTCAATAGCGACCGGAGGGTCCGCGACCCTTTGCTGAGGCAAGGCGCCGACGCCGCCGAGCCTGTGAGCAAGGAGGATGCGCTGCGGCACGCCGCGATGCTCCTCGGCCGCGGCGGCGCCATCGGCATCGGTTCGCCCCGCGCGTCGATCGAGGCCAATTTCGCGCTGCGCACCCTGGTCGGGGCGGACCGCTTTTATCTCGGCGTCTCGGACAGCGACCACCACCTGTTGACGCTCCTGCTCGCGATTTTGCGTAGCGGTCCGGCGCGCGCGGCATCGCTGCGCGACGCGGAAGAGGCCGATGCCGTGCTGGTGTTGGGCGAGGACGTTCCAAACACGGCGCCCCGCCTCGCTTTGACGCTGCGCCAGGCCGTTCGCCAGAAGGGGTTCGAGATTGCCGACAAGCTGAAGATCGAACGCTGGCAGGATGACGCCGTGCGCGTGGCGGCGGGTGTTGAGCGGAGCCCTCTTTTTATCGCGACGCCCGACGAAACGCGCATCGACGATGTGGCGGCGCGGACCTTCCATGCCGCCCCTGACGATCTTGCCCGCCTCGGCTTCGCCATCGCGCATGAAATTGATGGCGCGGCGCCGACGGTTCCCAGCCTTGAACCCGAGGCCGGCGCGCTGGCGCGCGAGATTGCCGAGGCCCTCGGCAAGGCCGAGCGGCCGCTGATCGTCGCCGGCACCGGCTGCGCCAGCGCAGCAATCATCCAGGCGGCCGCGAATGTGGCCTGGGCTTTGTGCCGTACCGGCCACGCCGCCGCGCTGTGTCCGGTGGTGCCCGAGTGCAACAGCCTTGGGCTGGCGCTGATGGAGGGCGGCGCGCTGGCCGACGCCTTTGCGGCGGTTGAGGCGGGCGAGGTGGACACGCTGGTGGTGCTCGAGAACGATCTCTACCGGCGCGCCGACCCGGCCGCCGTGGAGCGTTGCCTCAGACAGGTGCGCCACCTCGCGGTCATCGACCATCTCCTCACCGACACGGCGCGTGCCGCGGAGACCGTGCTGCCGGCGGGGACTTTTGCCGAGGCGGACGGAACGCTCGTCAGCAACGAGGGCCGCGCACAACGGTTTTTCCAGGTCCTCGTGCCGGAAAACCCGGTTCAGGAGAGCTGGCGATGGCTGCATGACACCATGCGGGCGCTCGGCCGACCGCCTGAGCCGGACTGGACGCGGCTCGACGACGTGACCGAAGCTTGCGCCGCCGCCTTTCCCGGCCTGGCGCCGATCCGCGAGGCGGCGCCTTCCGCCGATTACCGGGTGGCGGGCAGCAAGGTCCGCCGCGAGCCGCATCGCTATAGCGGGCGCACGGCCGTCCATGCGGCGGAAACGGTACGCGAGCCGCCGCCGCCCGACGACCCGGACACGCCATTCTCCTACTCGATGGAAGGGTATTACGGGCCGCTGCCGGCCGCTCTCATTCCGTATTTCTGGGCGCCGTCGTGGAACTCGGTGCAATCGGTCAACAAGTTTCAGGAGGAGGTCGGCGGCCCGTTGCGCGGCGGCGACCCGGGGGTGCGGCTCATCGAGCCGGCGTCCGACGCGCCCGCCTATTTCGCCGAGATACCGCCCGCTTTCGCGGTACGGCAAGGCGAGTGGCTGGTCCTGCCCTTGTACGAGATTTTCGGAAGCGAGGAGCTGAGCCGCTGGGCGCCGGCCGTCGCCGAACGCGTGCCGGCGCCTTACCTGGCCCTCAATCGGAGCGACGCCGCGAAATTGGGGATCGAGGAAGGCGCGATGATCGCCTTGGAGCTGGCCGGGACGCTGCGCCGCTTTCCGGTCAGGTTGCGGCCGGGCCTGCCGACCGGCGTTGCCGGAATTGTTGCCGGCCTCTCCGGCCCGGTGGGCGCTCAACTGCCCGCCTGGGGCAGGCTGGTCCCTGCGGCCGATCCGGTTACGGTCGTGGCGCCACGCCATGAGTGAACTCGCCCGCGGCATCGCCAATGTTTTCGGAATCCTGATCGTGCTGGTGGCAGCCGCTGCGGTGTTGACCTGGGTCGAGCGGCGCTTGCTCGGCTTCTGGCAGGACCGTTACGGCCCCAATCGCGTCGGGCCGTTCGGCACTCTTCAGGTCGTCGCCGATATGATCAAACTGGTGTTCAAGCAGGATTGGGTGCCGCCTTTTGCCGACCGTGCGGTGTTCGTGCTGGCGCCGGCCATTGTCATGGCCACGATATTGTTGGCCTTCGCCGTCATTCCGATTGCCCCCGGCATCGGCGTCACCGACCTCGACGGCATCGGCATTTTGTTCTTTCTGGCGATGACGGGCCTCTCAGTATACAGCGCAGTGCTGGCCGGTTGGGCGTCGGACAGTAAGTATGCGCTGCTCGGCGGTATTCGCGCCGCCGCTCAGATGCTGAGTTACGAAGTGTTCCTGGGCCTCTCCTTTCTCGGGGTGGTTCTTATGGCGGGCTCCTTTGATCTCCGGGAGATCGTCGAAGCCCAGCGCGGCTTGTGGTATATCGGCCCCCAGTTCGTCGGCTTTGTGATTTTTCTGGTCGCAGGCATCGCCGAGACGCATCGGCTGCCGTTCGACCTCCCCGAAGCGGAGAGCGAGCTTGTTGCCGGCTTCCATACCGAATATTCGAGTTTGAAGTTCGGCATGTTCTTTGTCGGCGAGTATGTCGGCATCATCCTGATCTCGGCCATGATCACGACCCTGTTTCTGGGCGGCTGGATGGGGCCGCTATTGCCGCCGGTGCTGTGGTTTCTGGTGAAGACGGGGTTTTTCGTTTGTTTCTTCGTCCTGCTGCGGGCGGCGCTGCCGCGGCCGCGCTACGACCAGCTCATGGCCTTCGGCTGGAAGGCGATGCTGCCGCTCGCGTTGCTGAACATTGTGGTAACCGGCGGGGTCCTGCTCGCGGTGTGACGTTCGGAAGGATGAGCGATGCTCAGCCAGTTGCGGACGCTGTGGTACGTTTTTCTCCACCTGTTTCACCGCCGGGAAACGATCCTGTACCCCGAGCAGAAACCGTATCTGCCGCCGCGCTTTCGCGGCCGTATCATCCTGTCGCGCGACCCGGACGGGCAGGAGCGCTGCGTTGCCTGCTATCTCTGTGCTGTTGCCTGCCCGGTGGATTGCATCGCGCTGCAGAAGACCGAGGACGAGACCGGGCGTTGGTACCCGGAGTTTTTTCGTATCAACTTTTCGCGCTGCATCTTCTGCGGGTGGTGCGAGGAAGCCTGCCCCACCTTCGCGATCCAGCTCACGCCCGATTTCGAGATGAGCGAATACGAGCGCCCCAACCTCGTCTACGAAAAGGAAGACCTGCTGATCAGCGGCACCGGAAAGTATCCCGGCTACAACTTCTATCGCGTCGCGGGCATGGCCGTCGGCGGCAAGGACAAAGGCGAATCCGAACGCGAGGAGCCGCCGTTTGACGTGCGCGGCCTGATGCCATGACCGCCGCGTTTTATGTGGCCGCGGTCGTTGCCGTCCTGGCGACGGCGATGGTGATTACCCGAGCGAACGCCGTTCATGCGTTGCTCTACCTTGTTGTATCGCTGCTCGCCGTGGCGATCGTGTTCTATGTGCTCGGGGCGCCGTTTGCCGCCGTTCTTGAAGTTATCGTTTATGCCGGCGCGATCATGGTGCTTTTTGTCTTTGTTATCATGATGCTTAACAGGGGCGAGCAGGCGGCGCAGCAAGAGCGGCAATGGCTGACCCCGGGCATTTGGATCGGACCCGCCGTCCTGTCGGCGGTTCTGCTTGGCGAGATAATTTACATGCTATGGCAGGGCCCCGCTTCCGTGCCGGCCAGCGCCGTCGTCACGCCGCGGCAGGTCGGGATGCTTTTATTCGGCCCCTATCTGCTGGCGGTCGAGCTCGCCTCGATGCTTCTGCTGGCCGGGCTGATCGGCGCCTATCACCTGGGGCGCCAGGAGAGGCACGCGGCCGAACGGGACATTCAAAAAGAGCGGGCCGGCCGGGAACGGGAGACGGTGGCCCGATGAGCGTCGTGCCGATGCAATACGGGCTGCTGCTCGCGGCGGTGCTGTTCGCATTGGGCACGCTCGGCGTCCTGATGCGACGCAACATCATCTTCATGCTGATGTCGATCGAGATCATGCTAAATGCGGCAGGTCTCGCCTTCATCGCTGCCGGGTCGCGATGGGGCCAAGCCGACGGCCAGATCATGTTCATCCTGATCCTGGCCCTGGCGGCAGCCGAGGTCTCGGTCGGCCTCGCCCTCATCCTCCAACTCTATCGCCGCCTCGCGACGCTTGACGCCGATGTGGCGAGCAGGATGCGGGGTTGATGCTCGCTCTTCTGGCGCTCGTGCCCGCCCTGCCGCTTGCCGGGTTCGCCATTCTGTTCGCGAGCGCCGGATCGCTGCCGCGGCGCTGGATCGCGGCGATCGGCATCGGCTCCGTCGGCATCTCGACCATCCTGGCGTTTATCGTCTCGGCTGCCTTCCTGGCCGCCCCGCGCCCCTACAGGGAAGTGGTCTGGCGCTGGATCGCGGTCGCCGGCTTCAATCCGGATATCGGCTTCTATCTCGACGCGCTGTCGCTCGTGATGATGCTGGTCGTGAGCTTCGTCAGCTTTCTCATTCATCTCTATTCGGCCGAGTTCATGGCGGAGGACGAAGGCTACAGCCGCTACTTCGCCTACATGAACCTGTTCGTCGCCTCGATGCTGGTGCTGGTGCTGGCGGATAACCTGCTCCTTCTTTATCTCGGTTGGGAGGGGGTCGGGCTCTGCAGCTACCTCCTGATCGGCTTCTGGTACCGCGATCCCGCGAACGGTCTCGCCGCCCGCAAGGCGTTCGTCGTCACCCGGACCGGCGATACGGCGATGACGATCGGCTTGCTCGTGCTCTTCACCCACCTGGGGACGCTCCAGATCCAGCCGCTGATGCAGCGCGCGGCGGCAAGTTGGCCGGCCGGCTCCGGTCTGGCGATCGCGGCGGCGGGGCTGCTGCTTGGCGGCGCCTTGGGCAAGTCGGCGCAACTGCCGCTCCAGACCTGGCTGCCCGATGCGATGGCCGGCCCGACGCCGGTCAGCGCCCTGATCCATGCCGCGACCATGGTGACCGCCGGCGTCTATCTCATAGCCCGCACCCATGTCCTCTTCGAGTTGGCGCCGCCCGTTCAGGCGGCGGTTGCGGTGATCGGCGCGCTGACGCTGCTTCTTGCCTCGTTCAGCGCCCTCAACCAGACCGATTTGAAGCGCATCCTCGCCTATTCGACGATCAGCCAGATCGGCTACATGTTCCTGGCGCTCGGGGTCGGCGCGTGGACGGCGGCGATCTTTCACCTGATGACGCACGCCTTTTTCAAGGCGCTGCTCTTCCTTGCGGCGGGCGTCGTGATCCAGCGTCTGCACGAGGAGCACGACATCCTTCTGATGGGCGGCCTCTGGCGACGGCTGCCGCTCGCCTTCTGGAGCTTCCTGATAGGCAGCGCGGCGCTGGCTGCCCTGCCGTTTATCGACGCCGGTTTCTACAGCAAGGATCTCATCCTGTGGGATGCCTGGAATAGCGGGCCGTACGGTCCGTGGTTCTGGGCGGCGGGGATTGTCGGTGCGTTCGTCACGGCGATTTATATCTTCCGTGCCGTCTTCGTGGTCTTTTTCGGCCCCGTTAAGGCCGAGCCGGCCGGGCACATCGGCTATCAGGTCGCGATCCCCTTGATGGTCCTGTCTGCCCTCGCGCTGGGAGGCGGCTTTGTCGAGCTTCCCGGCTATCTCGGCGACGTGCCGGCGTTCTCGGGCTTGCTGTCGGCCGCGCTCCCGGTCCCGCCTGCGCTGAGGGCGGCAACCGCGGCCCCCAGTCTCGAAGGCGTGCTCGTCGGGATCGGCGCGGTCGTGCCGGTGTTGGGCGCCGCCGTCGCCTTTGTGACGGTCCTGCACCGGCCGGTCTTTGTGACGCGGCTGGTCGAGGCGTCGGCCGGCGTTGCGCTGCAACGCTTCTGGGCGGCCGGCTGGGGCTTCGACTGGTTTTATGACCGGACCTTGACCCGCCCCTTCGTGTGGCTGGCCCGCCTCAACCGGGCGGATATCGTCGATGCTTTTTACACCGGCATCGCCTGGCTCAGCGAAGCCGGCTACCGGCTGCTCAGCCGGTCGCAGACGGGGCAGGTGCGCTGGTATGCGGCCGGTATCGCGTTCGGCTCCGCCACGCTCGTGATCCTGGCGGTGTTCGCATGATGCTGCTGTGGGTGTTTCTCATCCTGCTGATCGGCGGCGTGGTCGTCTGGGCCGCCGAGCGACTGGGCGATGCGTGGCCGCGCTGGGTGTCGCTCGTCGTGCTGGCGGTCGATCTCGCGCTGGTCCTGACGCTCTGGGCGGACCATTACGGCGCCGTTGTCGTCGCCGCGCGGGGGACCTGGTTCGCCGATCTCAACCTGCCCTGGATCCCGCCTCTCGGCATCCGCTTCCATCTCGGCCTCGACGGTCTGAGCCTGGTGCTGATCCTGCTCACCCTCGGGCTCGGCATCGTGTCCGTTGCCGCATCGTGGAGCGAGATCACCGAGCGCATCGGCTTCTTCCACTTCAACCTTTTATGGACTCTCGCCGGCGCGGTTGGCGTCTTTCTGGCGCTCGATTTGTTCCTGTTCTTCTTCTTCTGGGAACTGATGCTGGTCCCAATGTATTTCCTGATCGCCGTTTGGGGGCATGAGCGGCGGGTCTATGCGGCGATCAAATTCTTTCTGTTCACGCAGGGCAGCGGCTTGCTGATGTTCGTCGCCATCCTGGCGCTGTATTTCATTAACTATCGTCAGACCGGAACTCTCACCTTCGACTATTTCGCGCTGTCGCATACGCGGCTCGGCTCGGCGACCGAGATGTGGATAATGCTCGGCTTCTTTATCGCGTTCGTTGTAAAGCTGCCGGCGGTACCGTTTCATACCTGGCTTCCCGACGCGCACACCGAGGCGCCGACAGCTGGCAGCGTGATCCTCGCCGGCGTGCTGCTGAAGACCGGCGCCTACGGGCTGCTTCGCTTTGCCGTTCCGCTCTTTCCCGCCGCCGCCTTCCGCTTCGCGCCGGTCGCCATGGCGTTGGGGGTAATCGGCATCCTCTACGGCGCCGTTCTCGCCTACGCCCAGAACGATATGAAGCGCCTTGTCGCCTATACGAGCGTCAGCCATCTCGGCTTCGTCCTGCTCGGCATCTACGCCTGGAACGAGCTCGCCCTGCAGGGCGTCGTCGTCCAGATGCTGGCGCATGGCCTCAGCACCGGCGCCCTGTTCATCCTGGTCGGCGCGCTCCAGGAGCGGCTCCATACCCGCGACATGCGGCAGATGGGCGGGCTGTGGGCGCGCATGCCCCGCCTCGCCGCTATCGCCATGTTCTTCGCCATCGCCTCGCTCGGCCTGCCGGGACTCGGCAACTTCGTCGGCGAGTTCCTCGTTCTCCTCGGCGCCTTCCGTCATGCCGCGGGTTTCGCGATCGCCGGAGCGGTCGGGCTGGTGACGTCCACCATTTACGCGCTCATCCTCGTCCAGCGGGCGTTTCACGGCGAGCCGCGGGACGCTTCGCCATTGCCCGATTTCTCGGCGCGGCACATGACGGTCATGGCGGCGATGATCGTGACCCTGGTGTGGCTCGGGTTCTACCCGCAGCCGGTGTTCGACACCGCCGGCCCCGGGCTGGGCAATTTGCAGCAACTCGCCGCCGGGCGAAGCGCGGCGGCGCGCTGATTCATGAACGGCACGGACCTCATCGCCATTCTGCCGTTCCTGGTCCTGGCTGCGGCGGTCGTCATCGTCATGCTGGCGATCGCCGTCCGCCGCCGGCATGATCTGACCTTCGGGTTGGCGTTGGCCGGCGCCGTTCTGTCGCTTGCCGCGCTAGGGCCGGCCGCCGGTGTGGCGCCGCGCCACGTGACGCCGCTGTTCATCATCGACGGCTATGCGCTCTTCTATATTGGCCTTATTCTTGCCGCCACCATCGCGGTCCTGGCATTATCGCATGGTTATCTGGATGCAAGGCGCGGGCCGCAGGAAGAATATTATCTCCTGATCCTTCTGGCGGCCATGGGCGCGGCGGCGCTGGTGGCCAGCGACCATTTTGCCTCCTTCTTTCTCGGTCTCGAGACGCTGAGCATCTCGCTGTTGGGTCTGATCGCCTACCCGCGCGATCGCGCGCGGCCGGTCGAGGCCGGGATCAAGTATCTGATCCTCGCCGGCGTCTCATCCGCGTTTCTGCTCTTTGGAATGGCGCTGATCTACGCCCGGCTCGGCACGTTGTCGTTCGGCCGGATCGCCGTTCTGTTGCAGACGATCAACGAAATGCCCCCCGATATATACTGGTTGACGGGGCTCGCCATGATCGTGGCGGGCATCGGCTTCAAGCTGTCCGTGGTGCCCTTCCACATGTGGGCGCCGGACGTTTACGAGGGCGCGCCGGCGCCGGTGACCGCCTTCATCGCAGTCGTCTCAAAGGGTGCCGTGTTCGCGCTGCTGCTGCGTTATTACCTGGCAGCCAGCGCCTATAGCTTCCAATCGGCCCTGGTCATGATCGATGTCGTCGCCATCGCCTCGATCCTGATCGGCAATCTGCTGGCTCTGCGGCAGAACAACGTGAAGCGCATCCTCGCCTACTCCTCGATCGCGCATCTCGGCTATCTGCTCGTGGCGTTTCTCGCGGGCGGCGCGCTCGCCGTCGAGGCCGTCACCTACTATCTCGTCGCCTATTTCGTGATGACGCTCGGCGCTTTCGGTATCGTGACCGTCCTGTCCGCGTCCGGCGCCGATGCCGACACCGATGCGCTCGATGATTACCGCGGCTTGCTGTGGCGTCGTCCGTGGCTCGCCGGAGTCTTCACGATGATGCTTCTGTCGCTCGCGGGGATCCCGTTGACGGTGGGCTTCATGGCGAAGTTCTACGCCGTGACGGCCGGCATCGGCGCCGACGCGTGGCCGGCGGTGTTCGCCCTCGTCGTCGGAAGCGTCATCGGCTTGTTCTACTATTTGCGGATCATCGTCGTCATGGCCGCCCCGGCGGCAAAGGTCATCGGTGTCAATGCCGAGGGGGTGCCCTGGGCCGCCGGTACGACATTGGCGGTGCTCACCCTGGTACTGGTCTGGCTCGGTGTTTATCCCGCGCCGCTGGTGTCCTTCATTCGACTGACGGCGCTGCACATGGCAGGCGGATAATAGACTAGCCGCATTAAAGCCGGTCTATTTGATTGCGGCATCTCTACGGGCGCGCTCGCGGGTGGAGATCGGGTGCGGGACCCAGGGGCGGTCGCCGCGGCTTCGATCCGCGCTGACGAGGGTGAGGCCGTCATCGTCGATCCAGAGCGCGATCGCGCCGTAGCGCCAGTTGTCGATGCGGTCGGCGACCGGGATGCGGCGGCGGCACGCGGACCCGGCCGGCACCCGCGCGACGATCGCATCGACTGTCCAGCACAGAACCGGCAGCCCGGCCCGCCCGGTGACAAGCGCGACCCGCCTGCCGTCGGCGGCATAAA
>DASUKH010000097.1:0-2721 GCA_036278835.1 Allostellaceae bacterium
CAACCCCGACCATCCGATCAATCGCGGCGTCATCTGCGGCAAGGGCGCCTCGGGGATCATGCAGCACTATTCGCCGGCTCGCCTCTCGAAGCCGCTCATTCGGGTCGGCGAGCGCGGCGTCGGCGAGTTCCGCGAGATCGAATGGGACGAGGCGATCGCGACGGCGCATGCGTGGCTGTCGAAAATCCGCGCCGAGGACCCGCGAAAGCTCGCCTTCTTCACCGGCCGCGACCAGAGCCAATCCTTGACCGGGTTCTGGGCGACGCAGTTCGGCACCCCGAATTTCGCGGCGCATGGCGGGTTCTGCTCGGTCAACATGGCGGCGGCCGGCATGTACACCCTGGGCGGCAGCTTCTGGGAGTTCGGCGAGCCCGATTACGAGCGCACAAAGCTACTGCTGCTGTTCGGGGTCGCCGAGGACCACGATTCCAACCCGATCAAACTCGCGCTCTCCGGGATGCGCCAGCGCGGCGCCAAATTCATCTCGGTCAATCCGGTACGCACCGGCTATGGTGCGATCGCAGACGAGTGGATCGGCATCCGCCCCGGCACCGACGGGCTGTTCGTGCTGTCATTGGTGCACGAACTGCTGCGCACCGACCATGCCGATTTCGATTATCTCGGCCGCTACACCAATGCCGGATGGCTGGTGATCCGGGCCCCCGGCACGGAAGCGGACGGCCTGTTCGCCCGCGACGCCGCCGGTGCGCCGCTGGTGCTCGACAAAACCGGCGCTGTTGCGAGCGCCCTTGCGCCGGGCGTCGAGGCGCGAGTGGTCGGCGACGTCAGCCTGCCCGATGGAGGCCGCGCCGTCCCGGTGTTTCAGCTGCTCGCCGAGCGATATCTCGACCGGCGCTACGCGCCGGAAAACGTCGCGGCGACCTGCGGCATCCCGGCCGAGCGCATCCGCGCGCTGGCCGTTGAGATCGCCCGGATCGCCTTTGAGGAGGAGATCGAAATCCTGCAGCCGTGGACCGACTGGGCCGGCCGCCGGCACGACAGCATGCGCGGGCGCCCGGTCTCGATCCACGCGATGCGCGGCATCTCGGCCCATTCCAACGGTTTTCACACCTGCCGGGCGCTGCACCTGTTGCAAATACTGCTCGGCACGATCGATGTGCCGGGCGGCTGGCGTTACAAATCGCCCTACCCGAAGCCGTGCCCGCCCGGCCCGAAACCGGCCGGAAGGGCCGATCAGGTTGCAGCGGGAAAGCCGCTGGCAGGCGCGCCGCTCGGCTACCCGCTCGCCCCCGAGGACCTGATCATCGACAAGGAGGGCCGGCCCGAGCGCATCGACAAGGCGTTCTCGTGGGAGGCGCCGATCGCCGCCCACGGGCTGATGCACCTGTTGATCCGCAACGCCTGGAAGGGCGATCCCTACCCGATCGACACCCTCTTCATGTACATGGCCAACATGGCGTGGAACTCGGCGATGAACATCCCCGAGACCCTGCGCATGCTGACCGACAAGGACCCGGCGACCGGCGATTACAAAATCCCACGCATCATCTATTCCGACGCATTTTATTCCGAGACGGTGGCCTATGCCGATCTCGTGCTGCCGGATACGACCTACCTCGAGCGCTGGGATTGCATTTCGTTGCTCGACCGACCGATCGGCGGCCCCGATGGGCCGGGCGATTCGATCCGCCAGCCGGTCCTCGCCCCCGACCGCGACGTGCGGCCGTTCCAGGATGTGCTGATCGAGCTGGGCGCCCGGTTGGGCCTGCCGGCCTTTATCGATGCCGCCGGCATGCCGCGCTATCCGGGCGGCTACAAGGATTACATCGCGCTGCACGAGCGCGCGCCGGGAGTCGGGCCGCTGGCCGGCTGGCGCGGCGAGGATGGAGAAGCGGCCGGCAAGGGGGCGCCCAATCCGCGCCAGCTCGACCGCTACATCGCCAATGGCTGCTTCTGGAAATACCACCTGCCGCCGGAGCAGCTCTATTACAAGCACGCCAACAAGGCCTATCTCGAAACCGCCGTGTCGATGGGGTTTCTCGGCGCCCCCGAACCGATCATCCTGCAACTCTACGTCGAACCGCTGCAGCGTTTCCGCCTCGCGGCGCAGGGCCACGGCGCGGCGGTGCCGCCCGAGAAGGATCGCGAGCGCATCGCCACCTATTTCGACCCGCTCCCCTTCTGGTATCCGCCGTTCGAGGAGGCGCGCATCGATCCGCAGGCCTTCCCGCTACACGCGGTGACGCAGCGGCCGATGCAGATGTACCATTCCTGGCACTCGCAGAACGCGTGGCTGCGCCAGATTCTCGGCCGCAACCGGCTGTTTATGAGCCGGGTCACGGCGGCGGCGCTCGGCATTGCGGAGGACGACTGGGTCATCGTATCGAGCCACGCCGGCAAAATCGAGGCGCAGGTCGCGCTGATGGACGGGGTCAACCCCGACACGGTGTGGACGTGGAACGCGATCGGCAAGCGCAGCGGCGCCTGGAACCTCGCCGCAGACTCGCCGGAATTCACCAAGGGCTTTCTGTTGAACCACCTGATCGCCGATCTCCTGCCGGATCGCGGCGCCGGCGCCGAACCGAGCGCCAATGCCGACCCGATCACCGGCCAGGCGGCGTGGTACGATTTGCGGGTGCGGGTCGAAAAGGCGCCGCGCGCCGTCGCCGGCCACAGCGCGCCGGGCTTCGCGACGCTGCATCATCCGGCATCGCTGAAAACGCCCCCTGACATCGTGCGCTATGGCGCCGAATACGCCGA
>DASUKH010000098.1:0-10757 GCA_036278835.1 Allostellaceae bacterium
CGGCGGCCAGCTCGATCAGCGCATTGATGCCGGCACGCGCGATGCCGGTGATGACGGCGCTGTGATGCGGCCCGACCCAGCATTGCGTCGGCAATTGATAGGAGACGCCCGGCCAGCGGTCCCATTGGTTGTCGAGCGGCACCCCGGCATGCACCATCGTCCGCCGCTCCGGCAGGAACACGTCGGATACCGTCCAGTCGAAGCTGCCGGTGCCGCGCAGCCCGGTCACCTCCCAGCTGCCCGGCACGATTTCCGCTTCCGGCCGGGCGAACAGGCCGCGCCAATAAAGCGGCTTGCCGTCGGCCCCGCGGCGCGGCTCGCCGCCCTCGACGATTTGGAAGCTGCCGAGCATCCAGGCCGCCTGCTGGCAGCCGCTGCCGAAAGTCCAACGGCCGCTTACCCGGTAGCCGCCGGCGACTGGCGCCGCGGCGCCACCGCCTTGCACGGCGGTGCCGGCGATGCAGATGCCGCCGCCGCTACCATACAATTCCTGCACGCCCTCGTCGGGGAGGCCGAGCGAGACCAGCTGGGTGATGCCGTTATTGGCGAGGTTCCAGCCGACCGAGCCGGCGCCCTCGGCGAGCAGTTCGACGACCCGCAGATAGGTCAGCGGGTCGGCTTCGAGGCCGCCGAGCGTGCGCGGCCGCACCAGGCGGTAGAAGCCGGCCTCGTGCAGCTGCGCCAGCAACTCGGGCGGGAAGCGCTGCTCGTTCTCGATTTCGCGCGCATAGCGGCGCAATACCGGCCGCATCGCCGCGGCCGCCTGCACCACCGGCTGCCCGTCGATGTCGGCCGGCAGACGCACCTCGCGTTCGATCGTGTCCATCCTCTCCTCCCGCGCCGCGCACGACAGCGGCAGCCGGTGCGGCGGAATAGCCGCACCGGCGAGGCAGGCCGGCTATTCCGCCGCGACCTGGATCGGCGACCGGGCGGCGTTGAGCACCGCGGCCGCTTCCTTGGCGACCGCCGTGCCCTCGAAAAAGCGCGGATTCTGCGTCCCCCACAGCCGCACCGCGTTCTCGAACACGAAATCGCGGAAATTGTCGGCGCTGAGGAACCCGTCCTCGACCAGCTCATACGCCTCCGGCAGCGGGTCGCGCATATCGATCACGTCGAAATGCCCGATATCCGAGCTGTAGATCGCATTGAGCTGCGCCCCGAACGGGTTGAGCTTGAGGAATGCGGTCGCGTTCATCCGGTCGTCCGCCTCGCAGCCGAAATAATAGGGCGTGACGAACAGGTCGATCCAGTCCTGCTTGCGGGTGAGCTTGCAGGCGGCGAAATCGTCGAGGTTGTCGACCCCGCCGGTCAGGTGCAGTTCCGGATCGGGCCAGCCGTCGCGCTCGCGCAGGGCCGCAGCATGCTCCTCATAGCCGTATTTCTCTATGAGGCTCATCAGCTTCTGCCGGTCGAGCCGGTCCGGCCGCATGTTGTCGAGCGCCTTGATGTTGCGCCGCTCCCAATGCTCCATCAGGTCGCCGAACAATTGCGCGCCCCAGCCGACCCCACCTTCGAGGAAGGCAAAGCGCAGTTCCGGGAAGCGCCTTGTCACCCCGCCGAGGAAGATGCCCTTGGCCGCGGCATGCCCGGCATCGGCGAAATGGCCGATATGGTTGTAGGTGAAGTTGGTCGGCGAATTTCGCAGGGCCTGGTTGCTGCCGGTCGAATGGAAAGTCGGCGCGATGCCGAGCTTGCGGCAGGTCTCCCACACCGGATCGTATTCGTGATCGCTGTCGATGCCGAACACCTCGTAATAGACCGAGAGGCGGTTCACATCCTTGTCGTTGGCGGTGACCGACGGCACCTTTTTCGGCATCGCGCTGCCGAACATGCCGACCTTCGACCCCAATTGGCTGGTGACGAATTCGAGTTCGGCGATCGCCTCCTCGGGGTGGTGCATCGGGATGATCGCGGCCGGCGTCATGCGGTCGCCGAGGTCCTTGAAATAATCCGCCGAGACGATGTTGTAGGCGCGGATCACCGCGCGCCGCGTCTCGTCGTCGACGATGCGCGGCAGGCGCAAGCCGGCGGTCGGATAGACGATCGCGAAATCGGAGCCGATCTCGTCGAGCCGCTCGTAAAGCAGGTGCGGCATCATCGCCGTGGCGCGGTCGTAGGTGTTGCCGGTCTGGCGGGTCCAGAACCCCGGCATCGCCACCCGCCGGCGCCGCCGCTCCGCGACCCCGAGGGCCAGCGAGTCGCGGGTCACCGCCATCGTCGCGAGAAACCCGTCAGCCGCCTTGTCGCCGCCCGCCTTGCGCATCTGCTCGGCGAAGACGGGGTCGTACTCGACCCAATGTCCGTCGCCGTCGATAATCGGGTGGTTGAGATTCGCACGGATTTCCGCCGGGCTTTGCTTGGCGTGACCGCTCATCGTTTCCTCCGCAATTTCCGGGTTCTGCGCCCGCCGTGGCGGGCGGACGACTCCCCGTCAGGGTTGGGCAGACCAGCTTGCTCCCGCGCCGGGCCGCCGACAATCGGATTCTATGAACGCCGTTCACAATCGGGCAAAGCCGCGGGATTCGGGGCGGGCTACACGACGCCCGCCTGGCGCAAAGCGACGATCTCGGCGGTGGTATAGCCGAGCTCGGCGAGCACCGCGTCGCTGTCGCCGCCGACTTCCGGGGCGGGGCGGCGCAGCCGGCACGGCGCTTCGGCGAATTTGAGCGGAAAGCCGAGCATCCGCACCGTGCCGTGGCCGGGATGCTCCCGGCTGACGACCATCTCCTGGTCGGCGATTTGCGGATCGGCGAACACATCGGCGAGACCGTAAACCCGCCCGCACGGCACCCCGGCGGCGTTGAGCCGCTCGATCCACTGCGCCGTCGTGCCGCTTGCGAGCCGCCGCTCGATCTCGGCGTTGATCGCGGCCCGGTTGCGGACCCGCAGATCGTTGGTGCGAAAGCGCGGATCGTCGCGCAACGCGCCGGCATCGAGCGCGTCGAGAAGGCGCTGATAGGATTGCTCCTGCGACGGCGCCAGCGCGACCTCGCCGTCCTTGGTGCGGAACATGCCGTAGGGCGCGACGATCGCATGGTCGTTGCCGGTGCGCGCCGGCTCCTCGCCGGTCGCGAGATGATTGGCGGCGAGGAACGCGAGGAGGCTGACGAGGCCGTTATTGAGGCTGGAGCCGACCGTCTCGCCGAGGCCGGTACGGCCGCGCCGCACCAGCGCGGCGCACACCCCAAGCGCGCCATAGAGGCCGGCCACGAGATCGGCGATCGGCGGCCCGGCGCGCATCGGCGGGCCGCCGGCAGCGCCGGTCACTGCCATGAAGCCGCTCATCGCCTGCGCGATGAAGTCGAAGGACGGCCGGTCGCGGTAGGGGCCGGTCGCGCCGAAGCCGCTGATGTTGCAACAGACGAGATCAGGCTTCAGCGCCTTCAAGCGGTCCTCGCCGAACCCCATCGATTCCAGCACGCCGGGGCGGAAATTTTCGACCAGCACGTCGCTCTGCGCGATCAGCCGCGCCAGCACCGCCTTGCCGTCCTCGGTCCGCAGGTTGAGCGACAGCGACCGCTTGTTGCGGTTGAACGCGGCGAAATACCATGAGAGGCCGTCGCGGATCGCGCCCTGGGCGCGCAGCGGGTCGCCCTGGCCCGGAGTTTCCACCTTGACCACCTCAGCCCCCATATCGGCCAGCATCATCGTGCAGAACGGCCCGGCCAGAATGCGCGTCAGATCAACGACCCGAATACCCGACAGCGGCATCGCCTCAACCTCCTTTTTGCTCCAAGGACCAACCCTATCAGCCCAATGAACCGCATTCCCGGCGAAAGCCGGGACCCACGCATCTACAGGCGAGATGCTGCCCGGTGGGTCCCGGCTTGCGCCGGGAAGGCGGGAAGATGGAGGATTTGGCCGGAACGGCGATATGCTGCGGCGCATGGCATCCGACGATCCTGCGGGGCTTGGCGGGCGCCGGCGCCGCTTTCTCGAAACGGGCCGGGTCGGACACCTCGCCACCGCCGACCGGAATGGCGTGCCGCACCTCGTTCCGGTGTGCTACGCGGTCGAGGGTGCCAGTCTCTACATCACGATCGACGAAAAGCCGAAGCGGCATGACATCTCGCCGAAGCGGGTGCGCAACATCCTCGAAAATCCAAACGCGACATTCCTCGCCGACCGCTGGGACGAGGACTGGACCCGGCTCGCCTGGGTCATGCTGCGCGGGCGGGCGGAAATCCTTGCAAGCGGCCCCGAGCACGATCGCGCCCAGGACCTGTTGCGGGCGCGCTACCCGCAGTACCGGGCGATGGACTTGGCCCTCCTGCCGGTGATCGCGCTGCGCATCGCCCGCGCGACCCATTGGGGCGATCTCCGAGAGGCCTGATCCGCGGCGGCGCGGGATTGCCGCGATGCGCGATTGCTGCCTAAGATGGCGGCCGAATTTCCACCCGAGGGGGATGCAATGCAGGCGGAAGCGGTCGGAACCCGGCAACAGGTCGAAGCGCGCGGCAGAACCCGGTCGGACACCCTGATCGCCGCGGCGATGGCCGCGCTCCTCGGCGGGTTCCTGCTGTGGGGGGTCGGGTTCTCGCACATCATGGCATTGCACAACGCGGCCCATGACGTACGGCATTCGATGGCCTTCCCCTGCCATTAGCGCAATGGGCATTTTCCGGCGCCTCCTCCTGACCGCATTGTGCGCCGGGCTGCTCGCGGGCGTGTTCGTCGCGGTGCTGCACCAGACCGCGACGGTGCCGCTGATCTCCAAAGCCGAAATGTTCGAGCAGGCGGAGCATGCCGCCGGCGCGGCGATGCACGAGCATCAAGACGCCGCCGCGACGGCGCACGGGCATGAGGCGGCGTGGGCGCCCGAGGACGGGCTGGAGCGCGACCTCTATACCGTGGCCGCCGATCTCTTGGCGGGGATCGGGTTCGCGCTGCTGCTGGCCGCGGCGATCGCGGTGCGCGGCGGCGAACCCGGCTGGCGCGGCGGCCTGTTGTGGGGCCTCGCGGGGTTTGCCGTGTTCACTCTGGCGCCGGCGATCGGGCTGCCGCCGGAGACGCCGGGGATGGCGGCGGCGCCGCTCGACGCCCGCCAGTTGTGGTGGCTCGTGACCGTCGCGGCGACCGGCGGCGGGCTGGCTCTTATCGTCTTTACGCGCCGTCCGCTTTATGCCGTCCTCGGCCTTCTGCTGATGGTCCTGCCGCAGCTTTACGGCGCGCCGCGGCCGGCGGGCGATGCGCGCGGAATGGTGCCGGAGGCGCTGGAGCATCGCTTCGTGGCTGCGGTCATCGTGACGAGCCTGTTGTTCTGGGCGGTGCTCGGCGCCGCGACCGGCGGCTTCTATCGTCGCTTCGCGCCGCAGGCATGGCATTAGCGGGTTGCCGCGAGCCGCTGGTATACAGTATATCTCGCGAATGCCTGCCGGCAGCGCCCGTCCCGTCGTCCCCAATCCCCCGTTGCAGATCGCGCGGCTCGATAACGCGACCAGTTTCCGCAAGGAGGCTTACGCCGCCTTGAAGCGGGCAATCACCGCGATCGACATCTACGATCACCCCGGCGAGGTGCGGCTCGACGAGCGGCGGCTGTCGGAAGAGCTGGGGGTCAGCCGCACCCCGATCCGCGAGGCGATGACCCTCTTAGAGCAGGAAGGTTTTGTCCGCACCCGGCCGCGCCGCGGCATTTTTATCGTGCGCAAGACGACGCGCGAGATCATCGAGATGATCACGGTCATGGCGGCGCTCGAAAGCATGGCGGCGCGGCTCGCAGCCGGCCGCGCCACCGCTGCCGACATCGCCGAGCTGCACGGGCTGATGGACGAGTTCCGCAACGACAGCGGCAGCGGGCGGCGGGTCGCCGAGTATTCCGACGCCAACATCGCCTTCCACCAGGCGATCATCCGCATCGGCGGCTGCGCGCTCTTGGCCGAGATGACCGAGAACCTGTTCATCCACATGCGCGCGATCCGCAAGATCACGATCCATCAGGACAACCGCGCGGCGCGCTCGGTCCACGATCACATGGCGATCATCGCGGCGCTCGAACGTCGCGACCCCGAGCTTGCGGAGCGGCTGGCGCGCGATCATACGCTGGGCCTCGCCGCGCATGTCGAGCAGCACGGCGATTTTCTCGATCCCGACCGGCACCGGGCCGACAACGGAGCGGAACTATGAGCAAGGCTCTTGAAGGCGTTCGCATTCTCGATATGGGCCACGTCCAGGCGGCGCCGACCGCGACCCAGCTGCTCGCCTGGATGGGAGCGGACGTGATCAAGGTCGAGATGCCCGGCCGCGGCGACATCACCCGCGGCCAGTTGCGCGACGTGAAGGGCGCCGACAGCCTTTATTTCACGATGCTGAACTCGAACAAGCGCAGCATCACGATCAACCTGAAATCGCCGGGCGGAAAAAAGATACTGGAAGACCTCGTCCGCCGCTGCGACGTGGTAGTCGAGAATTTCGGCCCCGGCGTGCTCGACCGCCAGGGCTTTACCTGGGCACGGTTCCAGGAGTTGAACCCGCGCATCATCTATGCCTCGATCAAGGGGTTCGGCCCCGGCCGCTTCGCCGATTTCAAGGCCTATGAGAACGTCGCGCAATGCATGGGGGGCGCCGCCAGCACGACCGGCTGGGACGACGGGCCGCCGACCGTTGGCGGCGCCCAGATCGGCGACAGCGGCACCGGCGTGCACCTCGTCGCCGGCATCCTGGGTGCTCTCTTTCAGCGCGAGCGCACCGGCAAGGGGCAGCGGGTCGAGGTGGCGATGACCGACTCGGTCTTGAACCTGTGCCGGGTCAAGATGCGCGACCAGCAGCGCCTCCAGCGCGGGCCGCTCGCCGAATACCCGCAAAAGGAATTCGGCGAGGCGGTGCCGCGCGCCGGCAACGCCTCGGGCGGCGGCCAGCCGGGTTCGGCGCTGCGTTGCGCGCCGGGCGGCCCCAACGACTATGTCTATGTCATCATCCAGCCGCCGTCGTGGGCGCCGCTGATGAAGATCATCGGCCGCCCCGAACTGATCGAGGACCCGCATTACGCGACCCCGGAGGCACGGCTGCCGCACATCCCGGAATGCTTCTCGATCATCGAGAAATGGACGCAGACCCGCACCAAGTTCGAGGTGATGAGCGCGCTCAACGAGGTCGATGTGCCGTGCGGCCCGATCCTGTCGATGAAGGACATCTACGAGGACCGCGAACTCTACGAGCGCGGCATGCTGGTCGAGATCGATCATCCCGAGCGCGGCCGCTACGTCCAGGTCGGCATGCCGATCAAGCTGTCCGACTCGCCGCCCGACGTGAAGCGCTCGCCGCTCCTCGGCGAGCATACCGACGAGGTGCTCTCGTGGCTCGGCTACGACGACGACGGCATCAAGAAGCTGCACACCGACGGCGCGGTTTAGCGGCAATTCGGAGCGCCGGCGTCCGGCCGGAGGCCGGCGGTCCAAGGAGGAGTTTAGGTGCGTTCCCACCATCCGGCGCATGATCGCCGTATTCATCCGGGCTCCGGCAGGCGGAAGGGCCCCTCAACGCCGAAGGGCCGCCAGGTCGATCCCGCCGCGCTCGCCGAGGTGCGAGAGGCGCTCGGCGACCGCCAGCGGCGGCGCGATTTGTTGATCGAGCACCTTCACCTGCTGCAGGATGGGTTCGGCTGTCTGCACGCCCGTCATCTGGTGGCGCTCGCCGAGGAAATGCGGCTGGCGCTCACCGAGGTGTACGAGGTCGCGTCGTTCTACGCGCATTTCGACATCGTGATGGACGACGAGCCGGCGCCGCCGCCGGTCACGGTGCGGGTCTGCGACAGCCTCAGCTGCGCCCTTTACGGCGCGGAATCGCTGCTCGCCGATTTGCGCGAACGGCTCGGCGACGATGTGCGGGTGGTGCGGGCACCGTGCATGGGCGGTTGCGACAGGGCGCCGGTCGTCGCGATCGGGCATGCGTTGCACGAGCATGCCACCCTCGACAGCGTGGCGGCGGCGGCCGTTCCCGGCCATGCCCGCCCGGAAATCCCGGACTACAAGACGCTCCAGGCCTATCGCGCCGATGGCGGCTATGCGCTGCTGGAATCGTTCCGCGACGCGGCCGCGGGGGCCCGAGACCTGCTTTTGCACGATCTGCTCGACCGGCTCGAGAAATCGGGTTTGCGCGGGCTTGGCGGCGCCGGTTTTCCGACCGAGCTCAAATGGCGGCTGGTCAGGGAGCAGCCGAAGCCGCGGCTGATGGCGGTCAATGCCGACGAAGGCGAGCCGGGCACCTTCAAGGACCGCTATTTCCTGGAAACCGATCCGCACCGCTTTATCGAAGGCATGCTGATCGCCGCCTGGGCGGTCGAGGCCGACGACATCTATATCTATCTTCGCGACGAGTACCCGCAAATCCGCGCCTTGCTGGCGGTCGAGATCATGGCGGCCGAGGCGGCCGGCCTCGCGACGCATACGCGAATCCACCTGCGGCGCGGCGCCGGCGCCTATATCTGCGGCGAGGAATCGGCGATGCTCGAATCGATCGAGGGCAAGCGCGGCCTGCCGCGGCACAAGCCGCCCTACCCGACCCAGATCGGCCTGTTCGGGCGCCCGACCCTGATCAACAATGTCGAGACGCTTTTTTGGGTGCGCGACATTGTCGAGAGGGGCCCCGAATTCTTCAACGCTCATGGCCGCAACGGGCGCAAGGGATTGCGCAGCTTTTCGGTCTCCGGCCGGGTCAGGGAGCCGGGCGTCAAGCTCGCCCCGGCCGGCATCACCGTGCGCGAGCTGATCGACGAATTCTGCGGCGGCATGGCCGACGGGCACAAATTCAAGGGTTACCTGCCGGGCGGCGCCTCGGGCGGCATATTGCCGGCGTCGAAGGCCGACATCCCGCTCGATTTCGGCACACTCGAGGGCGAGGGCTGCTTTATCGGCTCGGCCGCGGTCGTCGTGTTGTCGGACAAGGACAATATGAAAGAGGTGGCGCTCAATCTGCTGAAGTTCTTCGAGGACGAGAGTTGCGGCCAATGCACCCCGTGCCGGGTCGGCACCGAAAAGGCGGTCAGGCTGATGAGCGAGCGGCGCTGGGACGAGGCGCTCCTCAACGACCTGACCCGCGTCATGAGCGACGCCTCGATCTGCGGCTTGGGCCAAGCGGCGATGAACCCGGTCAGGCAGGTGCTGAAGCATTTCCGGGAGGATTTATGACGACCGGTTATGCGGTTCCGATCCCGGCGGACGTGCCGTTGGCAGACGAATTGTCGTCCGACCAGGTCGTCGAACTGGCGAACCTGACGAGCGAGCAGACCGGCGTTCCCGGCGTCATCTTTATCTCGACGGCGATGGGTCCACACGGGCCGCGCGTCAAATATCTCGTGCAGCCCGGACGCACCCAGCCGAGCTTTTCGGTCTCCATCGCCGAGCCGCCGGCCATCGTCGCCAACAGCCTTCCCCCGCGAACGCTCCGCCAGATGTCTCCGCTGGTCCTCGAATGGGTCTCGCAAAACCGGGAAGACCTGCTGGATTTTTCGTGCAACGGGGACGCCTGGATGCAGCCCGAGGTCAATGCCTTCATCCAACGGTTGCGCCGTGTCTGAGCCGCCAATCGTTTCCGCATTCCCGGCGAAAGCCGGGACCCACTTTTCATCCGTCCCGCATGCTGGACCATGGGTCCCGGCTTGCGCCGGAACAGCGGGTTTGGAGAGGATTCCGCTATGACCGATCCGATCCGTTTCACTCTCGATGGGCAGGACGTCGAGGCCGAGCCCGGGGAGACGATCTGGCAGGTGGCGCAGCGCCGGGGAATCGAAATCCCGCATCTGTGCTGGCTACCCGAGCCCGGCTACCGCGCCGATGGCAATTGCCGCGCCTGCATGGTCGAAATCGAGGGCGAGCGGGTGCTGGCCGCCTCGTGCATCCGCCAGCCGACCGCCGGCATGAAGGTGACGAGCGCCAGCGAGCGCGCCAAAGCCTCGCGCAAGCTCGTCTTCGAATTGCTGCTCGGCGACCAGCCGGCGCGCGCCGCCGCGCACGACCCGAACTCGCGCTTCTGGCAATGGACCGACAAGGTCGGCCTCGACGACAGCCGCTTCCCGCGCCGCGAGCCGACGGCGCCTGACCGCAGCCACCCGGCGATGGCCGTGCAGCTCGACGCCTGCATCCAGTGCACCCTCTGCGTGCGGGCCTGCCGCGAGGTGCAGGTCAATGACGTCATCGGCATGGCCGGGCGCGGCTGGCAGGAAAAGATCGTCTTCGATTTCGACGACCCGATGGGCCATTCGACCTGCGTCGGCTGCGGCGAGTGCGTCCAGGCCTGCCCGACCGGCGCGCTGATGGAGGCCAGCCTCGTCGACGACAACGGCGTCTATACGAATGCGCCCGACCGCGAAGTTGACAGCGTCTGTCCCTATTGCGGGGTCGGCTGCCAGCTGACGTTCCGCATCAAGAACGACCGTATCGTCGCCGTCGACGGCAAGGACGGGCCGTCCAACCATAACCGGCTGTGCGTCAAGGGCCGCTTCGGCTTCGATTATGTCCACCACCCCGACCGGCTGACGGAGCCCTTGATCCGCAAGGACGGCGTGCCGAAGAGTGACACCGCGATCGACCCGGCCAATCCGCTGACGCATTTCCGGGTCGCCAGTTGGGAGGAGGCGCTCGACCGCGCCGCCGCCGGCCTCCGGCAGATCCGCGACCGCAACGGGAGAAAGGCATTGGCCGGGTTCGGCTCGGCCAAGGGGTCGAACGAGGAAGCGTACCTCTTCCAGAAGCTGGTGCGCACCGGCTTCGGCAACAACAACGTCGATCACTGCACCAGGCTGTGCCACGCCTCATCGGTTGCCG
>DASUKH010000099.1:0-14978 GCA_036278835.1 Allostellaceae bacterium
CGCCGGCCTTCATCGACCGGACCGCCAAGGGCACGTCCGCGTGGCCGGTCATGACAATCAGCGGAAACGACAGCGCTCGCTCGATCAGCGCCTGCTGCATCTCCAGCCCGTCCATGCCTGGCATCCGGATGTCGGTGATTAAACATCCCGGGCGTAGCATCGCCGCCGCGGCGAGGAATTCCCCGGCGGAAGAGAAGGCCCGACACCGGTATCCGCGACTCTCAAGCAAAGCCGCGAGAGAGGCGCGCACGGCCTCGTCGTCGTCAACGACATAGACGCAGGCCTCAGCCGACATCTCTCCGGGCTCCTCGGCCGGGGGCGGCGGCGCGCGGCCCGAGATAAAGCCGGTAGCGCCGCCGCTCTGTTCCCCTGTTCCGATTAGCACAACTCCGCCCGGCCGGTGAAGCCGCGCGGCCCGGAACCGGAGATTGTCGGGCTCGACAGCGCCCGCTGCATCAGCGGCACGAAGACGAGCTGCGGCACGAACCGAGCCCGCGCCGCCCCGCCCATCCACCAGTCGAGATGGACGATGTACGCGATCACGGTGGCAACGATGCCGATCTGCAACAGCGGCTCCGATATGCTGGTGCCGACAAAGCCGCCGACCGGCTCGACTTCGGACACCATCATCGACACGGCGGTGCCCTGCGTCTCGGGTAGCCCGCCGACGGCAACCGCGCCGTCGAGTGTGGCGTCGACCCGCCGCCGCAGATCGCGCTTGGCGCGCTCGCCGACCCAGCCGCGATAGATGTTCATCGCCAGCTTGATCGCGCCTTGCAGCAGCACCGCACCGGCGTAGACGGCGCAGAGCAGCACGATTGCGCCATACTGCCGGTTCTTAACCGCGTCATTGACGATCCGGCGCTGCAGTTCGAGCGGCACCACCTCGATCAGAAAGGCCGCGGCGGTCGGCGCCAGCAGCGGGATCTGGTGAAACCAGGTGGTGGAAAGACTATAGCGGTAGAGCTGTTCCGGCACCGCCTCGCGCCCGTCCCGCTGCCGAGGCGCTGCCCGACCGGATCACGCCTCGCAGATCGCGGCGAGCGCGTCGCGGTCGCGCAGCTCGATGCGGTGCGGGGTCGGGATATCGATCGCCTTGGCGCGCTTCAACGCGGAGAGCACGCGACAGACGGTCTCGATCGTCAGGCCGAGGTAGTCTGCGATGTCGTTGCGCGACATCGGCAGCTCAAGCGAGCGGCGGGCGTCGCGGCGCTCGAACATGTCGAGGATGAAGGTGGCGACCCGCT
This sequence comes from Allostellaceae bacterium, assembly GCA_036278835.1. GTDB lineage: Bacteria > Pseudomonadota > Alphaproteobacteria > ATCC43930 > CGMCC-115725 > DATARH01. The sequence continues at coordinate 1,248 of DASUKH010000099.1, forward strand.
CGGGTGCGCTCATCCGGCCGAGCAGCAGCATGCGGATCTGGGCATTGGCGAGATCGCGCATCGTCATGTCGCGAAAACCGCGCGCCAGCTCGGGGTTTCTGTCGATGAGCTGCTCGGTCGCCGCACGCGGATAGCGCATGACAACGACCGCGCCGATCGCCTCGGCGGAAAACAGCCGCTCCGGCATGTTGTCCAGCCCGAAACAGTCGCCGCCGAAATAGAATTCGGCGACGTGTCGGCGGCCGTCGGGCAGCAGCTTGCAGAGCCGCACCGCTCCGGAAACCACCCTGAACCAGCAATCCGCCCGGTCACCTTCGGAGAAGATTTCGGCGTTGCGCTCAAAACTGCGCCGCGTTCCGATCTCCTCGAAGGCGACCAAATGGTGGAGCATGCCCGCGCCGGCGCCTGACCCGACCGTTGCGCCGGCCCCGTCCATCCTTCCGCCATATCCCATAGCCTGGACGAACATCGCTCTCTCCATCCTCGATGGCCGAAATCTGGAGCGAGAGTGCGCGGACGGGGCGGCGGCCGAAATGCGGAATGCTCCTTACGGTCTTGCCCTAAGGGAAACTACGTAGCGCGCGCGCAGCGGTCGGCTTGACATGCATCAAGGCAATGTCCCGATAGCCTGTCAGTGTCTCTCATCGATCTGCCTGGCAAAGGAGAGGCGCGATGTTCAAGGACATGCTGGTCGCTGTGGACATTTATCCGACGGCCCGCGCCGGCGTTGAATTGGCGGCGGAGCTGGCCGAGAAATACGGCGCGCATCTGATTGGCCTGCACACCACGCTCAGCGCCGAATGGCTGCTGCGGCGAGCCTACGTCCAGCCGGGAGCCGGCGATGCGGACTGGAACCCGCGGAAGCGGGCCGAGATGGCGCGGCAGCTCTTCGAGCAGGCTGTCGGTCGGCGCGGGTTGTCGTGGGAGTGGCGCGTCGCATCCGGCGATCCCTCGGAAACCGCGGCGCTGCACGGTCGTTATGTCGATCTGATCGTACTGGGCCAGCTCGATCCCGATGATACGCAGGCGCCGCTGTTCCGGCCGGTTCCGGAGGAAGTGGCGCTGGCGGTCGGGCGCCCGCTGCTGCTGGTTCCCTATGCCGGCAAATTCGGCGATGTCGGCCGGCGGGTACTGATCGGCTGGGATGCCAGCCGCGAGGCGACGCGTGCGGTCAACGATGCGTTGCCTTTATTGACCGCGGCGCAATCCGTCACGATCCTGGTCGTCGATCCGCGGCCGGGCGTCGCCGGGCACGGCGAACTGCCCGGCGCCGACATCGCGCTGCACCTTGCCCGGCACGGCGTCAAGGCGCAGGTCGAGACCACCGCCTCGGGCGGGATCGGGGCCGGCAACGTGCTGCTGTCGCGCGCCAGCGATCTCGAAACCGATCTGCTGGTCATGGGCGCCTACGGCCATTCCCGCGTCCGCGAACTGCTGCTCGGCGGCGCAACCCGGACGATCCTCGAATCGATGACGATACCGGTGCTGATGGCGCACTGAGGCGGGGCCCGACGCTGGGCCCGCGCGACGGCAGCCGGGGTGCCGGCCGGTCAGTGCAGCGATCGGATATAGGCCATCACATCTTCGATCTCGGCCCGGCTCAGCGACAGGTTCGGCATCGCGCCGTGCGGGTGGCTGAGGAAGGTTCGCAGCTGGCCGTTGTTCAGCCGGCCGGCGATGACGCGGAAGCTGGGTGGGCCCTGCGGCTCGCTGGTTCCGACGGCGCCGTCGATCAGGTGGCAGCTGGCACACCATTGCCAGGCAAGCCGCTCGCCCCCGGGCATCGGCCGCCATCGACCTTCCGCCGATCACAATCAAACCTGCAGCAATCAAAACAAGCCTACCGTGCGCCGTATCATCGCGAAAACCTTTCCGTCGGATGGTGAGCGGCAGCAGGTCAGGATGAACCACCCTTGACCTGAATCAACGCACGGCTGCCAGCGATGCGGTAACGAACCCGCAGCAACAACCGACAGGTGCTTCGATGCGCGCCAGGGATGTAATGACGACGGACGTGATCTCCGTCACTCCCGATACCTCCGTTCAGGAACTGGCGCGGCTGCTGTGCGAGCGCAACATCAGCGGCGCGCCGGTCGTCGACGCAAACAACAGGATCGTCGGAATCGTCAGCGAGGGGGATCTGCTCCACCGGACCGAGACGGAAACCGAGCACCATACGGAGCGCCGCCGCGCGCGCTGGCTGGAATCGTTCGCCACCGAGCGGGCGCTCGCTCGCGATTACGTGAAATCGCACGGCCGCCTCGTCCGCGACGTGATGACCCGCGATGTCATCGCTGTTCCGGACACCGCCGAGCTCGCCGAGGTGGCCGATCTTCTGGAGACGAAGCGCATCAAGCGCGTGCCTGTGCTGCGCGACGGCAAGCTGGTCGGCATTCTCAGCCGCGCCAATCTCGTGCGCGCGCTCGCTGCCGGCCGTGATCTGCCGGCCGAGGCGGAAACCGACGATCGCGCGATCCGCGACCGGCTGATCGGGGAGTTGCGGCACCAGGAATGGGCGAGGATCTGGGCGGCCGACATCGTCGTGCGCGACGGGGTGGTCCACCTGTGGTGCTCCGACGACCATTCGCCGGAGGAGCGCGAGGCGCTTCTTATTGCCGCTAAAAACACTCCGGGCGTCCGCGACGTCGAGGAGCACCTCGTCCCCGCTCTGGTGATGCCGCCGCTGTAGTCGCCGCTTGCGCCGGCACAACGCCTGTCCGGTGCGGCGCAGGCGATCGCCTGCCCCGCGCACGTTGGGGGAGAAAAGACGCCCGTGCCCAACATTCCTGTCGTACTGCCGCGTCCCGCGGGGCAAGCGGTCCCCGCCAGCCCGCGCGCTGACCGGGTGCGTGCGCTGGCCCTCAGCCTCGGCACGTTCACAATCGCATTCGCGGTCTGGACGTTGTTTGGCATCGTCGGCGTGCGCATCCAGCGCGAGCTGGGGCTGAGCCAGACGGAATTCGGCCTCCTCGTTGCGACCCCGGTGCTGACCGGCTCGCTAAGCCGCCCGTTTCTCGGCATCGCCGCCGACCGTTATGGCGGGCGCATTGTGTTCGTGCTGACGATGCTGATCGCGGCGGTATCGGCCTTCGCCCTGCCTTATGCCAACGGGTATGCAATGCTGCTCGCGCTTGGGCTCGGGCTGGGCCTCGCCGGCGGCAGCTTCGCGGTCGGCGTCGCCTACGTGTCGCGCTGGTTCCCGCAGGAGCAGCAGGGTACCGCGCTCGGCATTTTCGGCGCCGGCACGATCGGGGCGGCGCTGACGATCTTCGCCGCGCCATTCGTGATGGTCGCGTTCGGCTGGCCTGTTGCGGCGCAATGCTGGGCATTGGTGCTCGCCGCCACGGCGCTGGTGTTCTGGCTCGCCGCCAAGGACGACCCGGTCGTCGTCGAGCGGCAGCGCACCGGCGCACGCGCCGCCTCGCTGACCATGCAGCTGGCGCCGCTCAGAAAGCTGCAGGTGTGGCGTTTCGGGCTCTATTATTTCCTGACGTTTGGTGGCTTCGTGGCATTGTCGCTATGGCTGCCGCGCTACTACGTCGCTGTCTACAACCTCGACATCACCGCGGCCGGCATGCTGGCTACCGCATTCTCCTTGCCGGCCGGCGGGTTCCGCGCCCTCGGCGGCTGGCTCGCCGACCGGTACGGCGCGCGCCGGGTCATGTACTGGACCTTCGGCTGCGCGGTCCTCGTGACGTTTCTGCTGAGCTACCCGCCGACCGATTACGTGGTGCACGGTGTCAGCCGCGATTTCGCCTTCACGATCGCGATCGGTTTTCTGCCGTTCGCGGCGCTGACCGCGGTGCTCGGCGTCTTCATGGCGTTCGGCATGGGCGCGGTTTACAAGCACATCCCGCACTACTACCCGCAGCATATCGGCCCGGTGGGCGGCGTCGTCGGCATGATCGGCGGCCTCGGCGGGTTTGTGCTGCCGATTGCGTTCGGTGCGATGAACGATATCGTCGGGGTGTGGACCAGCTGCTTCATGCTGCTGTTCGTGATTGCCGTCACCAATCTCACCTGGATGCATTTCGCGATCCGGCGCATGGAACGCCGGCTCGCGCCCGAACTCGCCGGTCCGCATTTCCTGCCCGAGCTCGAAGAAATCGAGCGGTCCGCCATCCCTGAACTGTAATCGCCAAAGGTCAGCGCAACCGTCATGAGCCATTTCGTCGATCGATTACTGTTCTTCCGCAAAAACCTCGGCACGTTTTCCGGCCAGCATGGCGTCGTTACCGGCGAGAGCCGCGACTGGGAGGACGGCTACCGCCAGCGCTGGCAGCACGACAAGATCGTGCGCTCGACCCACGGCGTGAACTGCACCGGCTCGTGCAGCTGGAAGATCTACGTCAAGGACGGCCTCGTCACCTGGGAGACGCAGCAGACCGACTACCCGCGCACCCGGCCCGACCTGCCCAACCACGAGCCGCGCGGCTGCTCGCGCGGCGCCAGCTATTCCTGGTATCTTTACAGCTCCAACCGGCTGAAATATCCGTTGGTGCGCGGCCGGCTGATGCGGCTGTGGCGCGAAGCCCGGCGGACGCTTGATCCCGTCGCGGCCTGGGCCACCATCGTCGAGGACCCGGAAAAGGCCCGCTCCTACAAGTCGATCCGTGGCGCCGGCGGCTTTGTCAGGGCGAAATGGGCCGAGGTCGAGGAGATCGTCGCCGCCGCCAACATCTATACCATTAAGAAATACGGCCCCGATCGGATCGCCGGCTTCTCGCCGATCCCGGCGATGTCGATGGTGTCCTACGCCGCCGGCACCCGCTACCTGTCATTGCTCGGCGGCGTCAGCCTCAGCTTCTACGACTGGTATTGCGATCTGCCGCCGTCATCGCCGCAAACCTGGGGCGAGCAGACCGACGTTCCGGAAAGCGCCGACTGGTACAACTCGACCTTTCTGATCCTGTGGGGGTCGAACGTGCCGCAGACGCGCACCCCCGACGCACATTTTTATACCGAGGCGCGCTACAAGGGGACGAAGAGCGTCGTCATCACCCCTGATTACAGTGAGGCGGCGAAGTTCGCCGATCTGTGGCTGCACCCGAAACAGGGGACTGACGCCGCACTGGCGCTGGCGATGGGCCATGTCATTCTGAAGGAGTGGCACCTCGCCGGAAGAAGCGCCTATTTCGACGATTACTGCCGCCGTTACACCGACCTGCCAATGCTGGTGCGGCTGAAGCGGCGCGGCGATGCTTATGTCCCCGAGCGTTTCGTCCGCGCCAGCGACTTCGCCGATGTGCTCGGTCAGACCAACAACCCCGAATGGAAGACCGTCGCGTTCGACGAGCAGGGCGGCATAACACTGCCGAACGGCTCGATCGGGTTCCGCTGGGGTGAGAACGGCCGGTGGAACATCGAGCCGAAGGACGCCCGCGACGGCGGTGAACGCAAGCTCGCGCTCAGCCTTATCGAGCGGCGCGATGATGCGGTCCCGGTGTCGTTCCCGTATTTTGGCGGCCGGCCGCACCCGCATTTCGTCGGAACCGATCACCCGGAGGTACTGGACCGGGTGGTGCCGATTAAAACGCTGCAGCTCGCGGATGGCGAGGCGCTGGTCGCCACGGTGTTCGACCTGCTGATCGCCAATTACGGCATCGACCGTGACCTCGGCGGCGGCAATGTCGCCGCGTCTTATGAGGACGACCAGCCCTACACGCCGGCCTGGCAGGCGCGGATCACCGGGGTCCCGCGCGGGGACGCGATCGCGGTGGCACGCGCCTTCGCAGAGAACGCCGCCAAGACGAGCGGCAAGTCGATGGTGATCCTCGGCGCCGGGATCAATCACTGGTACCACATGGACATGACCTACCGCGGCATCATCAACATGCTGATGATGTGCGGCTGCATCGGCCAGTCGGGCGGCGGTTGGTCGCATTATGTCGGTCAGGAGAAATTGCGGCCGCAGACCGGCTGGACACCGCTGGCCTTTGCGCTCGACTGGAGCCGGCCGCCACGGCAGATGAACGGCACGTCGTTCTTCTACGCGCATTCGAGCCAGTGGCGCTACGAGCGCCTGTCGACCGCTGAGATCGCCTCGCCGCTCGCCGAGCCCAATGAGATCGCCGGGAGCTTTATCGATTTCAACGTGCGGGCGGAGCGGATGGGCTGGCTGCCATCCGCACCGCAGCTCGACCGCAACCCGCTGTTGCTCGCGCGGGAGGCGGAGCAGAGCGGGCGCACGCCGGCCGAGCATGTCGCGGCGGAGCTGAAAGGCGGCAAGCTCGCTTTCGCTAGCGAGGACCCGGACAATCCGAAAAACTTTCCGCGCAACCTGTTCGTCTGGCGCTCAAACCTGCTCGGCTCCAGCGGCAAGGGGCACGAGTATTTTCTCAAATACCTGCTCGGCGCCGATCACGGTATCCAGGGCAAGGATTTGGGGATGGAAGGCGGAAGCAGGCCGGCCGAGATCAGGTGGCGCGACAAGGCGGCAACCGGCAAGCTCGACCTGCTGGTCACGCTCGATTTCCGGATGTCCACGACCTGCCTCTATTCCGACATCGTTCTGCCGACGGCGACCTGGTACGAGAAAAACGACCTCAACACCTCGGACATGCACCCGTTCATCCATCCGCTGTCGGCGGCGGTGGACCCGGTTTGGGAGAGCCGCAGCGACTGGCAGATTTTTCGCGGCATCGCGCGCAGCTTCTCGGAACTGGCGGTCGGCCGCCTCGGGGTCGAAACCGATGTGGTGCTGACCCCGATGCAGCACGACACGCCGGGCGAACTCGCCCAGCCGTTCGCGGTCCAAGACTGGAAGCGCGGCGAATGCGACCCCGTTCCCGGCAAGACGATGCCGGCGATCGCCGTCGTCGAGCGCGATTACCCAAGCGTCTACAAGAAATTTACTTCGCTCGGACCGCTGCTTAACGAGTTCGGCAATGGCGGCAAGGGGATCGGCTGGGATACCCGGCACGAAATCGACCTGCTGCGCGGGCTGAATGGCGCGGTCCGCGAGGAAGGGATCAGCGAAGGGCGGCCTCGCATCGACAGCGATATCGATGCCGCCGAGGTGATCCTGGCATTGGCTCCGGAGACCAACGGCGAGGTCGCGGTCAAGGCGTGGACGGCGCTCGGCGCCGCCACCGGGCGCGACCACAGACATCTCGCGGCGCCGCGCCAGGACGACAAAATCCGCTATCGCGACGTGCAGGCGCAGCCGCGGAAGATCATCACGTCGCCAACCTGGAGCGGCATCGAAAGCGAGGAGGTCAGCTACACCGCCGGCTACACCAACGTGCACGAGCTGATCCCGTGGCGCACGCTGACCGGGCGCCAGCAATTCTTCCAGGACCACCCGTGGATGCGCGCCTTCGGCGAGAACCTCGCCGTCTACAAGCCGCCGATCGACACCAAGACCGCGGCGCGACTGGCCGAGGAAAAGGGCAACGGCAATCCGACGCGCGTCTTAAATTTCATCACGCCGCACCAGAAATGGGGCATCCATAGCACCTATACCGACAATCTGCTGATGCTGACCCTGTCGCGCGGCGGGCCGATCGTGTGGATCAGCGAAGATGACGCGCGCGCGATGGGGATCAAGGACAACGACTGGATCGAGGCCTTCAACCTGAACGGCGCGCTGACCGCCCGCGCCGTCGTGTCGCAGCGGGTGCCGGCCGGGATGTGCCTGATGTACCACGCCCAGGAGAAGACGGTGAACGTCCCGGGGAGCGAGATCACCGGCCGCCGCGGCGGCATCCACAACTCGGTGACCCGCACCGTCCTGAAGCCGACGCATATGATCGGCGGCTACGCGCAGCTGAGCTATGGATTCAACTATTACGGCACGGTCGGCTCGAACCGCGACGAATTCGTGATTCTCAGAAAGATGGACAAGGTGGACTGGCTCGAACGGCCCAGGGTTAAAAGTGAATCGGCCGAAAACGAAGCGGCGGAGGTTGCGTGATGAAGGTGCGCGCGCAGATCGCGATGGTGCTGAACCTCGACAAATGCATCGGGTGCCACACCTGTTCCGTCACCTGCAAGCAGGTGTGGACATCGCGCGACGGCGTCGAATACGCCTGGTTCAACAATGTCGAGACCAAACCCGGAATCGGTTACCCCAAGGAGTGGGAAAACCAGAAGCGCTGGAACGGCGGTTGGCTGCGCAAAAAGAACGGCAAAATCCGCCCACGCATCGGCGGCAAATGGCGGGTGCTGGCCAATATTTTCGCCAACCCGAACCTGCCCGAGATCGACGATTATTACGAGCCCTTCACTTTCGATTACGGCCATTTGCAAACTGCGCCGCTATCGGAAGCGGCGCCCGTGGCGCGGCCGCGTTCGCTGATCACCGGCGAGCGGATCGAGAAGATCGAAGGCGGGCCGAACTGGGAGGAGATCCTCGGCGGCGAGTTCTCCGAACGCAGCAAAGACCAGAACTTTGCCGACATCGAGAAGGAGATTTACGGCCAGTTCGAAAACACCTTCATGATGTACCTGCCGCGGCTGTGCGAGCACTGTCTCAACCCGGCCTGCGTCGCCGCCTGCCCGTCCGGTTCGATCTACAAGCGCGAGGAGGACGGCATCGTCCTCATCGACCAGGACAAGTGCCGCGGCTGGCGCATGTGCGTCAGCGCCTGTCCGTACAAGAAGATCTATTACAACTGGCAGTCCGGCAAGGCCGAGAAATGCATCTTCTGCTATCCGCGCATCGAGGCGGGCCAGCCGACGGTGTGCTCCGAAACCTGCGTCGGGCGCATCCGCTATCTCGGGGTCATGCTGTACGACGCGGACCGCATCGAGGCGGCCGCGAGCGTCGCCGAAGAGCGCGACCTTTACGAGGCTCAGCTCGACCTCTTTCTCGACCCGCACGACCCCGCGATCATCGCCCAGGCGGAGCGCGACGGCGTGCCGGCGGCGTGGCTCGAGGCGGCCCGTCGCTCGCCCGTTTACAAGATGGCGATCGACTGGCGCATCGCCTTCCCGCTGCACCCGGAATACCGCACCCTGCCGATGGTCTGGTACGTGCCGCCGCTGTCGCCGGTGCAGGCCAAGGCCGAGGCCGGCGCGCTGGCGATGAACGATGAAATTCCGGATGTCCGGTCGCTGCGCATCCCGGTGAAGTATCTCGCCAATCTGCTTACTGCCGGCGACGAGGAGCCGATCGCGGCGGCGCTCGAACGGATGCTGGCGATGCGCGCCTACATGCGGGCGCGCCATGTCGATGGCGAATTGCGGCCCGACATCCTCCGCCGCGCCGGGATGACCGCCGGCGAAGTCGAGGAGATGTACCAGCTCCTGGCGATTGCCAATTACGAGGACCGCTTCGTGATCCCGACGACGCACCGCGAATACGCCGAGGATGCCTTCGATCTGCGCTCCTCCTGCGGCTTCACCTTTGGCGACGGCTGCCATGGCGGGTCGAGCGAGACGAGCCTGTTCGGCTTCCATAAGCACAAGCACGGCGCCGGCAGCGAGACGGAGGGCGTGTGATGCTGACCTTTCGCGTGCTCGCCGCGCTGCTCGCCTATCCGGAAACCGAGCTGATTGCTTCGCTCGACGAGGCGGCGGCCATTATCGAAAGCGAAGGGCTGCTGCCGCCGCGCCAGCGCGCTCCGCTATTGGCCCTGATCGAGCGGCTGCGCGCGGAAGACCTGCTGGATTCTCAGGAACGCTACGTCGCACTGTTCGACCGTCGCCGCTCGCTGTCGCTGCACCTTTACGAGCACGTTCACGGCGAGTCGCGCGACCGCGGTCAGGCGATGGTGCGGCTGGCGCAGCTTTACCGGTTTCATGGTCTGGAGATCGCGGCCCGCGAACTGCCCGATTACCTGCCGCTATTCGTGGAATTCCTGTCGATTTTGCCGATAGCGCCCGCCCGGAGGCTGCTCGCCGAACCGCTGCCGATCGTGGCCGCGATCGGCAGCAAGCTGCACGAGGCCGGCAGTTCCTACGCCGCGATCTTCGACGCGCTCCAGGCGATTGCCGGCGGCGCGCCGGCCGAGGTGATCGAGATCCCGGCCGATAATGCCGACCTCGAAGCGCTGGATCGCGAGTGGGAGGAGGAAGAAGTCAGTTTTCTCGGCGCCGGAGTGGGCGGCTGTTCGCCGGCCCGGCCCGCAACGGCGGCGCGGCGGAGTTGACAATGGCGGATTACCTCAACGAGGCGCTGTTCGGTCTTTATCCTTATGCCGCGATCACCGTCTTTCTGGTCGGCAGTTTGCTGCGCTTCGATGCAGCCCAGTACACATGGCGCAGCGGGTCGAGTCAGCTGTTGCGCCGCCGCCTGCTGCGCACCGGCAGCAACCTGTTTCATATCGGCATCCTGCTGCTGCTCGCCGGCCACACGGTCGGCCTCCTGACCCCGCCCGCGATCTATCACGCGCTCGGGCTGACGACGGCGGCGAAGCAGGTGCTGGCAATGACGGCGGGCGGCATCTTCGGCACTCTGTGCTTTGTCGGGCTCTCGCTACTGCTGTACCGGCGGCTGTTCGATGCCCGCATCCGCAGGACGTCGACGCCGATGGACATCGCGATCGTGCTGATGATCTATGCTCAGCTGCTGCTCGGCATGGCGACGATCTACTTCTCGGCACACCACCCGGACGGCGAAACGATGGCGGCCTTGGCCGATTGGGCGCAGCGCATTGTGACGCTGCGGGGCGGCGCCGCGGCGGAAATCGCGCATGTCGAGGTCGTCTACAAGCTCCACCTCGTGCTCGGCATGACGATTTTTGTCGCCTTCCCGTTCAGCCGGCTGGTCCACATCTGGAGCGCGCCGGTCTGGTATCTCGGTCGGCGCTATCAGATCGTCCGGCGGCGGCCGCCGCGCGGACAGCGGGCCTGAACCATGACGATCACGGTCAATGGCGTCGCAATCGGCGACGCGGAAATCGCCGCCGAGATGCAGTACCACCCGGCGCCGAGCGCCACGCAGGCGCGGGCCGCCGCGGCGCAGGCGCTGGTCGTGCGCGAGCTGCTGGCGCAGGAGGCGGCACGCCTCGGCTTCACGGCGGCGGAGGCCGACGGGGCTTCCGGGTTCGACCGGCTGTTGGCCGCTGCAATCGATATTCCCGACGCGGACGAGGCGGCGTGCCGGCGTTATTACGACGCCAACCGGGCACGCTTCCGCTCGCCGGAGCTGTACGAGGCGGCACATATCCTGATCGCCGCGCCCGCCGACGACGATGCCGCGCTCGAACGCGCCAAGGCGGCGGCCGAGGCGCTGATCGCGACCTTGCAGCGCGAGCCGAGCCGTTTCGCGGAGCTCGCGGCGCGGCATTCCGACTGCCCCTCGAAGGAGGCCGGCGGCAGCCTCGGCCAGATCGGCCGGCGCGACGTCGCCCCGGAAATCGCAACCTTCCTCACGGCGCTCGACGAGGGCCGGCTGTGCCCGGTGCCGGTGCGCACCCGCCACGGCTGCCACGTCCTGCGTCTCGACCGCCGTGCCCTGCCCGCCGATCTGCCGTTCGAGGCGGTGCACGAGCGCATCGCCGCCTATCTCAGCGAGGCCGCCTGGCGTAACGCGGTGCGGCAATATATCGGCCTCCTGGCGGGCCGCGCCGCGATAACCGGTATCGACGTGCAGCGCTGGGACAGTCCGCTCGTGCAATAGTCTGCGGCAGCCCGATACCGGACCGCCCGGGCACGATTGATCGCTGTCAACGCGGTGATCGCGCAATGGCCGTTCCATCCACGCTGATCAAGGCATCGGAGGCCGGCATGAATGTCGCCGATACAATGAACGGGTCGGTCATTACCGTCACTGCCGACAAGACTATAGCAGATGCCGCGGAGTTGATGTTGCGGCACAAGATCAGCGGCTTGCCGGTGGTCGATGCGCGCGGCGCGCTGATCGGGATAATCACCGAAGGCGACCTGCCGCGCCGAGACCGGGACGGCGCGGCAACGCGCGCACTGGCTCGAGCTGCTGACCACGCTGGGACGGCTGGCGCAGGATTATGCCGCCGCGCATGCCCGTCGGGTCGCTGAGGTGATGACCACCGATGTCGTCACCGTACTGCCCGAAGAGCCGCTCGAAAACGCCGTCCGCCTGATGGAGCAGCGCCGCATCAAGCGCCTGCCGGTTGTCGATGACGGGAGGCTGGTCGGCATCGTCAGTCGCGCCGATCTGGTTCGCGCCCTGTTGCGGCTTCTGAAGGCGGAGCCGTCCCAGAAGCCTGGCGACGATGAGATCCAGCAAAGCATCATGGCGGAAATCGACCGGCAGCGATGGGCGCCGCGTGCGATGCTGACGGTCGATGTCAGCAACGGGGTCGTCGATCTGTCCGGCTGCATCACCGATGAACGCGAGCGGACCGCGCTTTGCGTGCTGGTCGAAAACGTCCCCGGCGTCGTTGCGGTGCGGGATCATCTGACCTGGATCGATCCCGTTTCCGGAATGGTGATCGGCGGCGACGAAGAAGCCCGATAAACGGGTGCGCCGGCGGCGATAACCCCTTGGGGCGCTTAGCGCACGATCGGCATGTCGCAGGCAAAGCGCTCGGCGAGCTTTCGCGCCTCCTCGCCGCCACCGCCGGCCAGGTCCGCCCGTGGCTGCGGCCCTTATCCTATTTCCTTACCCAGCGATCGCCAGATTTCCGGTACTGCTTTTTGACAGCCGCCCAGCCAACCCTGAACGCTGCCTCTTCCTGCCCGGTTGGGCCACGGTCAGCATAGGTCCCCCACGCCGAGTTGAACGCAGCCAGGAATATCTCCTGCGCGTGCGGCGGCAGATGTCGGACAGCGGGCGGCAGATCGTCGGTCGTGACGTATGGCATGTCTTCACTCCGCTCGGCGGCGTGGCGCTTTGTAGAGCGTTCCGGAGGCTTTCGGCCTGACCTGCTGACTGGCGCCTCCCTGAAAAGTCCGACAGTCAGGAGGTTCTTTATTATCAATGGGCTGACCTGGATCAACTCTTGGCCTTGGCAATAGCGCGAAGATAGCAAATCGGCTGGTGATCAGATTCCATGATTTCGATTATCGATGATGACGAACCGGTGCGCGACTCGCTCGGGCTGCTATTGGACGCTGCCGGCATCGAGTGGGGCGGCTTTGCCTCTTGCGAGGCTTTCCTGGCGGCCGGCGGAAACCACGCCAAATGTCTGATCCTCGACATTCACATGCCCGGCATGAGCGGGCTCGAGCTGTTGGATGCGCTGCGGCGGCTTGGCGACGATCGGCCGGTCATCGTCGTCACGGCCCACCCGACCCCGGCGGCCATCGAGCGGGCCCGTGCCGCCGGCGCCTGGGCAATTCTGCAGAAGCCTTTCAAGGCGTCGGAACTCCTTTCCCTGATCCGTTCCGGTCTGGCGGCACGGGGTAGCGGCTTCTAGCCGCAGGCCGCTTCGAGAAAGGTTGACCCAGGTCAAGGGAGCGCCGGGCAATCGCGGCAAACATGCTGGCGGTTTTTTGGAAAGGCCGCACGCCATGCAAAACCCGAAAAAGCTAAGAGAAATGGCCGCCTGGTATCGCAAATTCGCCGAGCGCGCGGGCAACCCGATGATTTGGGAATGCCGCCTGCACACCGCAGAAGACCTCGAAGCGGAGGCAAGGCGCATCGAAAAGGTCGGGGTTTCCGCCGCGGGAAGTGGCCGCGCGCCGCGCCGGACCCTGTCGAGCGCCGGAACGTGAGCTCACAATGAACACCGGGATGCGCTGGATCGCATTTTTCGCTTAAACAATCACGAGGTCGGTGTGGCCGAACCCTTTGGAGTAGTCGAGCCGGTGCCCGTTTGGGAGGCCGCAGCCGATGAAAGGCGCTCTTTACGCCCTGCGCGA
>DASUKH010000100.1:0-4857 GCA_036278835.1 Allostellaceae bacterium
CAAGAGGCCGGGGCGCAGCCCGGCATAGGCGTCCATTTTGTCGTCGAGAAAGCGCCGGACCGCCTCGTCGGCGCTGTTGAACTGCAAGAGCTGCGCGTTCTTCAAATTATTTTCGAGCCACAGGCAGTAGGCGCTGCGCGCGGTGACGGCGATGCGCCGGCCCGGCCGGTCGACCTCGCTCAGCGCGCGGATCGGCGAGCCGGGCGGCACCAGATAGGTCGCCTCGATCTCGCAATAAGCGGCGGTGAATGCGATTTTCTCCGCGCGCTGCGGCTCGGCGCCAATATTGCCGATATCCCACAGGTTTTTCTCGGCATCGTCCGCGAGTTCGCCGGGCTTGGCGTAAGGGACATAAGTGACGGGCACCCCGAGCCGGGCCGCGACCGCCGCCGCGATGTCCGGCGACACGCCGGACGGATCGCCCGACGGGTCTCTCCCGGTGACCAGCAGGAAATTCCCCATGTTGATCGCGGCGCGCAGCGCGCCGGTCGGCGCAAGTTCGGCGATTGCTTGAGCGGACGGGGTAACGGGCATTGCAGCGGCATCCCGGAAGGTGAGGCGAAGGACGACAATCTGCATCATCGCCGCGCCCGACGCACGCGCTACATCGGGACACCTGAGTTGCCGGTGCCGAAAAGCAGCCGGGCGGGACCGCTTGGCGGTCCCGCCCGGGCGGCCCCGACGTGAGGTGAGCGCATCGGGGCTTGTGGCGTTTACGTGAGTTAAAGCGCTCGCGTTCCCGGATCAGCCGGTGATTTTGCCGCGGAGCCGGCTGATCGCGTCAAGGTGACTGCCGGGGTCGCCGGCGAAGCGCAATACGAGATGCTGTGCCCCGGCATGCACCCATTCGGCGAGCCACGCGGCGGCGGGCTCGGCCGGGCCGGCAAAGGTCGCCTGGCGCGCCCGCATCGTGGCCGCCGGCTGGCCGTAATAGTTCTCGATGAAGGCGTTCATCCGGGCTTCGGCCTTCGCCGCATCATCGTCAATCGTCAGGGTCAAATAGACGGCGCCGGTCAGCCGCCCCGGATCGCGGCCGGCAGCCCGCGCGATGCCGCCAATCTCGGCCCATTGGGCACGCCAGCGCGCCGGGTCGGGGGCGTTCGGGAACCAGCCATCATAGAACCGGCCGACCCGTTCGAGGCTGGCGCGCACCATCCCGCCGATCCAGATCGGCGGTCCCCCGGGGCGGTGCGGCACCGGTCCGAGCGTCGCCTCGTCGATGACCCAGCGGCCGTTCCAGCTGACCGGCTCGCCGCTCCACAGTTCGCGTGCGAGGCGCAGCCCTTCCAGCATCCGCCCGACCCGCTTCTCGAACGGCACGCCACAGGCGGTGAACTCGGCGCGGATATTGGGGACGTCGCTGGCGATGCCGACCCCGAGGATGAAGCGGCCCTCGCTGATCTGATCGAGGGTGGCGATGCCGTGCGCCAGCACCACCGGGTTGCGCAACGCTGGCAACAACACCGCTGTGCCGAGATCGACCCGCCTCGTGCGCGCCGCGACCGCCGACAGCAGGGTCAACGGTTCGTGGCGCGGCCGCGCCAGGATCGAATCGCCGACCCAGATCGAGTCGTAACCAAGCCCTTCGGCGCGCTCGGCGAGCGCCAATAGCGGCGCCACCTCCGGGCGCCCAAACATGACCTGCTCGCGGGTCGGCAACAGGTAACCGATGCGCACCGCCATGCGCGCCCTCCTCTGCTGATGGCCGATGGTGCGGTTATAGTAACCGCAATTCCGGCAAACGGCGCACCGCACGGCAGAACCGCCGCTCCGCAACCGGTCAGGAGGCGGGCGGGCGAAATCCTTTTGCGACGACGTAACTCTCGGCGGATTCGCTGCGGCTCGCCGGCGGCTTGGCATGACGCACTTCGGCAAAAGCACGCTTCAGTTCGGCGAGCAGCGCGGCCTCGGTGCCGCCCTGAAACACCTTGGCGACAAAGGCGCCATCGGGGGCGAGGATCGATGCGGCAAAGGCGAACGCATCCTCGGCCAGCGCGACGATGCGCAGATGGTCGGTCGCGGCATGCCCGGTGGCCGGCGCCGCCATGTCGCTCAGCACGAGATCGGCCTGGCCGCCGAGCGCCTCCCGCAAGCGTGTTTCCATTTCGGGATCGCGGAAATCGCCGCGCAGGATCGTCGCGCCCGGTACCGGGTCGGTCGGGTTGAGATCGATGCCGACCACTCTGCCCCGCGGCCCGACCCGCTCGGCGGCGACCTGCGTCCAGCCGCCCGGCGCGCACCCGAGATCGGCCACCCGCCGCCCTGCCGCCAGCAGATGAAAGCGCTCATCGAGCTGAATGAGCTTGAAGGCGGCGCGCGAGCGGTAGCCGCGGCGCTTCGCCTCGGCGACAAACGGATCGTTAAGCTGGCGAGCGAGCCACTCGGTCGATGACGGCCGCCGCCGCCGCGCGCTCCGGACGCGCACCGCGAGCGGCCGCCCGTCCGACCCGCCGCCGCTGCGTGGCGCCATAGAGGCTCCTTTCCCCCGGGTGCTGGTCACTCCTCCTCGCGTTCATCCTGGCCGTGCATCAGGTCGAACAGGATACCCTCGCGGATACCGCGATCGGCGACCCGCAGCCGGCCGACCGGCCAGGTGGCGCAGATCGCGTCGAGGATGGCGCAGCCGCTCAACACCAAGTCCGCGCGCTCGCGGCCGACGCACGGGTTGGCGGCGCGGCCCTCGAGATCGAGCCGCGCGAGATGGCGCGAGATGATGTCGATCTGGTCGAAGGTCAGCATGCTTCCGTCGACCATCGCCCGAATGTAGCGCGGCAAGGCCAGATTGACCCCGGCCAGGGTCGTCACGGTTCCGGAGCTGCCGAGCATCTGCACCTGCCGGGCGCGCACCTGGCGGCGGATCGCATGGCGCTTTTCGAACGGAAGCAGCCCCGCCTCGGCCTCGGCGACCATCGCGCGATAGATTGCCGGGGTAACTTCGATGCCGCCGAACCGCTCGGTAAAGGTGACGACCCCGAACGGCAGCGAGACCGAGCCAAGGATTTCAAGGCGCGAACGCCGGCTATGCGGGCCGTGATGGCGCAGCCAGACGATCTCGGTCGAACCGCCGCCAATGTCGAAGACAATGGCGTAGGGAATGCGCGGATGCAAAAGCGGCGCGCAGCCGGCAACGACGAGCCGCGCCTCCTCGGCGGTCGAAATAATCTCGAGTTCGATCCCGATCTCCTCGCGCACCCGCGCGAGAAAGCCGCCGCAATTGATGGCCCGCCGGCACGCCTCGGTAGCGACGTAGCGGCCGCGCGCGATGCGGCGGTGGCCGATCTTGCCGGCGCAGACCTTGAGCGCCTCGATCGTGCGGACCATCGCGGTCTCGGACAAGGCGCCGGTGGCGGTCAGCCCCTCGCCCAGCCGGACAATGCGCGAGAAGGCATCGACAACCCGAAAACCGCCGCCCGCCGGCCGGGCGATCAGCAGGCGGCAATTGTTCGTGCCGAGGTCAAGGGCGGCATAGCTCGGCTGCTGCACCCGGCGCGACAGCGCCGCGCGATCGGCCTCCGCCCATGACAGATGCGCGCCCCGCTCGGCTCGCAGCAGCGCCGCATTGCCGGCAATGCGCTCCTCGGCCGTTCCGATCTGGTATTGCGGGCTGCGCGGCAACAAAGGATTCCCAAATTTCGATCGAGGATAGCGCAGCACGGAAGCGAAGCGAAGCGCAAGGAGTCAGGGCTGCGCCGAGTGCCAGATGCGACCGGCGATCACCAGGGCGCGGAGGCCAAGCCGGCGTTCGCTCCGCTTCTCCTCACCCAGCGCATCGGTAAACCGGAAATCCCCCGCCTGGATATCGAGAATCGTTGCGTCGCCGGCTGCGCCGACCGCTAGATTGCCGAGGTCGCGGCGCCCGAGAGCTGCCGCCGGCGCCGCCGTCGCGGCCGCCACCACCGCGCCGAGATCGACCCCCAGCGCAAGAAATTTCGACATCGTGACGAGCTGGTTGTAGGCCGGCCCCGCGATGCTGAGGGCGTGCACGTCGCTGCTGATGACATCGGGCAGGAAGCCGGCCCGCAGCATCTGCTCGGCGGTGCGGAACCCGAACGAGCCGCCGCCGTGCCCGACGTCAAACACGACGCCGCGGCGGCGCGCCTCCAACACCTCGGCGGCGATCTCGCCGTCGCCTCGCACCGGCGCATTGGGGAATGGCCGAAAGCAGTGGGTCAGGATGTCGCCGCGGCGCAGCCGCTTCAGCACATCGAGCCGCGACGGCGGCGGATGATCGAGATGCGCCATGACCGGCAGCCCGACCTCGTCGGCAATTTCGAGCGCAATATCGAGCGGCGCCACGCCGGAGGCGCCGCCGGCGCCGCGCCCGAGGCGCACCTTGACCCCGACGATCAGATCGCGGTTTTGCCGGATCACCCGGACGCACTCGCGCGGATCGAGCAGCCTCAGATCGGCCGCTTCGCCGACCATGACGCTCGCCGAAAACGCGAAGATGCCGGGGAACGAGACGTTGAGGAACGGCAGGATGCGCAGCGGCGACGGCTCGATCACATGCCGGCGGAACCCGGCGAAATTGCCCGGCCCGGCGCTGCCGGCATCGACAAAGGTCGCGGTGCCGCTGGCGCGGGCGACCTGGGCGGCGTCGACCCCGAGCGACGTGCCGCCCCAATAGACATGGGTGTGCAGATCGATCAGCCCCGGTACGACCAGCAGGCCGCGCGCTTCGATGGTTTCGACGCCGCGGAGCGGCAGCCCGTTGCCGACCGCCGCCACCTTGCCGTCGGCGAACCCGATATCGCCGACCTCGTCGCGCCCTCCCGACGGGTCGAGGATTCGCCCGCCCTTGACGATCAGATCCAGCATCCAACTCTCCCCAGGCGATCGTACATGGGCTGGCATTGC
>DASUKH010000101.1:0-5852 GCA_036278835.1 Allostellaceae bacterium
CTCATCGAGCTCGACGATGACGGCACCCTGCTGCTGCACCTCGGCATGTCGGGCCGCATCACTGCCTCGAACGGGTCGGACGCCGAAGCGCGGCACGATCATGTCGTTCTCCGGCTCGACGACGGCACGACCGTGCGCCTCAACGACCCGCGCCGCTTTGGCACGCTCGACTACATGCGGCGCGGAGAGGAGGCGGCGCACCCGCTGCTGGCGGGGCTCGGCCCCGAGCCGCTGGAGCCGGGTTTCGACGGCGCCTGGCTGAGCCGGGCACTGGCCGGCCGCCTGACCCCGATCAAATCGGCGTTGCTCGACCAGAGGATCGTCGCCGGCCTTGGCAACATTTATGTCTGCGAGGCGCTCTACCGCGCCGGGATATCACCGCGCCGGCTCGCCGCGAGCGTCGCCGGCAGCCGTGCCGCGCGGCTCGCGGCGGCAATCCGTGCGGTGCTCGACGAGGCGATCGCCGCCGGCGGCTCATCATTGCGCGACTATGTTCAGGCCAACGGCGAACTCGGCTATTTCCAGCACCGCTGGGCGGTTTACGGCCGCGAAAGCAAACCCTGCCCTGGCTGCACCTGCGCCGAGGGGGTGCGCCGCATCGTGCAGGCCGGCCGCTCGACTTTCTTTTGCGCCAAGCGGCAACGGTAGGGCGGGTGAAGCGCAGCGCAACCCGCCATTCGGATCGGGCAGCATGTGGCGGCGGGTTACCCCCGGCTTTCGCCGGGACAACCCGCCCTACGGCGGTCAGGCGGTCTCGCCGATCTTTTCCGCACAGGCGCGGGCGACCGCCGAATGCGATTTGTCGGTCCCCGGTATGTTCGCCCAGCCGTTCTCCTCGACCACCTGATACCGGTTCCAGACCGGCGCGTCCTTCAATTTCGCCAGCTTTGTTTTGAAGTCCGCATCCTGGCGGAACCGATCGACGCAGATCGGCGTCAGCACGCCGACCACCGCCTGCTCCGCCCGAGTGGCGGCCATGTGTTCCGCCGTGCTCGCGAGTGTCCAGTCAAACCCGGCGAAGCCGATCGCCACCGTCGCGGCGACGCCAATCGCCACACCCCATGCCGCCGGTTTTATGCTTTCGCGAAATTCCGCCACTCTTGCCTCCGATGTTCAGGCACAGTCGGGGCCGCCAGCTTTTTGCAGACAGCCCCGTTCCTCCCGAACCGAAAGCTGGAAATATTTGCCGCGCAATAAAAGGAGGTGCAGCAATACAAAGAAGGGCTGCGACACCTAACCCTTGTTGATCGGGACCCTTGTTGGTCGCCGGCGGCGAGGCAATATCGGCGGTCGGCGGCATTGCGAAAGGTTTTTGCGATGAACAGCGGCGGATACACCAGCATTCTCGTCGAGCGGCGCGGGCCGGTCGGCATTGTCACCTTGCATCGGCCGCAGGCGCTCAATGCCCTGAACCGGTCCCTGATCGGCGAATTGGGGCAGGCCTTCGACGATCTCGAAGGCGACGGCGCGATAGCCGCAATCGTGCTGACCGGTGGCGACAAGGCGTTCGCCGCCGGGGCCGACATCAAGGAGATGGCGGAAAAGACCTACATTGAGGCCTACACCGAGGATTTCATCACAAGCGGCTGGGAGCGGGTCGCGCAATGCCGGAAGCCGGTCATCGCCGCGGTCGGCGGCTTCGCGCTCGGCGGCGGCTGCGAGGTCGCGGTGATGTGCGACATCGTGATCGCCGCCGACACCGCCCGCTTCGGCCAGCCGGAGATCAATCTCGGCACGATGCCGGGAGCCGGCGGCACCCAGCGCCTGCCGCGCTTTATCGGCAAGGCCAAGGCGATGGATTTGTGCCTGACCGGGCGCATGATGGACGCCGCCGAGGCGGAGCGGCTGGGCCTCGTCAGCCGGGTCGTGCCGGCCGACCGGCTGATGGAAGAAGCGCTGGCGGTGGCCGGACGGATCGCCGAGTTGTCGCAGCCAATCGCGATGATGGTCAAGGAATCGGTCAACCGCGCTTTCGAGACGACCTTGGCCGAGGGGGTGCGGTTCGAACGCCGGCTGTTCCATTCGTCTTTCGCGACCGAGGACCAGAAGGAGGGCATGTCCGCCTTCATCGAGAAGCGCAAACCCGCCTTCCGTAATCGGTGACCATCCGGCCGGCGCCTGCCCGACCGCGGCAAGCGTGACGATTGCGCCCGGTTCCTGTTAAAAGAGCGCGCCGTTTGAGATGCGGCGTCGGGAGGCGGATTTGCGGGTCGGGACGGTTGAGCGCAACACCAGGGAGACGCGGATTTCCGGCCGGGTCGCGCTCGACGGCACCGGCATGGCCGAGATCGCCACCGGCATCGGCTTTCTCGATCACATGCTGGAGCAACTGGCGAAGCACAGCCTGTGCGACATCAAATTGCACGCCAAAGGCGACCTGCACATCGATTTCCACCACACCACCGAGGACACCGGGTATGTCATCGGCGAGGCGGTGTCCAGTGCGTTGGGCGGGCGCACCGGCATCGAGCGCTACGGGGCGGCGCTGATCCCGTTTGACGAAACCCTGACCCGGGTCGCCATCGACCTGTCGAACCGTCCCTATCTCGTGTGGAAGGTCGCGCTGTCGCGCCCGAAGCTCGGCGACATGGATACCGAATTGTTCAAGGAGTGGTTTCAGGCCTTCGCCCAATCGGCCGGCGCCACCCTGCACGTCGAGAATTTATACGGCGACAATAACCACCACATCGTCGAGTCGTGCTTCAAGGGCCTCGCCCGCGCCTTGCGGCAGGCCGTGGCAATCGACCCGCGCCGCGCCGGCGCGGTGCCCTCGACCAAGGGCACCCTCGGCGGCACCCTCGAATAGCGCTTGCATGATCGACCCTGCTGTCATTGCGAGGAGCGCAGCGACGAAGCAATCCCGATCCACACGCGAGGACGGCGCGAGATTGCTTCGCTGTGCTCGCAATGACAACGGCCTGTTCCAGGCGTGACCACCGCGATCGTCGATTACGGCTCGGGCAATTTGCGCTCGGCGGCGAAGGCGTTCGAACGCGCCTCCGGCGAATGCGGCATCGCCGGGCAGATCGTCGTCACGAGCCGGCCGGAGGAAGTCGCGGCGGCCGAGCGGGTCGTGCTGCCCGGGGTCGGCGCGTTTGCCGATTGCCGGCGCGGGCTGGCCGCGGTGCCCGGCCTCGAAGACGCGCTCGTGGAGGCGGTGATCGGGCGCGGCCGGCCGTTTCTCGGCATCTGCGTCGGCCTGCAATTAATGGCTGAACATGGCCGTGAGTTCGAGACGGTCGAGGGGCTTGGCTGGATCCGCGGCGAGGTCGTGCCGATCGCACCATCCGACCCGCGGCTCAAAATCCCGCATATGGGCTGGAACGAGCTGCGGCCGCGGGCGGCGCACCCGGTGCTCGCCGGCCTCGTCGCCGGGACCCACGCCTATTTCGTCCACAGCTATCGGCTGCGCCCTGCCGACGACGATGATCTGATCGCCGAGACCGAATACGGCGGAGCGCTTGCCGCGGTTGTCGGCCGTGACAATCTGATCGGTACACAATTCCATCCGGAGAAAAGCCAGCTTGCGGGGTTGCGGTTGATCGCGAATTTTCTCGAATGGCGGCCATGATTTCTGGCGGACCGGCCGGACGGGTCAGCGTCGAGCATCTGACCCAGTATTCCGGCACCGATCTTGACGATCTGTGCGAGGCGACCGAGCGGGCCATCGTCGAAGGCGGCGGCTTCGGCTGGCTCAAGGTTCCGCCGCGCCAGTTGCTCGAAAATTACTGGAAGGGCGGCTTGCTGGTTCCGGAGCGGCGGCTCGTCGTCGGCCGGCTCGACGGCATCATTGCCGGCTCGGCGCAGCTGACAAAGATGCCGCGCAACAACGAGGCGCAGGCCTTCGCCGGCACCCTCAGCGCCGCCTTTGTCGCGCCCTGGGCGCGCGGCCGCGGCATCGGCCACGGGATCGTCATTGAGATCGAACGGGTTGCCCGCGAGATCGGCCTCAGCGTGCTCAACCTCGATCTGCGCGACACCCAGCGCGCCGCCATAAGCCTTTACGAAAGCCTCGGCTACCGCCGTTGGGGCACCCACCCGTGCTATGCCCGGGTCGATGGCCGCATCATCCCCGGACATTATTACTACAAGCGCCTCGACGAGGACGGGTAGGGCCGGCGTGATCCTTTACCCGGCAACCGACATCAAAGGCGGCGCCTGCGTGCGCCTGGTGCGCGGCGAGATGGCGAGCGCCACCGTGTTCAACAATGACCCGGCGGCGCAGGCCCGATTGTTCGCCGAAGCCGGGTTTTCTTGGCTGCACGTCGTCGATCTCGACGGCGCTTTTGCCGGCCGTTCGATCAACGGCGCCGCGGTGCGCGCGATCCGTGGCGCGGTCGATCTGAAAATCCAGCTTGGCGGCGGCATCCGCGATCGCGCCGCGATCGATTACTGGCTCGACCTCGGCATCGACCGGGTCGTGCTCGGCACCGTTGCGCTCCGCGATCCCGCGCTGGTGCACCAGGCCGCCGCCGATCATCCCGGCCGGATCGTCGTCGCAATCGACGCGCGCAGCGGCAAGGTGGCGGTCGAAGGTTGGGCCGAGACCAGCGACATCGACGCGGCCAAACTGGCCCGGCGCTTCGCGGAGAGCGGGGTCGCGGCGATCGTCTATACCGATATCGACCGCGACGGCACGCTCGCCGGCGTCGATCCTATCAGGGTGCGGGCGCTCGCCGACGCAACCCCGATCCCGGTGATCGCCTCGGGCGGCATCGGCGCAATCGTTGATATTGCCGCATTGCGCGACCACGGCATCGCCGGGGCGATTTGCGGCCGGGCGTTGTACGACGGACGGCTCGACCCGCGCGCGGCGCTGTGCGCCGCGGCCGGAGCGGCACCATGCTGAAGACGCGCGTCATCCCGTGCCTCGACGTGAAGGACGGCCGCACCGTCAAGGGGATCAATTTCGTCGATCTCGCCGATGCCGGCGACCCGGTCGAGCAGGCCCGGTTCTACGACCGCGAAGGCGCCGACGAACTCTGCTTTCTCGACATCACGGCGAGCCATGAGGGCCGCGACACGCTCTACGACGTGGTGCGCCGCACCGCCGAGCAGTGCTTCATGCCCTTGACCGTCGGCGGCGGGGTGCGCACGGTCGAGGACATCCGGACGTTGCTGCTCGCCGGGGCCGACAAGGTGTCGATCAACACCGCGGCGGTGGCGCGGCCCGATTTCGTGCGCGAGGCGGCCGAGAAATTCGGCAGCCAGTGCATTGTCGCTGCGATCGACGCCAAATCGGTCGGCGACGGGTTCTGGGGCGTTTTCACCCATGGCGGGCGCCGGCCGACCGGCCTCGATGCCATAGAATGGGCCGCCCGGCTCGCCGATTACGGCGCCGGCGAGATCCTGCTGACCTCGATGGACCGGGACGGCACCAAAGCCGGCTTCGACATCGCGCTGACCCGCGCCGTCGCCGATGCGGTGCGGGTGCCGGTCATCGCCTCCGGCGGGGTCGGCACCCTCGATCACCTCGTCGAAGGCATCCGCGACGGGCACGCCAGCGCCGTGCTGGCCGCCTCGATCTTCCATTTCGGCACGTTCCGCATCGGCGCGGCGAAGGCGCACCTCGCCGCCGCCGGCATCCCGGTCAGGATCTAGCAATGGCGGACGATTTGGGCGAAGCCCTAGAGCGACTGTGGCGGGTCATCGAGAGCCGCCGCGGCGCCGACCCGCAAACCTCCTACACCGCGAAATTGCTCGGCCGCGGGCGCGGCAAGGTCGCGCAGAAGCTCGGCGAGGAGGCGGTCGAGGCGGTTATCGAGGGGGTCAAGGGCGACCGCCTCGGCCTCGTCGGCGAGAGCGCCGACCTCCTCTATCACCTGCTGGTGATGTGGGCGGCGACCGGCGTC
>DASUKH010000102.1:0-4133 GCA_036278835.1 Allostellaceae bacterium
CGGCGACGGCGCGGCCAACCAGGGCCAGGTCTACGAGAGCTTCAACATGGCCTCGCTATGGAAGCTGCCGGTCGTCTATGTCATCGAGAACAACCGCTACGGGATGGGCACCTCGGTCAGCCGCGCCTCCGCCCGCACCGATCTCTTCCATCGCGGCATGCCCTACGGCATCCCGGGCGAGCAGGTGGACGGGATGGACGTCGTCGCGATCAACGCGGCCGGCCGCGCCGCCATCGCGCACGCCCGTTCAGAAGGCCCGATCATCCTCGAAATGCTGACCTACCGCTATCGCGGCCACTCGATGTCCGATCCGGCGAAATACCGCAGCAAGGAGGAGGTCGATCGGATGCGCACCGAGCACGATCCGATCAGCCACCTGCGCCAGCGTCTCCTCGACGAGCACGGAGCCACGGAAGACGAGCTGAAACGGATCGAGAAAGAGGCGCGCGACCGCGTCGTCGAGGCGGCGCAGTTTGCCCAGGACTGTCCGGAACCCGATCCCAGCGAACTCTGGACGGATGTGCTGGCCGAGGCCTAAAAGAGCGGCCGGGAGGCCGCCGCCGGAGGGAGCCGGCGCCCGAGGCCGAGGAAGGGAATGACCAGCGAAGTGCTGATGCCGGCGCTGTCGCCGACCATGACCGAGGGCAAGCTCGCGCGCTGGGTCAAGAGCGAGGGCGACCCGGTCAGATCGGGCGACATCCTGGCGGAGATCGAAACCGACAAGGCGACGATGGAGGTCGAGGCGGTGGACGAGGGGGTGCTTGCGAAGATCGTCATCCCGGAAGGCACCGAGCACGTCGCGGTCAACACGCCGATCGCGCTGATCGCCGAAAATGGCGAGGATGTCGGCGCGATCGACGCGAAGGCGCCGCGAGCGCGCGCCCCCGAGCCGCCCGACCAGCGCGAGGAGCCGACCCCGACCCCGCCGGCGCCGGTGCGCGCCCCCGCCGGCGCGCCGCGCCCGGCGGCGCGGCCAACACCCGAGGGAGTCGAATACACCGGCAAGACCGCGACGATGACGGTGCGCGAAGCATTGCGCGACGCGATGGCGGAGGAGATGCGCCGCGATCCCTCCGTCTTCCTGCTCGGTGAGGAAGTCGCCGAATACCAGGGCGCCTACAAGGTCAGCCAGGGCCTCCTACAGGAATTCGGGCCGCGCCGGGTCATCGACACGCCGATCACCGAGCAGGGGTTCGCCGGGCTCGGGATTGGCGCCGCGTTCAGCGGCCTCAAGCCGATCGTGGAGTTCATGACCTTCAACTTCGCCATGCAGGCGATGGACCAGATCATCAACTCGGCCGCCAAGACCCGCTACATGTCGGGCGGGCAGATGAGTTGCCCGATCGTCTTTCGCGGTCCCAACGGCATCGCCGCGCGGGTCGCGGCACAACATTCGCAGTGCTACGCCAGCTGGTACGCGCATGTGCCGGGCCTCAAGGTCGTCGCGCCCTATACCGGCGCCGACTACAAAGGCCTTCTGAAGTCGGCGATCCGCGACCCCAACCCGGTCGTCTTTCTCGAACACGAACTCGTCTATGGCGAGAGCTTTCCGGTGCCGGAAGACCCGGAATTCCTGGTGCCGATCGGCAAGGCGCGGGTCGCCCGGCCGGGCGAGCACGTCACGATTACCGCCTTCTCGCGCATGGTAAAGCTGGCCTTGCAGGCGGCCGAGGAGCTCGACAAAGCCGGGATTTCGGCGGAGGTGATCGACCTGCGCTCACTTAGGCCGTTCGACATCGAAACAATCGTCGCCTCGGTCAAGAAGACGAACCGCATCGTGTCGTGCGAGGAGGGCTGGCCGTTCGCCGGCATCGGCGCCGAGATCGCCGCGGTGATGATGGAACAATGCTTCGACTGGCTCGACGCGCCGCCGAAACGGGTGGCCGGCAAGGACGTGCCGTTGCCCTACGCCGCCAACCTCGAACGCCTCGCGACCCCGCAGGTCGAGGACATCGTCGCCGCCGCCCGCGAGGTGACGTACCGCTAATTGCCAGCCGCAATGTCATTGCGAGCGCAGCGAAGCAATCTCGTGCCGATCCGTGCGCGTCTGTCGAGATTGCCGCGGCGCCCTGCGGGCGCCTCGCAATGACAGCTGAAAGGTAGCCCAGCACATGCCGATCGAAATCCGCATGCCGGCGCTGTCGCCGACGATGACCGAGGGCAATCTCGCGCGCTGGCTCAAGAAGGAGGGCGACGAGATCCATTCCGGCGACGTTCTGGCCGAGATCGAGACCGACAAGGCGACGATGGAATATGAGGCCGTCGACGAGGGACGGCTCGGCCGGATCATCGTCCCGGAGGGCGCGCAGGGGATCAAGGTCAACCAGCCGATCGCGCTCTTGCTCGAAGAGGGCGAGGACGAGGCGGCGCTCGGCAAGCTCACCGAGGCGGCGCCCGCCGCGAAAGCGCCCGCTTCACCGCCGCCGCAACCGGCCGCCGCGCCGCAGCCGCAATCCGCCGCCGCGCCGGCGCGCAAACCGGAACCGCCCCCGCGCGAGGTACCGGCGACGGCCGTACCGTTTGGCGAGAACGGCCGGGTGTTCGCCAGTCCGCTGGCGCGTCGCATGGCGCATCATGCCGGGATCGACCTTGCCGCGCTCCGCGGCTCCGGGCCGCAGGGCCGCATTGTCAAGGCCGATGTCGAGCATGCGTTGGCGCAATCGGAAACGGCGCCCGCCGCGCCGCGTCCGGCGGTGGGTCCCGCAGCCCCGCCGACCGCTGCCGCGCCGGTTTTCGCGAAGGAGCAGGTTCTGGCGCTCGCCGGCAACCCGCCTTTCACCGAAAAGCCGCATACCGCGATGCGCCGGGTCGTCGCCCGCCGCCTCGCCGAGTCGAAGCAGACGGTGCCGCATTTCTACCTCACGGTCGACTGCGCGATCGACGAATTGCTGAATGTCCGGAAGCGGCTCAACGCGAAGGCCAATACCTCCAAAATCTCAGTAAACGATTTCGTGATCCGCGCCGCGGCATTGGCGCTGCGGCAGGTGCCGGAAGCCAATGCGTCGTGGAGCGACGACGCAATTCTGTTGTGGCAGCGGGTCGATATGTCGGTGGCGGTAGCCCTCGACGACGGCCTGATCACCCCGATCGTGCACGGCGCCGACCAGAAGGGGCTGGCGCAGATCGCCGCCGAGATGAAGGACCTCGCCGAGCGCGCCCGCGCCGGCAAATTGAAGCTCGAGGAGTTCCAGGGCGGCACGTTCTCGATCTCCAACCTCGGCATGTTCGGCATCCGCGAGTTCGCCGCGGTCATCAACCCGCCGCAGGGCTGCATCCTGGCGATCGGCGCCGGCGAGCAGCGCCCGCTTGTGAAGGACGGCCAGCTTTCGGTCGCGACGGTGATGACCTGCACGCTGTCGTGCGACCACCGCGTCGTCGACGGCGCCGTCGGCGCGCAATTTCTCGCCGCCTTCAAGCGGCTGATCGAGGACCCGTTGACGATGCTTTTGTAGGCCGGCGGAGCTAAGAAGCCGCGGCAAAATCGCCTCAATCGTGTGATAGCGTTGCACCCTTCGCGGGCCAGGGCAGGCGCGGGCGCGGTTGTTACGGGGCCGGCCCGCCTGCAGATTCCCTGTAATTGCAGGTAAAGTGGGCAGTCCGGAATGCCAGACAGCTTCGATCTGATCGTCGTCGGCGGCGGGCCGGGCGGGTATGTCGCGGCGATCCGGGCGGCGCAGCTCGGCATGAGCACGGCGGTCGTCGAGCGCGAGCATCTGGGCGGCATCTGCCTCAACTGGGGCTGCATCCCGACCAAGGCGCTGCTGCGCGCGTCGGAGATCAGCCACCTGCTGCAGCATCTCGGCGATTTCGGCTTCTCGGCCCGCGACATTTCCTATGACGCGAAAAAGGTTGTGGCGCGGTCGCGCGCGGTCGCCAGGCAATTGTCGCAGGGCGTCGGCTATCTTCTGCGCAAGAACAAGGTCACCGTGTTCGATGGCGAGGCAAAACTTGCCGGCAAGGGGCGGCTCTCGGTTGCGAAGAACGGCGCCGCGGTCGGCGACCTGACCGCGCCACATATCGTGCTGGCTACCGGCGCGCGGGCGCGCTCGCTGCCCGGCCTCGAACCCGACGGGAAACTGGTGTGGACCTACAAGGAGGCGATGGTCCCCGAGGGGATCCCCAAATCGCTGCTG
>DASUKH010000103.1:0-10267 GCA_036278835.1 Allostellaceae bacterium
TGGTCCTCCAGACCCGGCGCCATCGCCACCGGAAAACCGCCGATCAGCTCGTAGCGGGTATCGGTACCATCGTCCCAGCAAAAGAATTCTTCGAGCGTCATCGCTCGAATCGCCGCACCTGCCATGGCCTTGTTTTACCAGCTTTCAACCGGGCTGTCCCCAGCCGCCGCCGCCGGGAGTCTCGACGATGATGACTTCGTCCGCGGCGAGCGACAGGCTCGCCTTGCCCGGCAACTCCCCAACCGTGCCGTCGCGGTGTTTCGCGGCATTTCGGCCGGGCTTGCCGTCCGCCCCGCCGTGGAGGCCATAAGGCGCGAACCGGCGGCGCTCGCATTGCAGGGACACCCGCGCGGTGTGGCCCAATGTACGGATCGCGCGGACGAGGCCGTTGCCGCCGCGATGCTTTCCGGCGCCGGCCGAGCCTTCGCGCAGCTCGTAGCGCTCGACCCTAAGCGGATAGCTGATTTCGAGGGCTTCGACCGGCGTGTTCATCGTATTGGTCATGTTGCACTGGATGCCGTCGTCGCCCGGCCCCATCGGCCGGCCGCCCTGGCCGCCACCGATCGTCTCGATATACGTATAAGGCCGCCCGCCCGGCTCGCGCGATCTGGGATCGTGGCCGCCGATCGCGATCGTGTTCATCGTGCCCTGGCTCGCCGCCGGCACCCGGTCGGGAGCGAATTGCGCGCATGCCTTCAGCACCGTGTCGGCGATCCGCTGCGTCGTCTCGGTGTTGCCGGCGCACACCGCCGCCGGCGGCCGCGAGGCAAGAAACGAGCCTTCCGGCAGGCGCAGTTCGACCGCGCGGAAGGTGCCGGCGTTCACCGGCACCTCGGGGTCGGTCAAGACCTTGATCGCAAAAAAGCTCGCCGAATAGGTCATCGGCGCGACCGCGTTGATGTTGCCCAGGGTCTGCGGCGACGACCCCCCATAATCGAGAACGAGGCGCTCGGGCGACACGGTGACCGCGAGGTTGACCCTGACCGGCTCGTCGCCGGTGCCGTCGTCGTCGAGAAAATCCTCCGCCCGGTAGGTGCCGGGCGGCAGCTCGGCGAGGCGGCGGCGCATGCGGCGCTCGGCATAATCCAGGATCGCCGCGAACCCGGCGCTCACCAGATCGGCGCCGTGCCGGGCGCACAATTCCTGCAATCGCTGCTCGCCGACCCGCAGCGCCGCCAACTGGGCGTTGAGGTCGCCGCGCCGCTCGTCGGGGGTGCGGACATTGGCCAGGATCAGGCGCATCACGTCGTCCTGCAGCCGGCCGCTGCGGTACAGCTTGACCGCCGGGATGACGAGGCCTTCCTGATAGATTTCGTGGCTGTTGCCCGGCATCGAACCCGGCTCCATGCCGCCGACATCGGCATGATGCGCGCGGGCCGCGACATAGCCGATATGCCGCCGTCCACCCGCGTCGGCGACAAATACCGGCGCGGCGAGCGTGATGTCGGGCAGGTGCGAGCCGCCGGTGAACGGGTCGTTGACGATCACCACGTCGCCGTCGTCGAGCCCGCCGACTGCCGCCACCGTGGCGCCGACCGCGCGCAGCATCGACCCCAGATGTACCGGCACGTGCTCGGCCTGAGCGACAAGCTGCGCCTCGGCGTCGAAGATCGCGCACGAGGCGTCCATGCGCTCCTTGATGTTCGGCGAGAACGAGGTGCGCTTCAGCACCGCCCCCATCTCATCGGCGATCGATTCGAGGCCGTTGCGCAGCACCTCGAGGGTCACCGGGTCGATCGTATTGCGCAGGGCGATGTCGTTCATCGGGGACCTCCAACCTCAATCACCATACTGCCGAGCGCATCGACGCGGGCGTGGTCGCCGGGATGCAGCACCGTCGTCGCCGAAACCTCCTCGATGATCGCCGGGCCGGCGATCTCGTTGCCGGCGAGCAACGCCTCGCGCTGCCAGACCGGGCAATCGATCCAGTCGCCGCCGCCGATCCCCGGCGTATCGAAAAACGTGCGGCGCGTTGTCCGGCGGGCCGCAAGCGGCGGCTCGCGGCCACCTTGCGGCGGACGCGGCAGTTCGGGGGTGTCGATCAGCCCGGTCGCGGTGACCGCAAAGCTGACGATCTCGATCGGCGCGGCCGGGTCGCTATGGCCGAAGCGGCGCGCGTGCTCGGCATGAAAGGCGGTCGCCAGCGCCGCCCACTCGGCGTCGCCCGCCGCGGCGAACGGGATCGGCAATTCGTAGGACTGGCCGACATAGCGCATCTCGACCCGCGTCTCGATGCGCTGCCGCTCCGGCGGCACCCGGTCCGCCGCGAGCAGCCGGCGCGCCTCGTCCAGCATCGGCGCGAAGATCGCCTGCGCTGCGGTGGCGGACAGCGCAGGATGCGCGGAGAGCCGCGTCTGCACCAGCTCGTGCCGCAGATCGGCGACCAGCATGCCGAGCGCGCACAATATGCCCGGGGTCGGCGGGATCAGCAGGCGCGGGATGCCCAGTTCGCGTGCCAATGCCGCGCCGTGCATCGGCCCGGCGCCGCCGAACGGCACCAAGGTCAGGCGGCGCGGATCGTGGCCGCGCTCGACCGAGACGACCCGGATGCCGCGCGCCATCGTCGCATCGGCGACGCGCAGGATGCCGGAGGCGGCGGCGACAAGATCGAGACCGAGCGGCGCGGCGATGCGCTCGCGGATGGCATGGGCGGCGGCATCGGGATCGAGGGCCAATTCGCCCCCGAGCCGCGTGTCGGGGCCGAGGCGGCCGAGCACGAGGTTGGCGTCGGTCACGGTCGGGTCGCTGCCGCCGCGGCCGTAGCAGGCGGGGCCGGGTACCGCCTCGGCGCTCTGCGGCCCGACCCTGAGCGCGCCGCCCTCGTCGATCCAGGCGATCGAGCCGCCGCCGGCGCCGATCGCGTTGATGTCGATGACCGGGATGCGGATCGGCGCGCCGGCCAGCGCGGCTTCGCGGGTGACCTGCGGCCGTCCGTCGAGGACGAGGCTGATGTCGGTGCTGGTGCCGCCCATGTCGAGCGTGATGATCTCGCCGAAGCCGGACAGCCCGGCGACGTGGGCGCTGGCGACGACCCCGCCGGCCGGTCCGGACAGGACCGTATGCACCGGCTTGTCGCGGGCACCCGCCACCGTCATCAACCCGCCCGCCGCCTCCATCACCATCACCGGCACGCCGGGCGCGAGGCCAAGGCCCTGCCGGGGATCGGCCAGCAACTCGGTGAGGCTGGCGAGATAGTGGTCCATGACCGGCAGCAGATAGGCGT
Source organism: Allostellaceae bacterium (assembly GCA_036278835.1). Lineage (GTDB taxonomy): Bacteria > Pseudomonadota > Alphaproteobacteria > ATCC43930 > CGMCC-115725 > DATARH01. The sequence continues at coordinate 3,224 of DASUKH010000103.1, forward strand.
TGAGGACGACCGTGCTGGCGCGCTCGTATTCGCGGAATTCGGCCAGGATATCGGTCGAGATGCACACCGGCATGCCGGGCAGTTCGGCCGCAAGGATGTCGCGGGCCCGCCGCTCGTGCGCCGGGTTGGCGTAGGCGTGCAGAAAGCACACCGCCACCGCCGCCACCCGGTCGGCGCGCAGCCGCCCGGCGATCCGGCGCAACCCCTCTTCGTCGAGCGGCGTCACCACGCGCCCGGCCGGGTCGAGCCGGCCGCGCACGGTGTGGCAATCGGCGCGCGCGACGAGCGGCTGCGGCCGCGTTTTCCGAATATCGTAAAGGCTCGGCCGGTTCTGCCGGCCGATCAGCAACAGGTCGCGAAACCCCTCGTTGGTGACGAAGGCGGTGCGCCCGCCGGTGCGCTGGATCACGGCATTGGTCGAGGTGGTCATGCCGTGCCCGACATAAGCGACATCGCCGCCGCCGCGCCCCTGCAACTCCAGCGCACGCATCAGGCCGCGCACAGTGCCGAGCGCGCGGTTTTCCGGGGTGGTCGGCACCTTGGCGACGGTCACCCGCCGCGCGCTCTCGTCATAGGCCAGGTTGTCGGTGAAGGTGCCGCCGACATCGGAGGCGACGCGCAGATGCGGCCCGGTCATGTCCCACCCTTATTTCCGGCCGAAGCGGGTGGCGACTTCAATCGCCGCAGTAGCTCAGCCCACGCCTGCTCACGACGTTTTGCTTCTTGGGGCGCGGCATTCACAGCGCGATCACTCGACGGAACGGCATCCTGCTAAGCTAACCGCCGGCCGGGATCAATGCCAGCACGAGCAGAGCGCCAAGGCAGTAGCCGAAGGCTGGTTGAAAATGGGAGATTAGCCCGAAAGCCAGCGAGGTGAACCCGATGCCCGAGACTTTGCCCGGCCGTGTGCATGTCATCACCGGCGGCTTCCCGCCCGGTTCCTACGCCGGACACGACCATGATTATGCCCGGCTGCGGCTGCTCGGCCTGCTCGCCGAGCGGGATGTCCCGGCCTCGGTCGCCAACGACTTTGCCGATCTCGAAAAATGGCTGCCGCTCAGCCGCCTGCTGATCGCTTGTGTCGCCGGCCCCTATCCGGATGCCGCGCAGTGCCGGGTGTTGCGGCAGTGGCTGGAGGGCGGCGGGTCTTGGCTGGCGCTGCACGGCACCAGCGGCGGCCGCGCCGAGCGTGTCGAGGGCAGCCGCCAGCGCCGCACCGTCAAGGCCGAGCACCACGCGCTGCTCGGCGGCTATTTCCTGACGCATCCGCCGATCCGCGAGATCAGGGTGCAGGTGGCGGATCGCGACTCGCCGCTGACAAGCGGTCTCGGGACCTCGTTCGTCGTCGAGGACGAGCCCTATTTCGTCGAGTTGCAGGATCCGGCCAACACGCGGGTGCTGCTGACCGCGGAATACGGGCCGGATGCGGTGTCGCCGGCGATTGGCACTCTCTATCCGACCGACACCTCCCTGTTGCCCGACGGCAAAACCCGCGTTATCGGGTACAGCCGCCAGGTCGGACAGGGGGGCGTCGCCTACATCGCCCTCGGCCATTGCCACAACCCGGCGATCCGCGCCGCGCGGGCGCCCGACCCGGCCGACACGACGCCGGCCACTTTCCATGGCTCGTGGGAAAACGAAGCATTCCTCACGCTGCTGCGCAACGCGATTGCCTGGGGGATCGGCGCCTAGTGTCCTCATTCCGAAGTCTGCAGCATTTCAGGACCGTCATCCCGGCGAAGGCCGGGATCCATCTGTCCGCCCGGTAGCGGCTGCGGCGTGGACACCGGCCTTCGCCGGTATGACGGACCCCGCTCCAGGTTCCTCCCCCGTGGCGCGGGGTAGGGGGACCATGCGCAAGCATGGTGGAGGGGGCACCCGGCCGTCACCTCCCCCGCCGGGCAGGGGGAGGAGCCATTTCAGCGGCTCGCGACACGGACCTGAGCCCGTGGACAACGGACCTAAACCGTAAATACCGTTGACCCGGTCGTCTTGCGGTCCTGCAAATCGCGGTGCGCCTGCGCGGCATCGCGCAGCGGATAGGTCTGGTTGATCTGCAGTTTGACCGCCCCTTTCTGCACGACGTCGAACAATTCGCGCGCCGCAGTCAGCAGATCGTCGCGGGTCGCAGTGTAGGTGTTGAGGGTCGGCCGGGTCAGGAACAGCGAGCCCTTGCCGGCCAGGATGCCGATATCGACCGGACCGATCGCCCCCGAGGACTGGCCGAACGACGCCATCAGCCCCAACGGCGCGAGGCAGTCGAGCGATTTGTAGAACGTGTCCTTGCCGACCGAGTCATAGACGACGGGCAGCTTTTTCCCGCCCGTAAGCTCGGCGACGCGCGCGACGAAATCCTCGGTGCGGTAGTTGATCGGGTGGTCGCAGCCATGCTCCTTGGCGAGCTTCGCCTTGTCGGCGCTGCCGACCGTGCCGATCACGGTGGCGCCGAGATGCTTCGCCCACTGGCAGACAATGAGGCCGACCCCGCCGGCGGCGGCGTGGATCAGGATCGTCTCGCCCGGCTTCACGGCATGGGTGCGGCGGACGAGATACCAGGCCGTCATCCCCTTCAGCATCATCGCCGCACCCTGCTGGTCGGTAATGCCATCGGGTACCGGCACCAGCCGGTCGGCCGGCATGACCCGCGCCTCGCTATAGGCGCCGAGCGGCCCGCCGGCATAGGCGACCCGGTCGCCGGGCTTCAGCCCGCTGACCCCTGGCCCGACCTCCTCGACGGTTCCGGCCGCCTCGGTGCCGAGCCCGCTCGGCAGCGGGATCTGGTAGAGGCCGCTGCGCTGGTAGGTATCGATATAGTTGAGCCCGACCGCGGCATGGCGCAGCCGGACCTGGCCCTGGGCGGGCCTGCCGACCTCGACCTGCTGCCAATCGAGCACCTCCGGCCCGCCGGTCTTGGCAAAACGGATCGCATGAACCATCGCCGCCTCCTTCTGGATGGATGCGGGCGACGATAGAAGCGTAGGGCCGAAAAGCGAAGCGCCTTCCGCCAGCTGCCGGCGCCGCGTGGATTGTCTGATCACCCCCGGCTTTCGCCTGTGAGCGCTAAAATAGGCCCGCACCCATGGCAAGAGCCGATTCCAGAACTTTTCCCATGCTCTGAAAATCCGCATTCCCGGCGAAAGGGGAGTTCCCGGCTTAGGCTGCGCCTTGGACTTCCGCCGGGGTCACCCGCGCCCCGTTGTTACGACGGAAGCCGGGCGCCTTCGAGGGCGAGCAGGCGGCGCTTGGTGAAAAGGCCGCCCTGGCCGCTATAGCCGCCGAGACCGGCGCTGGCCAGCACCCGGTGGCACGGGATCACGACCGGGATCGGGTTTTTGCCGCACGCGCCGCCGACCGCGCGCGGCCCGGAGCCGATCGTCATCGCAAGGTCCTTATAGGAGCGGGTCTCGCCATAGGGAATCTGCTGCATCGCCGCCCAGACGCGGCGCTGATGCTCCGATCCGGCCGGCCGCAGCGGCAGGTCGAAATCGAGAAGCCGGCCGTCGAAATAGGCGGCGAGCTGGCGCGCCGCCTCGTCGAGCAGCGGACTGCCGTTGCCGGCGGGTTCTTCGGACCAGCGGATCGCGACAATCGCCTCGTCAGCCTCGTCGAGGACCAGCCCACCGATCGGGCTGGGGACCGCAAGCGATGGCATCGCACCTCTCCTTCGAGCGAACGTTTGAAGAACTTTAGCACGATTGACGCGCCGCGGGCGAGCCGGTATCGACATCGCAACTGCCCGGGACGGAACGCGGAGGATTGTATGGCGGGGGTCGTCGCGAAGCCGCTTTTGCCGTTGCTGCTCGTCACCGACCTGATGGGCACGACCTTGCGCGACGACGGCGCGGTGCTGCCGGCCTATCGCGCCGCTTTTGCCGAGCACGCGATCCGCTTTACCGAGGAGGAGCTGGCGGCGCGTCGCGGCGCCCACAAGCAGAGCCTCTTCAACGAATTCGCGGCGCGGCAATACGATTCCGAGCGGGCGCCGAAGATCGCCGCGGCGGCGCTTGCCAGCTTCGAGAGGCACCTGCGCGCCACCATCGTTGGCGGCGCGACAGAGATCGTCGGCGCGCGCGCCGCGGTCACCCGGCTGCGCGACGCCGGCATCAAAGTGGTGCTGACCAGCGGCTTTGACCGCGGGCTGATCGCCGACATCGTCGCCCATTGCGGCTGGGGCGACCTGTTCGACGCATTTGTCTATCCCGACGAGGTGCCGGGCGGCCGCCCGGCGCCGTACCTGATTTTTCAGGCGATGCAGAAGACCGGGGTGCTCCCGGTGGCGCGGGTCGCCGCGATCGGCGACACCTCGCTCGATTTGCAGGCCGGCACCAATGCCGGGGCGGGCTGGGTGATCGGCGTGTTGAGCGGCGCACATGATGCAACCGTGCTCGGCCGCGCCCCGCACACCCACCTCCTGCCGAGCATTGCCGAACTGCCCAGCCTGCTTGGCGTCGACGAGGGGTAAAGCGGCGGCGCGAAACCCGTCGGAGAGGGCGCAAGCGGGCAGCTGTCCCGCATGCGCTCACCCATCCCGTCCGCAATGCGGGCAGGACCGCAAATCCGCCGGATTTGTTTGGTACAGAGCAGAGATGAAGCAGCCTGGATCGAGGGCAGTGCGGCTCCGGCATGCAACTGTGCCGGGAACCTTCCTGTAAATTCCCTGTATTTTCAGGAAATGGTAAGGCGTCGCGCCTACCGAAGGTTGCGCCGAAGCCGCCCATCGACAAAGGAGGATTGCGAGCTATCCATTTGGTGGGTGCGCCCACCCGCTGGTATCATCGCCGACGGCAGTTCAGGAGGAACCGGAGATGCCGGAGGAACAGGCGCCGCGTCTCAGCCATGTCGGGCTTTACGTTGCCGACGTGCCGAAGATGATCGATTTTTATACCGGCGTTCTCGGCTTCGTCGTCAGCGACGGGGCCGCGGACGGCCGCATCACCTTTCTGTCGCGCAACCCCGGCGACCACCATCAGGTCGTGCTGGTGCGCGGCCGCGGCACCGATGCCGGCACCCCGATGGTGCAGCAGGTGTCGTTCAACGTGGGCAACCTCGCCAATGTCCGGCGCGCCTGGCGCAAGGTGCGCGACGCCGGCTGCGGGGGGTTGCGGCCGGTCAGCCATGGCAACGCCTGGTCCATTTATTTCCAGGACCCCGAGGGCAACCAGATCGAGATGTTTTGCGACACGCCCTGGTACGTGCCGCAGCCCTGCGCCTTTCAGATCGACCTCGACAACAGCGAGGACGAGATCTACCGCGCGACCGAGGCCTATTGTCGCGATCAGCCCGGCTTCAAGCCGATGGAGGAATGGCGCGCCGAGATCGGCAGGAAGATCGCCGAAAAGCTCGCAGCGGCCGACTGAGCGAAGGGGAGGGCGTTGAGATGACTGAAATCCGGGGGTACCACGCGCACGTCTATTACGATGCCCAGACCAAGCCGCGGGCTGCGCAATTGCGCGAGGCGATCATCGCGAAATTCAAGGTCGAGCCGGGCGGGTTCAGCGACGAGCCGCGCGGGCCGCACCCGGTCTCGCAATTCAACGTGATCTTCGAGACCCCGGAATTTCAGCACATCGTGCCGTGGCTGATGCTGAACCGCGACGGCCTCGACGTGCTGGTACATCCGCTGACCGAGAGTTCCTATGATGACCACAGCAAGAACGCGCTGTGGCTCGGCAGCCCGGTGCCGCTCAAGCTCGATATCTTGCGGCCGAAATACAGCGACGGCCTGCTGCCGAGCGCCCGGCGCCAGCCGGCCTGATTACGAATAGTCCGGCTTGCGTTTCTCGCGGAAGGCGGCGACGCCTTCGGCGAAATTGGGGCTGGCGCGCACCCGGTCGCCGAGGCGCTGTTCCAGGCGCTCGCGGCTCTTTGCGTAATCGGCGATGCCGCTCGAAATCTGGGTGCGTACGGCCTGCACGGCGGTCGGGCTGTTGGCGGCGATCGCGCGGGCCTTGTCGATGGCCCACGCCATCAGCGCCGCGCGCGCGACGACCTCGTTGACGAGGTTGATGCGCGCCGCGAAGGCGGCATCGACGAGGCGCCCGGTCAAGAGCAGGTCCATCGCGTGCACGTGGCCGATCTGCTGCGCGAGCTTCACCGTGGCGCCGCCGAACGGGTAGATCGACCAGCGCACCTCGGGTAGACCGAAGCGCGCCTCCTGTGCGGCGCCTCGAATATCCGTCGAAAGCAGCAATTCGAGGCCGCCGGCGACGCAATCGCCGTTGATCGCGGCGATGATCGGCTTGGCGAACGGTGTGTCCTTGAGGAGGGCGCGGTTGATCGTCGCCGCCTGTTCGGCACTGGCGCTAAGATCGCCGCCGAGATCGGCGCCCGACGAGAACGCCCTGTCGCCGGCGCCGGTCAGCACGACCGCGCGGCACTCCGCATCACCCTCGAGCCGGTCCCACAATGCCGCGAGGTCGGCCAGCATCGCGCGGGTCATCGCGTTGCGCCGCGCTTCGTTGGCGATCGTGACCAGAGCGATATGAGGCTCCGGCCGCTCGACCCGGATTTCCATTATTCGCGTTCCCAGGCGGCTGGACCGCCGACCTCCGGCCGGAGGCCGGCGATCCGTGTCGGCTAATACCGGTAATGCTCGGGTTTGAAGGGGCCGGCAGTTGGCACGCCGATATATTGCGCCTGCTGCGGGCTCAACGTGCTGAGCCGGGCGCCGAGCTTGTCAAGATGCAAGGCCGCCACCTTCTCGTCGAGGTGCTTCGGCAGGACATAGACCTTGTTTTCGTACTTGCCGGGGTTGGTCCACAATTCGATCTGCGCCAGCACCTGGTTGGTGAAGGACGCGCTCATCACAAAGCTCGGGTGGCCGGTGGCGCAGCCGAGATTGACGAGCCGCCCCTTGGCCAGGACGATCAGCCGCTTGCCGTCAGGGAAGATGACCTCATCAACCTGCGGCTTCACTTCTTCCCACTGGTAATTGCGCAGTGAGTCGATCTGAATTTCGCTGTCGAAATGGCCGATGTTGCAGACGATCGCGCGGTCCTTCATCTGCCGCATGTGGTCGAGGGTGATGACATCGACGTTGCCGGT
>DASUKH010000104.1:0-14304 GCA_036278835.1 Allostellaceae bacterium
CGGGTCGAGGCGCCTTCCCTCAACCGCGCCGAGCCACAGGGCGAACAGCATCAGGTTAATATCATGCCCGGCGCGGTCCTGCAGGCGCAGCAGCGCCTCGGCAATTCCGGGGCGCGCGTAGAGCGCCAGCGAGAACCGCCATAGCGCCTCTCCCTTCGATCGCTGGTCGCCGAGCCGCGGCACCGCCCCTCCGATGAAAATCGACGCCGTTCGTGCTATATATGCGCCCGATGTCACCAAATGACGCCGCGACACCGCGCCGGGTGGCGCCATGATGATGGACCTCGACGTTGAAGCCTTGAGGGCGCGGCTTGCCGCGCTGAAGACCGAGCACCGCGACCTCGACGACGTGATCGCGCGCATCGTTGAGCGCGCCCCGTTCGACCAGCTTCAGATGCAGCGCCTGAAGAAGCGCAAGCTGATGCTGAAGGACCAGATTTTGAAGATCGAAAGCGAGCTGCTGCCCGACATCATCGCCTAGTTCTGGCGCTCTGCGCCCCGGAAGCGCCGTCATACCGGCGCAGGCCGGTATCCACGCTTCCAATGCACGTGCGGCTGCAAAGTGGGTCCCGCCTTCGCCGGGATGACGGTTTGGAGGCTGCCGCCGGATCAGGACGCCTTGCGGCGGCGCTTCGAGGCGGCTGGCGTCTCGGCCGGCGGTTCGGCTTCGGCCGGCGCCGGCTTGCCGCGGCCGCTCTTGTCGCGCCCGCCGGCGACCGGCAGCAAGAGGTTGCGCTGGCCGCTCGGGGCGGCGGCTTTTTTGCGGGCCGGCTCCTTCGCGGTGCGGCCCTTGTGCGGCACCCGAACCAATTCCTCTTCATCGGCGACCGGCTTTTGCGCGCCGCGGCGGGCGGCGGGTTTCGGCTGCGCCTCCTCGGCAAGGCTGCGCTTCAGCGCGTCCATCAGGTTGATGACCTGGGCCGGGCGGCGCTCCGGCTCCTTCGCCGGCAGGCGGCCCTGCAGTTTCTCCTCGATCAGCTCGCGCACCGCCTCCTGGTAGTGATCGACGAATTTGCCGGGGTCGAACCCGCGGGTGCGGCGGGCGATGATCTGCTCCATGATCGCCAACTCGTCCTCGTCGGCCCCGTCCTCGGCGATCGACCCGAAGAAATCCTGCGGCCGGCGGATTTCGTCCTCGTAGCGCAGCGCGTTGCCGAGGAGGCCGGCGCCGAGCGGGCGGATCGCGATGACCCGCTCGTGGCCGCCGATCACGACCTGGCCGACCGCCATCTTGCCACTTGCCCGCAGCGCCTCGCGGATCACCCGGTAGCCTTCCTCGGCGACGCTGCCGTCCGGCACCAAGTAATAGGGCGAGTCAAAATAAATGGGATCGATGTCCTCGACGAATTCGACGATGTCGATCGTGTCGGTCGTCTCGAGGCGCAGCCGCTTCAAATCGTCGGGATCGACCGTGACGTAGCGGCCCTTCTCGTATTCGTAGCCCTTGACGATATCGCCGCGCTCGACCGGCCCAATGCCCGGCACGACGAGCTGCTGCCGGACCCGCTCGCCCGAGGGTTCGTGGATCTGGTGAAAGCGAATTCGCTCTTTTTCGGTCGCGGCGGCGTAAAGCCGCACGGCGATCGTGACGAGCGACAGTTTCAGAAAGCCGGTCCAGTACGGCCGCGCCGGAGCTGCCATCGAGATGCTCCCTAATCCTTTGCCCAACGATACGCTCAAGCCGCCTGTTCCGCGACGGCGAACACGGCAAGCGAACATGGTGTTGGCAGGGCATGTCCCTGCCGATCGACCCGAACCTGCCGCCAATGGAAGCCCGCCCGGTAAATGTGCTGCCCGAGGGCGGACACTGGCGCTACGAACCCAAATGGGACGGGTTCCGCTGCCTCGCCTTTCGCGACGGCGACGATATCGAGCTGCGCTCGAAATCGGGTCAGCCGCTCGGCCGCTATTTCCCCGATATCGCCGCCGCCTTGCTGGCGCTGGCGCACCGGCGGTTCGCGCTCGACGGCGAGATCGTCATCCCGGTCGCCCGCCGTCTGTCATTCGAGGCGCTGCAACTGCGCCTGCATCCGGCCGCAAGCCGGGTGCGCAAGCTCGCCGCCGAACACCCGGCACTCTATATCGTGTTCGACCTGCTCGCTTGCGAGCGCGGCGGCGCGGTTCGGGTGTTGCTTGCGGAGCCGTTCTCGGAGCGGCGGCAGGCGCTTGAGGATTTCGTAGCCAGAGAGGGGTCGGAAGCGGCAATCCGGCTATCGCCAAGCGTCGCGCGGCGCGACGAGGCGCAGGGGTGGCTCGATCGGCTCGGCAATGACATCGACGGGATCGTCGCGAAACGCGCCGACCTGCCCTATCTCAGCGGCAGCCGCAACGGCATGCAGAAATACAAATTGCAGCGCACCGCCGATTGCGTCGTCGGCGGTTTTCGTTACGGCCGCGACGGCGATTTCGTCGGTTCGCTGTTGCTCGGCCTCTATGATGACGAGGGCTTGCTCAACCATGTCGGGTTCACCGCGACCCTGCCGGCCCGCGACAAGCCGGAATTGACCCGCCGGCTCGAACAGCTGATCGAGCCGCCCGGCTTTACCGGCCGCGCGCCGGGCGGCCCGAGCCGGTGGAGTACCGAACGAAGCGGCGAATGGCAGCCGCTTCGCCCGGTGCTGGTTGTCGAGGTGCGCTACGACCAGTTCGGCGACGGCCGCTTCCGGCATGGCACGACCCTGCTGCGCTGGCGCCCCGACAAGGCGCCGCGGCAATGCGGCATGGACCAGCTGCCGTCGCCCGGCGAAGGCGCGCTGCGCCTGCTCGCGTCCTGACGCATGTACGTCCCGATCCCCATCCCGTCGCCCCGGCGGAGGCCGGGACCCACCCGTCGGCCGCCCGTGCAGCGGAACGGTGGATACCGGCCTGCGCCGGTATGACGGCGGTTGGGGAGCGAGGCGTCAAACTCAGTTTTTTGACGCGGACCCGCTGCCAAAAATCGGGAAGATAACCCGGTCGCCGGGGCGGATGCCGAGGCGGGCGGCGGTGCCGCCGTTCAGCTCGATGACCGCGCGTACCGGCGCCGCCGCGCCGATCGCCTCGGTGGATTGCGGCACTGCGCGCTGATGGATGTTGACGATGCGGCCCTTCGCATCGACGAACAGCATGTCGAGCGGGATCAAGGTGTTCTTCATCCACATCTCGGCGTCGGTCGGGTGCTTGAAATCGAAGATCATGCCGGCGTCGGGCGCGAGGTGGAGGCGGAACATCAGGCCCTGCTCCATCTGCGCCGGGGTGGTGGCGACCTCGACGGTAAAGCGGTGCGGCCCGCTGGCGCTGTCGATCGTCAGGGGCGCGGTCGGAAATGTCTGCAATTGCGCGAATGCGGCGGGGATCGCAAGGAGCAGCGGCAACAGCAGGACGAGGCGGCGCAGCGTCATCGCAACTCCCGAGGAAGCCTGTCCGCGCACTATGTTTCGCCGCGCCAAACCGCGCAATTGCGCCGTGGCGCGCATCGCCAAGCCGCCTTATAGGTGATATCTCGAAAGCTCTCGCCATGCTGCGAGCGTGAGGGGGGTGAGAAGGGAAACCGGTGATGGCCCTGAAGGACAAGATCCCGTTCGGCATCTCATTGCCGCACCGCTCGCCGGAGGCGATCGACATGGCGGCGGTGCGGCTTGTCGCCGAGCGCGCCGAGGCACTCGGCTTCCAGGATTTGTGGGTGACCGAGAACACCCTCGACCATGTGTTCTGCTTCGACCCGGTGGTCGTCCTGACCTATGCCGCGGCGGCCACCTCGAAAATCCGCCTCGGCGCCTCGGTCGTCGTGCTGGCGATCCACAGCCCGCTGATGGTCGCGCACCAATGGGCCTGCCTCGATTACGTCAGCGGCGGCCGGGCGATCCTCGGGGTCGGGCTCGGCCGCGAGCACCATTACCGCCAGTTTGAGGTACCCGAGGAGGGACGGGTCACCCGTTTCCGCGAGGAAGTCGCGCTGATCCGGGCGCTGTGGAGCGAGCAGAAGGTCTCTTTTGACGGCCGCTTTTATCACCTGCGCGACGAGACCATGCAGCCGAAGCCGATCCAGTGCCCGCTGCCGGTCTGGATGGGGGTCGGCCACCCGAACGCACTGCGCCGGGCCGCCGAAATCGCCGATGGCTGGATGGGATCGGGCGGCTCGCGCATCGCCGATTTCGCCGCGGCGGTGCCGATCCTCAACGAGGCGCTGGCGGCGCGCGGCCGCGATCCGGCGAAGTTCCCGATCTCGAAGCGCATCTTCATGGCGGTGGACGAGCGCCCGGAACTGGCGCGCGCCGAACTCTTGCGCTGGTTCACCGAGGTCTATCGCAATCCGCCCGGCACCGACGCGTGCGGCATCCACGGCACCCCCGAGCGGGTGCGCGAGCGCCTCGAAGAGGTCGTCGCGATGGGCGCGAGCCACCTGATGCTGAACCCGGTCAGCCGCCACGCCGAGCAGGTCGAGGCGCTGGCCGAGGTGGTCGGGCTCAAATGAGCGCCGCCGACGCCGATCCGGTCAAGGCGCAGGTCGCCGCGCATTGGGACCGCCGCGCCGCACGTTTCGACGAGGATTTCGGCCACAGCATCGTCAGCGCGGCCGAGCGCGCCGCGTGGGACCGGGTTCTTGGGCTGATCGTCCCGGCCGGGCCGGCGCTCGACGCACTCGATATCGGCTGCGGCACGGGGTTTCTTGCGCTTGAGCTGGCGACGCGCGGCCATCGCGCGGCCGGGGTCGATCTTGCGCCGGCGATGCTGGCGCAGGCGCGCGCCAAGGCGGCGGCGCAGGGTCACGCGATCCGCCTTGAGGAAGCCGATGCCGAGCGGCTGCCGTTTCCCGACGGCGGCTTCGACCTGGCGATCAGCCGGCACGTGCTGTGGACCCTGCCGCATCCCGAGGCGGCGATCGACGAATGGCTGCGGGTGCTCCGGCCGGGCGGGCGGCTAGCGATCATCGACGGCGCCCGCTATGACGACGCGAGCGCGCCGCCGCAGCGCGAAAACGCCCGCAACAGCCCGGAATATGCCGCGATCGGCGGTCGGCTGCCGTTCTATGAAGGGCGCCCGCGCGAGAAGATCGAGGCGTTGTTGCGGGCGCGCGGCCTCGTCGATGTGACCGGCGATCCGCTCTACGATCTCGTCGCCGCCCACAATGCCCGGCTCGCGCAGGCCGGCGAAGCGCCGCGCCGGCGCCAGCGCTATGCGGTGTGGGGCGACCGCACCCGATAGGCGCGCGATACAGGACGAGCGCAACACCATTTGCCCTAATGCCGCCCGGGCCTGTAAATTGCGCCCAGGACCTGGGTCCTGTCCGTCGGGGGGCGGACGAGGGGGAAAGATGGCAAAGGAATTGACGCGGCGGCAGGGATGCCGCATGGCGGCGGCTGTCGTGCTTGCCGGCTCTCTGGCCGCCTGCTCCGATGGGCCGCCGGGCCCGGCGCCGGTTTATCTGCGCGGCGGCGCGCCGGGGACAATGCAGGAGAGTGCCCTCGGGCCGCCGCCGCTGCCGCCGGAATGGCGGGCCGAGCAGGTTCTTCCGCCCAAGCCGACGCCGGTCAGGGCGTCACCCGCCAAGACCGCTCTGCCGATGCCGCAGGCCGGGCGGCAGGTCGTGGTGCGTCCCGGCCAGTCGGTCGGCGGCCTGGCCCGCGACTTTCACATCAGCAAGGCGTCGATCATCGCCGCCAACCGCCTCGAACCGCCCTACAAGATCGAGATCGGCCAGCGCCTGCTGATCCCCGAATCGGACGCCGCTCCCGTGGCACACGAGGCGGCTGCGCGGGAAACCGCGCCGGCCACGGCCGAGCGGCGCGACACCGCGCATCTCGAGGCGGAGCATCGCGAGGCCGGGCACGACGAGACGGAGCGCCGTGAGACCGCCGCCCGCCGCCCACCGGCGATCGCTTCGCCAAACCGCGAGGTCATCCCGCTCGACGGGCCGCCGCCGCTCGCGCCGGCCCGTCCCGCGAAGGATGTTGCACACTCGGATGCCGCGCCGCCCGACGCCGGCCACGCCGATCCGGCGGAGCCGGAAGCGGCCGGAAGGAAACTGCCGCATGGCGGCCACCTGCCCTGGCCGGTCACCGGCCGCATTCTGGCCAGCTACGGCGCTGAGCCGGGCGGCGGGCGCAATGACGGCATCAACATCGCGGCGCCGCGCGGCACTCCGGTCCGGGCCGTCGAGGGCGGCGTCGTCGCCTATTCGGGCAACGAATTGCGCGGCTATGGCAATCTTGTGCTGATCAAGCACCCGGACGGGTTCATCTCGGCCTACGCCCATTGCGAGGAACTGCTCGTCAAGCGCGGGCAGCACGTCAAGACAGGCCAGGTCATCGCGAAGGTCGGCGCAACCGGCGGTGTCGGCCGGCCGCAGCTGCATTTCGAGCTGCGCCGCGGCGAGAACCCGGTCGACCCGAAGAAATTCCTCGCGCCGCCCGCGTGAGGCAGGTTTCCCCGGCCGGGGCGCATCCGGGGGGAAATTCGGCTCTCGATCGAGAGAGCGGGAGACGTTCGTCTGTGGGGAATGACTGCGGCGATGGTTTATTCGGAAATCGACGTGAACGTCTCGGTCATAATGCGTTCCAGGTCTGGCCTTCGGAACGGCTTTGGCAATCTCGGCCGGTTGTTGTAGCCGCCTCTCAATTCCTGATCGCCATATCCGGTCACGAAGATGAAAGGAAGGCCGCGCCGCGCGAGTTCGTCGGCAACGGGATAGGCGTCATGACCGTTGAGGTTCAAATCCAGCATCGCACCATCGATTGCCTCGGTTGCGATGAGCGCGAGCGCCTTGTCGACGCTGGCGGCGGGTCCGACGATCTTGCAGCCGAACTCTTCCAGCAGATCCTCCATCAGCATCGCGACCATCATCCCGTCCTCGACGACGAGAACCCGCAAACCGCGCAACGGCGCGATCGTTGAACCGCCGTCGAACCCGCTCATGCCGCCACAACGGTCGAAGGCAGAGGAAGGTCGATCGTGCAATGGACCCCGGCGGCATCGAAGTTCAGGTGAACCGTCGCATCCAGCTCATGCGCGAGGCCGCGCTCGAGCAGCCGCGACCCGAACCCTCGCCGGGTCGGCTTCCCGACCGCCGGCCCGCCCGTCTCGATCCATTCAAGATGCAGGTGCTGCCTCTCCCGATCGACGGTCCACGATACCTTGACCCGGCCCGCTGGAGCCGAGAGCGCGCCGTATTTCGCGGCATTGGTGGCGAGTTCGTGGAACATCATGCCGATCGGCACCGCGCGGTTCGACGGCAGCGGTACATCCTCTCCTTCGATCGCGTAACGGAAAGCGTCGGCCGCCGCGTAGTGCGACAGCTCGCTGACCGCGAGGTCGCGCAGCGTCACGACTTGCGAGGGGTTTTGCGTCAAGAGGTTGTGCGTCTTCGCCAGGGCATCGAGCCGCGCCTCGAAGGCGTCCCGAAAACCCTCCATCGTCTTGGCGTTCAGCATCGTCTGCACGGCGATCGACTGCACCGTGGCAAGCGTATTCTTGACCCGATGGGTCAATTCGTTGACGAGCATCTTCTGGCGTTCTTCGTGCCGCTTGCGTTCGGCGATTTCCGCCTCCAGCTGCGCGTTCAGCCCTTCGGCGGCTTCGGTGAGTTCATGCTGGTGCACCGACGAGACGAGCAACGCCTCGTTCATCGCGCCCACCTCCCGGTGGAACCGGGTGGTCTCGGTCACCTGCATCATCACCCCCACGGGACGCCGATCCGCGCCGAGCACCGGCCACACGGCGTATGACCAGTAAACGGGATGATGTTCAAGGTGTTCCTGTTCGGCGTGAGTTTCCGCCTCGCCCGCGCAATAGACACGGTCCAGCACCGCGAGGCACCCGTCCCCTTCCTGCACCGTTTCAGCGAAAGGAAACCCGACCAACGCCTCGCTGGACTTGCCGACCAGCCGGCAGAAGGCCGGGTTGACGCACCGGACGATGTGCCCCGCGCCCTCCAACCCGGCCATCGGCGCGGGCGAGCGCTCAATCAGCGAATGACAGAGTTCCGACAAGTCCGGCGCCGGCGGCGGCGATCTCGCGGATGCGGTCATTCCTTCGGCTCCCCGGGAGGCCCAGACTGACTCCAATAGGCGGGAATCCCGGTTATCAGCGCGCGATACCCGTTAAGGCGTCTGCCGGTCAGCGTCACCCCCTTGTCGGTGATCTCGTATTCGCAGATATCCTTGCTGTGCTGGCTGTCGCGCATCTTGATGACGGTGAGGATGCGGCAAAGCACGCCGTCGAGATCAACATAGCGCAGCCGGATGATGTCGTCGGCCAGAAACGACACCATGTAGTGGCTGAACTTGAACTCGGTGAACGACTCGTCCAGCTCGACCGTGCTCAGAACCGTTACCCCCGTTCCGGTCAGCGACGCCATCATCCGATAGAGCGATTCGCGAAAATCGGTGCGGAAGCCGGGTGCCAGCGCCATCTCGAAGCCGACCAGCGAATCGATCACCAGCCGCTTGGCGTCGAGCTCTTTGACGGCATCCAGTATCGCCTGAAGACTTTCGTCGATCGATAGATCCAGCGGGCGCAGATAAAGAACCTTCAGTTTGCCTTCCCGTTCCGCCGTTTCCAGATCCTGCCCGAGATTCTTCGCTCGCCGTACGGCGTCTTCGGGTCGTTCCTCGAACACCGCCATGATCCCGGGCTCGCCATGCCGGAGTCCTTCGGTGATGAAATGGGTGCCGAGCGCCGATTTCCCCGTTCCGGACGCGCCCGCCACCAACAGAGAGTCGCCGAGCGGGATGCCGCCGCCCATCATCTCGTCCAGCGCCGGGACCCCTATCGACAATCGCGGGCGTATGGCGGGGCGCGGTTTCCGCGCCAACAGCCCCAAGGTGCGCGAGAAGGTTTGCAGCCCGTCCCCGGTGATGCGGAAGGTGTGCAACCCCGGCACGGAGGCCTGACCGCGCAGCTTGATCACCTGGAGCTTTCGCACGACCGAATTGCGTTCCGCCACCTGCGACAGCCAGATCAAGCCATCGGCGACGGTGAACACCGGGTTCTCGCGGATTTCGGCCTCGACATATTCCCCGATCAGAAATGTCGTGGCCTCCCAGCTTGTTAGATGCAGGGCCAATTGCTGAACAAAGAACTGCACGTCCATCTCGGTCATGCCCACTCGGTTCCGCACAGCCGTACGGAACGAGTCAACCACCACGATGGCGGGATTGGCTCTCTCCACATGCTTGACGATCTCGTCGAGGACCACGCCCAGATCATTCTCCAATACGATCTGGCTCAGATTGATAAAGCGGATCGAGCCGTTGATCTTGGCCGGATCGAAAAATGTATATTGCTGCTGGTAGCGCAGCATCTTGATCGGCGACTCGCCAAGTATCGTAAAATAGAGCGCGGGACGCTCCGCTGTCGCATTGGCGAACACGAACTGGTGCGCCATCGTCGTCTTGCCGCAACCGGGGCCGCCGGCGATGATGTTGAAGGAGAATTCCGGGAGCCCGCCGCCCATGATCTCGTCGAGGCCGGGAATTCCGGTCGGCAGCTTGCGGATCACCACCTTTTCCGGATTGCCCGGGTCTTGTTCCGACTGCCGGCGTCCCGCCCGTCTTGGCGTCCTCATTACTCTCTCTCCGGTTCGGAATTCAGGCCACCAAGCGACGCCTCCGGCCATGCCTCGTGCAGAAGATGTAGCGTCAGCGCTTCGCCGATAAAGGTCACCAGCAGCCCGAGCAAATGCGCCACCAGGACGGCTTCGCCTTCCGCGATTTCGGCATCGGAAAGCTGCGCCTCGTCCAACCCTTCCAGGGAACCGTTCGCATCGACGTGAACGGCTTTCAGCCAGCGAATTTCACCGTCGGCGAGCGCCAGCGCGCGGGACAGCAGCGATCGAAAGCCGGCCACGCCCGCCAAGGTTGAGAGCGGTTGCCGCAGTTTTTCGCAAACGTGGAACGCCGCCGACCCCTCGGCCTCTCGGGTCCTGCCCGAAGACGCTTCGAGAGCCAGAAGCCGCCGGGCGATGTTTCGCAGCCTCGGAGGAGCCGAGCGCATCAGAGCACCGTTTGAGCGTCGGGCCGGCCCGCCGAAGCACCAATCCCGACGATCAACTTACCCATGTCGCGCGGGGGGGGGGGATGAGCTTCTTCCTGCCGGGAGCCGCTGGGCAAGCACATCCCGTGGAATGTAACCGTGCCGCGTTATCGCGACAAGCCGGCCGCGACCGCCGATCGGCTTTTCCACCACTCGGCGAGCCCATCACTCGGCGAGCCGGGGGTGGGCAGTCAGACGAGCGGCTTGCCGAGGCGGCCGGCGAGGTCCTGGATGAATTGCCAGGCAACGCGGCCGGAGCGCGAGCCGCGGGTGATCGCCCATTCGCTGGCCTCCGCCCTGAGGCGGTCGTCGTCGAGATCGAGCCGGTAATGCCTCGCATAGCCGCGCACGATCGTCAGGTAGGTGTCCTGATCGACATTGTGGAAGCCGAGCCACAGCCCGAACCGGTCCGACAGCGAAACCTTCTCCTCGACCGCCTCAGCCGGGTTGATCGCGGTCGAGCGCTCATTCTCGATCATGTCGCGCGGCATCAAGTGGCGCCGGTTCGAGGTGGCGTAGAGCACGACGTTGGCCGGCCGCCCCTCGATGCCGCCTTCGAGCACCGCCTTCAGCGATTTATAGCTGGCGTCGTTCTGGTCGAATGACAGGTCGTCGCAGAACAACAGGCAGCGGCGCTCGCTTTGGCGCACCAGCGACAAAAGCCGCGGTAGGCTCGGGATGTCCTCGCGGTGGATTTCGATCAGCGCCAGCGCCTTCGGCCGCGATTCGTTGACCGCCGCGTGCACCGCCTTGACGAGGGCGCTCTTGCCGGTGCCGCGCGCGCCCCACAGCAGCACGTTGTTAGCCGGATATCCGGCGGCGAAGCGCTCGGTGTTTTGCAGCAGGATGTCGCGCACCCGGTCGATGCCGCGCAAGAGGCCGATCGGCACCCGGTTGACCCGCGGCACCGGCTCGCACCAGTCGCGATCGGAGTGCCAGACAAAGGCATCGGCGGCGCCCAGATCGCTGACCGTCTCGCGCACCGGGGCGAGGCGCTCCAGCGCGTCGGCGATGCGGTGAAGAAGCGGCAGAAGATCGCGTTCTGACATAGGGAAACCGGCTGATCGGCAAAAGGACGTCGTTTTAGAGCCTGATCTTCTAAAGTCGAACCACGCCTGCGTCACCCCCGCGAAAGCGGGGGTCCAGGGCCGCCGCACGTCGGTTGCCCTGGATTCCCGCTTTCGCGCACAGCTGTCCGGTTTAGCGGCGGGGGCCAACTCATTGGGAAGGTTGCATATCATTTTGCTTCCCACAGGCCCCCTTGGCCGGGCTTGTCCCGGCCATCCACGTCTTAAAGCGCTTCCACTGCGGCGGCAAAGACGTGGGTGCCCGGAGCAAGTCCGGGCACGGGGATATTTGCGGTTTCTGAGGCATGCCATTCGCAACCAGTTTCGCTAAGCCGAACAGCTGTGCGCATCCGCGGGAATGACGGGTTCCATGATCGAGGATCACCGTCGAGCCGGATCAGGGATCGTGCATCCGAAACAGGACCGCCTTATTCGGCGGCGCGCGACGGGCGGCGCGGCTCGTGCACGACCGGCCGCTGGCTTGTCTCATCGAGCGGCTCGGTCGATTCGATCTCGATGCCGAACCCGGCGAGACCGACATAGGTGCGCTCGCGCGAGGCAAAGAGGCGGATCGACGAGATGCCGAGGTCGCGCAGGATTTGCGCGCCAAGGCCGACCTCGCGCCATTGCCGGCTGCGTTCCAGCTCGGAGGCGGTGGCGTCTTCGGCGATGATCGTGATCGGCACCCCCGACGTGCCCTCGCGCAAATAGACGAGAACCCCCCTCCCCGCCTCCCGGAAATGGGCGAGCGCGGCATGGATCGGCTTGGCGCCGCCGAACACGTCGTCGATGACGTTGCCGCGGTGCAGCCGGGTCGGCACGTCGCTGCCCTGGCCGATCTCCCCAAAGACGAACGCGAAATGATGCACCTTGTCGAACGGCGTCACGTAGGCATAGACGGTAAACGTGCCGAACTCGGTGTCGATCGCGAACTCGGCGACGCGGGTGACGAGCTTTTCGCGTTCCTGCCGGTAGGCGATCAGGTCGGCGACCGAAATGCGTTTCAGCGTGTGCTTGTCGGCGAACGCGGCGACCTGCGGCCCGCGCATGACGGTGCCGTCGTCGTTGACCAGTTCGCAGATCGCCGCCACCGGCTCGACCCCGGCAAACCGGCACAGATCGACCGCGGCCTCGGTATGGCCGGACCGCATCAAGACGCCGCCATCCTTGGCGATCAGCGGGAAGATATGCCCCGGCCGCACGAAATCGGCGCGCCCGGAATTGCCGTTGGCCAGCGCCCGGATCGTCGCGGTGCGGTCGTCGGCCGAGATGCCGGTCGTCGTGCCATGCCGGTAATCGACGGAGATCGTGAAGGCGGTGCCGTGGATCGCGTCGGCATCCGCGACCATCGGCGCCAGGTGCAGGCGGCGTGCGATCTCGCCGGTGACCGGCGCGCAGACGATGCCGCAGGTGTTGCGGATGATGAACGCCATCTTTTCCGGCGTCGCGTGCTGCGCGGCGACGATCAGATCGCCCTCGTTCTCGCGGTCGTTGTCGTCGGTGACGACGACGATCTCACCGCGGGCGAAGGCCTCGATGGCTTCGCGGACGCTCGACTGGGACACCGGACTATTCTCCGAAACCGTTCGCGGCGAGGAAGGACGGGTTGCCCTCGCGCAATTTCATAATGGTGATGCACCATAATATTGCACGCGCCGCCCGCGCGCGCACCCCGCATGCCTCGAATGCGCCGGCGCGCAGATCGCGCGCGAAGCGGGAGAACAGCGGCCCCGGCGGCGATGCCCCCACCCTGCCCTCCCCCGCTTGCGGGGGAGGGTCAGGGTGGGGGCCGGTGCCGCTGGCACCATCTCCTCCGCATCGGTAAAACGCGGCGAGCCGCTCCTCAATTTCCCGTATCGGCGCGTCGCCGGCGGCGGCTTCGCGTTCGGCGATGCCGATCGCCGTGGCGAGAAGGCGCAGCTCGCGATGATGCTCCGCCGGCACCATCGGCAGCAATTCGCCGATGAGCCAGTCGCCCCCGAGCGCCGCGAGCGCCGCCCCGCTGGGCTGTTCGCGAGCGGGATTCCGTACCGACGGCGTCCCGCCGGCGACCCCCACCCTAACCCTCCCCCGCTTGCGGGGGAGGGAAGGGTGGGGGTCGTCATCGAGCAGCATCAGCAATTCCAATTCGCACTCGGCGGCGCGGCGGCCGATGATCGCGGTGGCGAGGTCGCGGGCGCCGCCGAGCAATACCCGATCGGCCTGCTGCAAGGCGATGACCGCCCAGCGGATATTCGCCAGCACCTCCCAGAACCGCACCCGGGCCGGGTCGAGCCGCCGCCCGGCGGCGCTCTCGTAGCCCTCGTAGAACGCCGCGCGGTCGGCGATGCCGCCGGCTTCGCGGTCGAGTCGGGCGAAGCGCCAGCCCTTGCAGCAGAACCAGCCGATATCCTCGTCCGGGTCGCCCCAACCGGCGAATTCCCAATCGAGGATGCCGGTCAGCCCCCACCCTGACCCTCCCCCGCTTGCGGGGGAGGGAAGGGTGGGGGCAACCATGTAATTGCCGGTGCGGAAATCGCGGTGACACAGCACCGGCGGCAGCCTTTCGGGCAAATGCGTTTCGAGCCAACGGACAGACCATTCGAGCACCGGTCGAGGCTGCTCGTGCCGGTCGAGATAGGCGCGGAACGCGGTGATGTGCGCCGGCGCATCGAGATACGGCAGAAACGCGAGATCGCGGCGTGGCGGCCGGATTGTCTGGATCAGCGCCAGTTCGCGGCCGAGCCGGGCGGCGAGGTCGGGCAAGACCGGTTCGAGTGCCGGGTCGGCCGTGATGTCGCGCCCCTGCGCGGTGCCGCCGAGCCGCCGCATCACGAAGAACGGCCGGCCGATCACCTCCGGGTCGGCGCAGGCGAAGAGCGGCTCGGACACCCTGACACCGGCCGCCCACGCCGCGCGCAGCACCGCGAATTCCTCGACCCGGCCGAGGCTCGATGCGATGCCGGTCGACCCGTCGGTGCGCAACACAAGCGGCTGCCGGCCGGCGAGGCGGCCGTCGGCGAAAGCCGCCTCGAACCCCCAATTCTCGCGGATCGCGCCGCCGGCGAGCAGCGCCGGCTGGCTTATCGCGACCCGCTCGGCCTCCCCCGCCGCCGCGAGAAACCGGCCGAGCGCCGCCCGGTCAAATGGCGGCGACGCCGTGGCCGCCATCGACCGCGAGCACGATTCCGGTGACATAGGCGCTGGCCGGCGACGCCAGGAACAGGAGCGCCCCGTCGAGGTCGGG
>DASUKH010000105.1:0-10853 GCA_036278835.1 Allostellaceae bacterium
TAGCGCAGCGGCGCCCAATGCGGCTCGGCCGCCGGCTCCTCGCCGCCCTCTGGCCGGCCGCAGCGCAGATTGGCCGGCACTGCGACATCGAGCATTTTCGGGTGAGCGAGGCGCAGATTGTCCATATAGCCGGTAAAATCGCCGAGCGCGATCTCGCCGCCGATGCGCGGGTTGAAGCGGCGCTCCTCGGCGACGCTGGTCACCGTCAGCCCGCGGTAATCGTGCGCCGGGTAGAGCAAGCATTCATCGGGCAGGGTGAAGATCTGTTCGCGGATCGAGCGGTACATTGCCGCCGCGTCGCCCTCCTGAAAGTCGGTACGGCCGCTGCCGCGGATCAACAGGCAGTCGCCGGTGAACGCCATGCTGCGGTCGTCTAGCACGTAGGTCAGGCAACCGCCGGTGTGGCCGGGGGTGGCGCGCACCGCCAGCCGCCTTCCGCCGAACGCCACGATGTCGTCCTGCCCGAGATAGCGGTCGGCGCCCTCGGCGCCGCTCGCTTTCGCCAGCATGATCTTGCTGCCGGTGCGGCGCCGCAGCAGCCACGCGCCGGTCACGTGGTCGGCATGGACATGGGTTTCGAGCGTCGCAACGAGGGTGAGACCGAGTTCCCCCAAAAGCGCCGCGTCGCGCTGCACCTGCCCGAACACCGGGTCGATCAGCACGGCCGAGCCGCCCGGCCGGTCGCCCAGCAGGTAGCTATAGGTCGAGGATTGCGGATCGAACAGCTGTCGGAATATCAGCATCGCGAATCCCTCCCTGGGGGCGGCTGTTTGCGGCCGGTCGGCAAAATTATGCGAAGGGTGAGCGGCCGCGCCGTGAGGCTCCGGATTATGCCGATTGAACCGGATCGCGAACAGGCCGAGCTTATCGAGGGGGTCAGGCTAACGGGGGGAACGAATGCTTGCCGTCGGCGCCGAGCGGGAGGGGCGAGACCTGCGCCGCCTCGGCGGGGTCAAGCGAGCCGTAGAGATGCGGGAACGACGCGCCGTCGCGGGCCGGTTCCCAGCGCAGGCGGTCGCCGAGCGGCGCTGACTCGACCGCGACCAGCACCAGCCCCACCTGCCCGGCGCGGTGGCGGCAGGCGCTTACCGGCAGCTGCGCGGCGGTCGAAAAATGGATAAAGCCGTCGCGGCGGTCGTCCTCCGTGCCGCGGTATTCGCCGGCGGCGAGCGCCTCCTGCCATGAAGCCGCCGGGCACATGTGATAGATCATCCGGGTCATGGCATCAGACTATCGCAACCGGCGGGTCGCGCGAAACCGGGGCGTTGAATGATCGCGTCCGGTCGCGTGCTGGTGCCGCGCGCGGCGGCCGTGGTGGCCGGGTTTCGCGAGGCGGTGTGGCTGACGCCGGACGGCGAGGTCGAGGCGCTGCCGCTGGCGGCCGCCCGCGCCCGGCTGCAAAACGACAGCGCGATCGTCTGCCACGCGCGGGCGGTGGCGCGGCGCCTTGACGTCGCCGGGTTTGCGGCGCTCGACGTGCTGGAATTGTACGCTTTTGTCCGGCCGGCGCGGTTTTGCGTGCCGACGCCGCGCGGGCTGGCCGCCGCGCTCGGCCTGGTGCCGCCGCGCTCGGCGGCGCAAGCGGCGATGCTGCTCCTCACCGCCGCCCGCGCGCTGTTGCAGGAATTGCAGGCTGATGGCGATCCTGAAACCCGCGCCGTGGCCGAGGCGGCGGCGCGCGCCGGGTGGAGCTGGGGCGCCGCAATCGTCGCCGCATTGCCGGCGGGCGAGCCTCAGTCATCGCGCCGGGCCGCCGGGCTGCGGGTCTGGCAGCGCCTCGCCGAATGGCAGGAGCGGGCGCCGCCGCCACCACCCGGCAACGAGGCGGTTGCGCCGGACGAGGCCCGCAGCCGCCTCGCCGCGCTGCTCGGCGCCGGGGCCGAGGCGCGGCCGCAGCAGGCCGAGTATGCCGCCGCGGTCGCCAGCGCCTTCGCGCCGCGCCGGCGCCGCGACATGCCGGAAGCGGTCCTGGCCGAGGCCGGCACCGGCGTCGGCAAGACACTCGGCTATATCGCGCCGGCCGGGCTGTGGGCCGAGAAGAACCAGGGGACCGTCTGGGTCTCGACCTATACCCGCAACCTGCAGAGCCAGATTGCCGCCGAACTCGACCGGCTCTACCCCGACGCGGCGGAGAAGCGCCGCCGGGTCGCCGTGCGCAAGGGCCGCGAGAATTTCCTCTGCCTGCTGAATTACGAGGAGGCGGCGCGCGCGGCCGGGGTGCGGGGGTCGGCGGCACTGGCGCCGCTTGCGCTGATCGCCCGCTGGATCGGCGCGACCGCTTCGGGCGACATCGCCGGCGGCGATTTTCCCGGCTGGCTGACCGAGCTGATCGGCCGCGGTCGGGTGGCCTCGCTCGCCGACCGGCGCGGCGAGTGCATCCATTCCGCCTGCCCGCATTTCCGCTGCTGTTTTGTCGAGAAGAACGTGCGCGCCGCCCGCCACGCCCGGCTCGTCGTTGCCAACCACGCGCTGGTCATGGCGCAGGCGGCGCTGGGCGGGCTTGACGATGCCGGCGTGCCGACCCGCTATGTGTTTGACGAGGGCCATCACCTGCTCGACGCTGCCGACGCCGCCTTCGCGGTGCGTCTCTCGGGTCAGGAGGGCCGCGAATTACGGCGCTGGCTGCTCGGCGCCGAAACCGGCCGCTCGCGGGCGCGCGGGTTGCAGCGCCGTATCGGCGATCTTGTCGAGGGCGTTGACGAGGCTGCCGCGGCGCTGGTCGAGGCGCTGGTTGCCGCCCGTATTCTGCCGGCCGACGGCTGGCATCAGCGGGTCGCTGAGGAGCGCCCGCTGCCCGGCTTCGAGGCTTTCCTGGTTCTGGTGCGGCGGCAGGTGCTGGCGCGCGCCGCCAAGGCCGACACCGGCTACGGCATCGAGGCCGAGGCGCGCCCGCCGGTTGACGGGCTGATCGAGGCCGCTTCCCGGCTTGCCGCCGGCCTCGACCGTCTTGGGCAGGCGCTGCGGCGGCTCGCGGCGGCCTTGCGCGGCAGGCTCGAAGACCCGGAGAACCCGCCCGAGCCGGGCCTGCGCCAGCGCCTCGACGCGGCGGTGCGCGGCCTGGAACGGCGCGCCGATACGGTCCTCGCCGGGTGGAGCGCGCTGCTGCGCGACCTTGCCGCGCCGCCCCGTCCGGAAACCGTCGAATGGCTGGCGATCGACCGCTTCGACGGGGCCGAAACCGATGTCGCGGTCAACCGCAACTGGATCGACCCCGGGATACCCTTTGCCCGCGCGGTGGCGGCGCCGGCGCACGGCATCGTCGTGACCTCGGCGACCCTGACAGACGGCGAGAACGACCCGGAGGCGGCGTGGCGGGCCGCCGAGGCCGCCACCGGCCTGCGCCACCTGCCGGAGACCCCGCAGGCCGCCCGCATCGCCTCGCCGTTCGACTACGCGGCGCAGACCCGCATCCTGATCGTCACCGACGTGCCGCGCGACGATGCCGGGCAGGTCGCCGCCGCCTTTGCCGCGCTGATCGGCGCTTCCGGCGGCGGCGCGCTCGGCCTCTTCACGGCGATCAGCCGGCTGCGCGCGGTGCACGAGCGGATCGCGCCGGTGCTGGAGGAGCGCGGCCTCACCTTGCTCGCCCAGCACGTTGATGCGATGGCGACCGCCACCCTCGTCGATATCTTCCGTGCCGAGGAGGATTCGTGTCTCTTCGGCACCGATGCGGTGCGCGACGGGGTGGACGTGCCGGGCCGCTCGCTGCGCCTCATTGTCTTCGACCGGGTGCCGTGGCCGCGCCCCGACATCCTGCACCGCGCCCGCAAATCGGTGTTCGGCGGGGCCGCCTACGACGATCGGGTGACCCGGCTGCGGCTGCGCCAAGCCTATGGAAGGCTGGTGCGGCGCGCCGACGACCGCGGCGTCTTTGCGATCCTCGACCGCGCCCTGCCGTCGCGGCTGCTCTCCGCCTTTCCCGCATCGGTGCCGGTCATGCGGGTGCCGCTCGCCGAGGCGGTGGCCGAGACCGGGCGCTTTATCGCGCCTGCCGATCCGGCGGGCGGCGGCGACGCCGCTTGACACAGGCCTCTCGCTCATTTCTTGTGCATCGCAGCACAAGAGCATCATCGCAGGAAGGGAAGCGATGCTCGACCCCCACGGCGCGCTGATCTACACGATGGTGATCGTCTCGGCGGCGGACGCCAACATGGACGATGCCGAATTTCGCCTGATAGGCCGGATGATCGAGTATCTTCCGGTGTTCCGCACGTTCGACCGCAAGAAGCTGCCAGGGCTGCTGAACGACTGCGCCGAGTCGCTGGCGCGGGAGGACGGGCTCGACGAGACGCTGCAGGCGATCCGGGCGGCCCTGCCGGCCAACCTGCGTGAGACGGCCTATGCCGTCGCCTGCGATCTCGTCGCCGCCGACGGCGAGGCGACCCAGGAAGAATTGCGTGCGCTCGAATTGATCCGGCATGAGCTCGATATCGAGCGGCTGACTGCGGCGGCAATCGAACGCGGCGCCCGCGCCCACTTCCAGCCGCTGTAGCGTTCGCGAAGCGCGGGTTCACCGGTTCGGGTCGGCCTCTCCCAAAAATGCGGCGAGCAGCAGCCGGGCGGCGGCGGCTGGCGTGCGCGTGCCGGCGCCGACATCGATCTCCAGCGCCGCGAGCCGGGCGGCGACCGCGGGGGTGGCGCGGAAGCGGGCGAGGAGTGTATCGCCGATCTCCGCCCACAGCGCGGCGCGGGCCTGTTCGGCGCGGCGCCGGCCCCAGGCGCCGCCCGCCTCCAATGCTGTGCGGAACCGCGCCACCTCGTCCCACACCGCGGCGATGCCGTCGCCGGTCAGCGCCGACACCGCGTGCACCGCCGGCCGCCATTCGGCAAGCGCCGGACGGATCAGCCGCAGCGCGTTCGAATACTCGGCGGCGGCGCGGCGGGCGTGGTCGAGCAGCTCGCCGTCGGCCTTGTTGACGAGGATCAGATCGGCCAATTCGACGATGCCGCGCTTGATCCCCTGCAATTCGTCGCCGGCCGCCGGCGGCAGGATCAGGAGGAACATATCGACGAGATCGGCGACGCTGGTCTCGGCCTGACCGGCGCCGACCGTCTCGACCAGCACGGTATCAAACCCCGCGGCCTCGCACACCAGGATTGCCTCGCGGGTGTGGCGGGCGACGCCGCCGGTCTCGGTTCCGGCCGATGACGGGCGGATGAATGCCGCCGGGGCACGGGCCAGCTCGGCCATCCGAGTCTTGTCGCCGAGGATGGCGCCGCCGCCGCGCTTCGATCCGGGATCGACCGCCAGCACCGCGATATGCCTGCCCTGCGCGATGCCTTCGATCCCGAAGCGCTCGATAAAGGTCGATTTGCCGGCCCCCGGCGGGCCGGAAATGCCGAGCCTTGTCGCGCCGCCGGTCGCCGGCAGGATCGCGTCGATCAGCGCCTCCGCGGCCCTGCGGTGGTCGGGGCGGGTCGATTCGACCAGGGTGACGGCCCGCGCTAATGCCCGCCGCTCACCCCGGCGCAAGGCGGCCGCCAGCGCATCGACCGCCGGCGCGGCTGCGCTCTCCTGTCCTTCTCCCACGGTCGGATGGTCTCCGGGATTGCCGCCGCTTCCGCCGCACCATAGCATCGCCGCGGCTTTGATATCGGCCCCAAGGGCCGCGCAGGAGGACGGAATGGAATTCGGCGCGTCGATCTTCTTTACCGACTACTCGATTACCCCGGCCGAGTTCGGCGTCGCGCTTGAGGAGCGCGGCTTCGATTCGCTGTGGGCGGCGGAGCACTCGCACATCCCGGTGCCGCGCCAGACGCCGCCACCGGGCGGCGGCGAGTTGCACAAGCGCTATTACGACGTGATGGACCCGTTCGTCACCCTGACCGCCGCCGCCGGCGCGACCAAGCGGCTGAAGCTGGCGACCGGCATCTGTCTCGTCATCCAGCGCGACACTATCCAGACGGCGAAGCTCGTCGCCTCGATCGACCAGGTATCGGGCGGCCGCTTTCTGTTCGGCATCGGCGGCGGCTGGAACCGCGAGGAAATCGAGAACCACGGCACCGCCTTCGACACCCGCATGCACAAGATGCGCGAGCAGATCGAGGCTATGAAGGCGATCTGGACCCAATCGAAGCCGGAATATCACGGCGATATCGTCAAGTTCGATACGCTGATGACGTGGCCGAAACCGCTGCAGAAGCCGCACCCGCCGGTGATCCTCGGCGGCGCCTTTCCGTGGGCGGCGCGGCGCGCGGTGCGCTACGGCGACGGCTGGTACCCGAATGCGTCGAGCGGCAACCCCGATGAGTACATGCCGGCGTTCCGCAAGATGGCGGAGGCGGCTGGGCGCGACCCGGCCTCGCTGCCGGTGACGATCGGCGGCGCCCCCGACGACCTCGACAAGCTGAAGCATTTCCGCGATCTCGGCGCGGCGCGGGTCAACGTCACCCTGATGTCGGAGAAGCGCGACCAGCTCCTGCCGATCCTCGACCGCTGGGCTGGCCACATCCGCCAGCTCCGCGGCTGAGGCCGGGCCGCGCCGCCGCCGTTATTCCGGGAAGGGCGGCGTCTCGCCGTCGGGGAGCGGCACGCGGAACACGTTGAGCGTGTTGCCGATCAGCGTGTAGTAGCCGATCAGGCTGACCAGCTCGACGAGGCCCTGCTCGCCGAAGGCGGAAACCGCCTCGTCGAAGCTTGCATCCGTGAGGCGCTGGGTACGGAAGATTTCGCTGCACAGGCGGTGCACCAGCGTCTCGTCGGCGGCGGCGAAATGCGGGCTGCCGCCGGTGCGGATCGCCTCCACGGCTTCTTGCGGCACGCCGGCTTTGATCGCCAGCTTCGCATGCGCATACCACTCGTACTGGGCGCGCCAGAACCGGGCGGTGGTGATGATCGCCAGCTCCGACAGGCGGTCGGGCAGCGACGTACCCCAGCGCAAATGCTCGCCGAGCTTTGCGGCGTGCTCGCAAATCTCCGGCGCCCGGATCAGCAGCTGGAACGGACCGCCAAACCGGCCTCGCTTGCCGGCGATGATCTGGTCGTGCACGCGCTTTTGCGCCGGGGTCATTTCGGCGACGGAAATCTCGCGATAGCGGCTCATGCTGGTCCCCTGTTGCTTGCCGGGCGGCACTATAGCCAAGCCGCCATGCGGCGCCCATATTGGCGTCGGTTGCGCCCCGATTGCGTTGCCGATCCGCTCCTCGGCCGGCGCGCGCAGGCTCCGCAACGCCGCATTCCGAAAGGAGCCGCCGATGTCCGGGTCGTCGCGATCGTGGTGGTGGCGGGTTGCCGCCGGGTTTTCTCTCATCGTCCTGACCGCGTGGGCGGCGCCCCCGGCCTCGGCCCAATTCGCCGCGGCGCAGCCGGCGCGGGTCGCGGCGGTTCCGCCGATCCCGGCGGGCGATGCGCGGCTGTGGTTCTACCGGCCGTTCATGGTCGAGGATACGCAGACCGTCCCGACGATCTTCGCAAACGGCGCCCCGATCGGCTATGGCGGGCCTGGGACGAGCTTTTACCGCGATGTGCCGGCCGGCCCCTACCACCTCGCCGTCACCAGCGTCGGCCGCGACGTCAACCAGGACCAGAACGTCGAGGTGGCCCCCGGCGACCAGGTTTACGTCAAGATCGCCTCAAACCCCGGCTGGGACGAGGGCGGCGACCGCAGCGTGTGGCGGCGCCCGACCTATTACGTGATGATCGTGCCGCCCGGGCTGGCGGCCCTGGAGATGCCGTTCACCTCCTTCACCAGCGACGGCGCGTGAGGGTTCCGGACAGGCCCGGCCGGCGGTCCATGACAGGCGGTCGCGACATTACGGCGATTTAATCCACGTGAAAGCGGCCTGTTAGCTGCGATCGCCATCCTTTATCGGACGATCCGCGCAACAGGAGAATGCTTTATGCCGCAAGATCGGGCCGGTTTACCACGCCATCCCTGGTTTACCAAGACACGTGCCGCTGCGGCCGGGATCGGCCTCGGCGCGACCCTCGCCTTGTCGCCGCTGGTGTGGGCACAGACCCCGCAACCGATGCCGGCCGCGACGCCGCCTGGGCCGATGCTGCAACAGCAGAGCTTTGCGCCGCTGGTCAAGCGGGTGCTGCCGGCGGTCGTCAACATCTCGGTGACCGAGAAATCGGGCGTGCAGATGATGTCAGGCGATATGCAAGACCAGTTCCGCGATTCGCCGTTCGGCGATTTTATGCGCCGCTTCTTCGAGCAGCACGGCGGCCACGGCCAGTCCATGCCGAGCCCGTTCTCCGACAACAACAACAATGACGACAATGGCGGTGGCGCGAAGGCGATCGCCCTCGGCTCGGGCTTTATCGTCGACCCGTCGGGCATCATCGTCACCAACAACCACGTCGTCGGCGAGGCCGCGCGGGTGCAGGTCATCTTGCAGGACAACAGCAAGTACCCGGCCAAGATTCTCGGGCGCGACCCGCGCACCGACCTCGCCGTCCTGAAGATCGACGCGCACAAGCCGCTGCCGTTCGTGCATTTCGGCGACAGCAGCGCGGCGCAAATCGGCGACTGGGTGGTGGCGGTCGGCAACCCGTTCGGCCTCGGCGGCACCGTCACGACCGGGATCATCTCGGCGCGCGGCCGCGATATCCATAGCGGCCAGTTCGACGATTTCCTGCAGATCGACGCGCCGATCAACCGCGGCAATTCGGGCGGGCCGACCTTCAACCTCAAGGGCGAAGTGATCGGCATCAACACTGCGATCTACTCGCCGAACGGCGGCAGCGTCGGGATCGGCTTTGCCGTGCCGTCGAACGTCGCGAAGCACGTCGTGAAGCAGCTCGAAAACCACGGCAAGGTGACGCGCGGCTGGCTCGGCGTGCAGATCCAGGGCGTCACCCCGGCGATCGCCGCCAGCCTCGGCCTTAAGAACGATCACGGCGCGCTCGTCGCGATGGTTTCCTCGGACAGCCCGGGCGCCCGCGCCGGGCTGAAGCAGGGCGATGTGATCCTGTCGTTCGACGGCAGCGGCATCAACGAATTGCGCGACCTGCCGCGGCTCGTCGCCGCCTCCGCGCCGGGTTCCGCCGCGACGATGACCGTGTGGCGCGACGGGCATACGAGCGATCTCCATACGACCTTGGGCGAAGCGCCGGAGAACCCGCACCTCGCTTCGGCCAGCGGCTTCTCGCCCAACCAGGACGAGGACCGGGCCGATGCGATGGGCCTGCATTTCGCGCCGCTGACCGAGGAGGCGCGGCACGATCTGCATATCGGGCGCGAGGTGCACGGGGTCGTCATCTCGCGGGTCGAGAGCGGCAGTCCGGCGGATTCGGTCGGGTTGCAGCGCGGCGACGTCCTGATGTCGATCGACCAGCAGCCGGTGCGCAGCCCCGGCGAGGCGGCGCGCAAATTGCGCGAGATCGCGCACTCGCCGCGCAAAAGCGCGCTCTTGCTGCTCAGCCGGCACGGCGTCACCCAGTATGTCGGTGTAACCCTCGAAAAAGCGGGTTGACCTACGCTCCGAGCGAAAAGGGCGCCCCGCGGGGCGCCCTTTTTTTCCTTGCGCTTGCCGCGCCGACGATGCCGGCGGATGATGACCCGGTATCGGCACGGTCGACGGGGCAGGCGGCGCGATGCGCATCGGGTTTATCGGCACCGGCACGATGGGAACGCCGATCGCGTCCTGCCTGATTGCGGCCGGGCACCGGCTGACCGTATACGATGCGAGGCCGGCGGCGATGGGACCGCTGGTCGGGCAGGGCGCGGCGGCCGCCGACAACCCGGCCGAGGCGGCCTATGCGGCCGAAATCGTATTTACCTCGCTACCCGGGCCGAGCCAGGTCGAAGCCGTGGCGCTCGATCCGACGCTGGGTATTTTCGCCGGGCTGCGCCGCGGCGGCACCTATATCGACCTGACGACGAACTCGCCGGTGACGGTGCGGCGGGTCGCGGAGGCGGCGAAAAAGCGCGAGTTGGCGTTTCTCGACGCGCCGGTCAGCGGCCGGCCGCCTGAAATGACCGTGATGGTCGGCGGTCGCGAGAACGATTTCGGCCATTGCCGGGCACTGTTCGAGGCGATCGCCAAAAACGTGTTCTACCTCGGGCCGCAAGGCGCCGGCTGCGCCGCCAAGCTCGTCACGCAGTATCTCGGCTACAGCGGCTTTATCGCGGCGCTCGAAGGCATGCTGATCGCGAAAAAGGCCGGCATCGATCTTGGCGTGCTGGCGCGGATCGTGCCGGTCAGCGCGGGCCAGAGCCGCACCTTCGACAACATCCCGCGCGGCGTGTTCAGCGGCAGCTTCGCCGCCGGTGGCAGCCTCGACATCGTTGCCAAGGATATGGACCTCGCGGTCGCGCTGGCCCGCGAGGTCGGCGCGCCGGCGACGCTCGGGGCGCTCGCCTCCGATTTCTACAAGCGGGCGCAGGCGCAAGGCTGGGGCGGCGACGGCTTCCCGGTCGTCGCCCGCATCCTGGAGGCGATGGCCGGCGTGGAATTGCGCGATGGCTGAGCGCGACGCGCTTCTGGCGCGGCTGCTGCTGACCCACGAGGTCGCGGAATTCCTCTACCGCGAGGCCGATCTGCTCGACGAGCGCCGCTATGCCGAGTGGCTCGATTTGCTGGCCGACGATGTCCGCTACTGGATGCCGATGCGTCGCAACGTCAAATTCGGTGACGACGCGCACGAGTTCACCCGCGACCGCACCGACATCAACTGGTTCGACGAGGGCAAGGAGACGCTGGCCCGGCGGATCAAGCAGATCGAAACCGGCATCCATTGGGCGGAGGAGCCGCATTCGCGCATTTCACACCTCGTCGCCAATGTAGAGATCGTCGAGGCCGCGCCTTCGGTCGAAGAGGCGCGCGAGGTGGCGGTGCGGTGCCGGTTTCTGATCTACCGCAACCGTGTCGAGACCGAGACCGACCTGCTCGTCGGCAAGCGCGAGGAT
>DASUKH010000106.1:0-2563 GCA_036278835.1 Allostellaceae bacterium
GCCAGGAGGCCGCCCATGCAATAGCCGATCAGCGCCACCTTGCCGCCGGCGAGCGCGGCGGCGGCGGAGAGCGCGTCGTCGAGCGGCCCGGCGATGTAGTCGTCGAGCGTGAAGCCGCGCTCGGCCGCGCCCGGTTCGCCCCAGTCGAGCACCAAGGGGCGCAGCCCGGCGCCCGCGAGATGGCGCACGAAGCTGCGCTCGCGCAGCAGATCGAGGATGTAGTACCGGTTGATCAGCGACGGGACGAGCAGCACCGCCGGCCCGCCCGCGCCGGTGCCGTAATCGCGCAGCCGCGCCGCGCCGCGCCGCCAGCGCACCGGCGCGCGGTCGGCCGGCCGGCGGTACGGGTGATGGCGGTAGGTTTCGAGACCCTGGGCAAAGGCGGCGGCGCGCCCGCGCAGGTGACGATCGAGTGCCGCCGCGACCGGCTCAGGGCCGCGTTGCGCGATCGCCGCGGCGAGGGCTGCCACTCGCTCGCCGGCGGGGTTTGCCGGCAGGGCCGGGAAGGGCGCGTTCGAGGGCGGCGACCCGCCCGGCCAGCTCGTCAACGCGGCGCGCGAGCTCAGCCACAGCATCATCGCGGCCGCCAGATGCGCCGGCAGCGGCCGCGGCATCGCCCGGCGGTCCGGCGGCCGCATCAGCCGGAATCATCCCGGCGATCGCCGCCAGCCAGGGTCGCAGCGGCTCCAGCGCGCGCTGATCGGCGGCGAGCGCGGCCAAATACTCCGCCCACAGCGCAAAAAAACGCCGGGCGAGGTCGTCCTCCCCGCTCATCGGCCGGAATATCGGGCGGCGATGCAGCAGAAACGCGGTATTGTTGCATGGCAGCATTTTTTCTGCGGGACGGCGGACATATGGATAATCCGAAAAACGAACAGGGCGGCGGACCGAAACCGACCGTCGTCAAGAAATACGCCAACCGGCGCCTCTACAATACCGCGACGAGCAGCTATGTGACGCTCGACGACCTCGCGCGAATGATCAGGGAAGGCGGCAATTTCGTCGTGTACGACGCCAAGACCGGCGACGACATCACCCGTTCGGTGCTGACCCAGATCATCTTCGAGCAGGAGCAGAAGGGGCAGAACCTGTTGCCGATCAGCTTTCTGCGGCAACTGATCAGCCTCTATGGCGACAGCATGCAGTTTCTCGTGCCGGGCTATCTCGAACAGGCGATGGTCACCTTCGCGCGCAACCAGGAGCAGATGCGCAACAGCTTGCGCGCCACCTTCGGCATCTTTCCCTTCGGCCAGTTTGAAGAGATGGGCAAGCAGAACATCGCGCTGTTCGAGCGCGCGCTGAAGATGATGTCGCCCTATGCCAGCGAGGCGAAAGAAGCGGCACCCAAGGGACGCGAACACGTGCCGGAGCCGCCCGGCGGCGGCGCGCCGGACGAAACCGAGGATCCGCGCCTGCGCCGCCTCGAAGCGCAGATCGAGGCGCTGCGCCAGCAGCTCGAAAAACTCGGCCGGAACGGCGGCGGCGAATAGCCGGCGGGGTGGTGGCCGGAGGATCCAGAAAAGTTTCTGGAGACGACCGGCCGCATCGGGAATTATCTCAAGGGGGGACGACGACGCCAAGTCCGGCGGCGGTGAGCGCGCCGTTCGCCGGATCGAGGCAAGGGAATTGCAATGGCCGGAGCAAACAGACTGATCGACCTGCCCGGCCGGGATCGCGGGCGATTGGCTGCGGCAAGCGACACCGTCATCGATCTCACCCGGAGTTCGGGGCCGAGCATCCCTGCGTTGGCAGACCGTGACCACCCGGACAGGCCTGCGCCACCACTCTATTTCATCAACTGGTGGATCGATGCGGCGCTCGTCGGCGGCTTGTCCTTGCTGGCCTGGCTGGCGCTCAGCGTGTTCAACAATCGCTTCGGCGCAAATTTTATCCTCGCCCTGACCTTTCTGTTCAGCCTTCCGCATTTTTCGGCGACCGTCTATCGTCTTTACCAAAGGCAATTATCACCTTGACTCAGCAGTGCGCATTTGCCATATTCCGCTCAACGGAAGCGGGAACGCGCGATGCCAAAGCCTAACGAACTGAATAACGCGACCTTTCACGACGAAGCCAAGGCGCGCGAGTGGCTGGAACGCCAGCTCTGGCCCGATGGCCCGGTCTGTGGTCATTGCGGCGTTACCGACGAGGCGACCGCGATCAGCACGCGCCCCGGCTGGTATCAGTGCAACGCTTGCCGCAAGCAATTCTCGGTCACTGTCGGCACCCTGTTTGAGCGCTCGCATATTCCGCTCAACAAGTGGCTGATGGCCGCGTTCCTGATCTGCGCCAGCAAGAAGGGCATCAGCACCCATCAGATGCACCGCATGATCGGCATCTCGTACAAATCGACCTGGTTCATGATGCACCGCATTCGCGAAGCCATGAACCAAGGCACGTTCCCCGGCGGGTTGGGCGGCGCGAACAAGGTCGTCGAGATCGACGAAACCTACGTCGGCGGGAAAGAAGCCAACAAGCACAAGTCCCGCCGCCGCAAGGACGGTGCGCGCGGCCCGGTCGATAAGGCTCCCGTGATTGCCTTGGTCGAGCGCGACGGCTCCGTTCG
>DASUKH010000107.1:0-8748 GCA_036278835.1 Allostellaceae bacterium
TTGAAGGCGGCGAGCCATGCCGGGACGGCGCCGGCCATCGTCATCGCCGCCGAGTGCGACGTCTTGCACGACGAGGGCGCGGCCTATGCCGAAGCCTTGCGCCGGTCCGGAGTGCCGGTCGAGCACCGGGAATATCCTGGCATGATCCACGCCTTCTTCGGCATGGCGCCGGGGGTGGACGACGCTATGAACGCGCAGCGCGCGGTCGCCGCCGCCTTCCGCCGCGCCTTCGCCTGAATGAAGGGTCCCGTCGCGGGCCGCGCCCGCGCCCCGCATTACTCATTTGTCGCCTGGATCGAAGTTTTCGTCGGGGATGTTAAAATATTCGATTGAGATTCAGGGCACCTTATTTTCAGCTCGGACGAACAATGGTGCTGCGATGGCGACCACCGTAGGTATGGAAAGCAATGTTCAGGACCTTCTGGCAGACCTGATCCAGTTGGATTTCGACGCGGCGGATGCCTATGAGGCCGCGATCGACCGGGTGCAAGAC
This sequence comes from Allostellaceae bacterium, assembly GCA_036278835.1. Classification (GTDB taxonomy): domain Bacteria; phylum Pseudomonadota; class Alphaproteobacteria; order ATCC43930; family CGMCC-115725; genus DATARH01. The sequence goes on from DASUKH010000107.1 coordinate 494, forward strand.
CCTTCGTACCGCTTGGCGCTGGGCGAGTTCCGCATCGACCACCTGCGCCACATCGACGAATTGAGCGACCTGTTGCGCGCGATGGACGTCGATCCGCCCGAGCAGGGCAGCCTCAAGAGCCTGCTGACCCGCGGCAAGGTGGCGATCGGCGGGTTGATCGGCGACAAGGCGATCCTCGAGGCGATGCGCTCCAACGAGGCCGATACCAACACCGCTTATGAACGGGCGGTCGGCCATCCCGACCTCGCGCCGGCGGCGCTGACGCTTCTCGAGCGCGGGCTGGCGGACGAGCGGCGGCATTGCGAGTGGGTGTTGTCGGCGCTCGACCGGCTGTCGTGATCGCCCGCGGCGGGGCGTTTTCGTGTAATCTCTCCGCAACCGCCTCCTACCCTCCCCGGCAAACGGGGAATAGGAGAGCCGACACCGGATCGGAGAGATTGCGATGCAATTGGGTGCACTGCTGCCGCTGGGCGATATCGGCGGCGACCCCGCGGTGGTGCGCGAATATGCGCAGGCAGCCGAGGTCATCGGCTACGATTTCCTTGAAGCTCCCGACCACGTGCTTGGGATCAACGCCGCGAGCCGGCCGGGCTGGGACCGGAACAGCTCGGAAGACCTGTTCCACGACCCGTTTGTGCTGTTCGGCTATCTCGCCGGCTGCACCAGCAAGCTGGGCTTTGCCACCGGGGTCCTGATCCTGCCGCAGCGGCAGACCGCGCTGGTCGCCAAGCAGGCGGCGTGTCTCGACGTCTTGTGCGGCGGCCGTTTCAGGCTCGGCATCGGGGTCGGCTGGAACGAGGCCGAGTTTGTCGGGCTGAACGAGGATTTCCACAATCGCGGGCGGCGATCCGAGGAGCAGGTGCAGCTGATGCAGGCGCTGTGGGCCGAGCCGCACGTCAAATTCGAAGGCCGCTGGCACACGATCGAGGATGCCGGCATCAATCCGAGGCCCCAATCGGGCGCGGTGCCGGTGTGGTTTGGCGGCCATCACGAGCGCACCTTGCAGCGCGTCGCCAAATGGGGCGACGGCTGGATGCCGAACGCCTACCCGCCCGACCGCAGCGCGCTCGAAATTTTCGCGCGGCTGCGTTCGATGACCGAGGCGGCCGGCCGCGACCCGGCGCAGATCGGCATCGAGGTGTGGGTGTCGATGGGCGAGGGCGGCGAACGGGAATGGGCCGAGGAGGCGCGGTTCTGGAAAGCGGCCGGCGCCACTCATCTGTGCCTGACGACGACCTTCAACCGCCGCCACCACCGCCGGATCGCCGGCCGCACGATGGCCGACCATCTGGGCGCCCTGCGCCGCTATCGCACCGCGATCGCCGGGCAGCTATAGGAACGAGCCTTCGCAATCAATGTCATCCCGGCGCAAGCCGGGATCCATTTTTCGGCGCCGCGACAGCTGAGGAATGGGTCCCGGCCTTCCGGGATGACGATCCCTGAGGTGCAAAGCATGAAACTCCACTTCGACATCGATTGCACGCCGGAGGAATTGCGCGGGTTTTTCGGGCTGCCGGAGGTGCGGCCGATGCAGGAGCGTCTTCTGAAGGAAGTCGAGGAGCGGCTGCATGCCGGTCTCAAGGCGCTCGATCCCGAGGCGATGCTGAAGACCTGGCTGCCGGCCGGCCTCAAGGGCTTCGAGCAGTTGCAGGAAATGTTCTTCAACCAGATGGGCGGAAGCGGCGGCGCGAAGAAATGACGATCTTCCTGGTGCGGCATGGCGAGACCGAATGGAACCGCGCCGGCCGCTATCAGGGGCGGTTGGACTCGCCGCTGACCCGGCGTGGGATTGCCCAGGCCGAGGCGATCGGGAGGCGTTTGGCCGCGCTGCCAGCGGCGAAGGATGCGGCGCTCGTCGCCAGCCCGCTCGGGCGCGCCGTGCACACCGCCGCGATCATCGCCGAGCACCTCGGCAGGCGGGAACCGCCGCGCCTCGACGAGCGGCTGCGCGAAATTTCGCTCGGCTCGTGGGACGGCCGCGACCGCGGCGAAATCCGCCGGCTCGCACCCGACCTGTTTGCCGGCCCCGACCGGCGGGACTGGTATTTCCGCTCGCCCGACGGGGAGACTTACGACGTCTTCGCGGCCCGGCTCGCGGCGTGGCTCGGCGAAATCGGCGAGGAGCCGGTCGTCGCGGTCTGCCACGGGGTCGTCACGCGGGTGTTGCGCGGCCTGTATGCCGGGCTGCCGCGGCAGGCCGCGCTGGCGATGCCGGTGCCGCAGGACCGCATTTTCCATCTCGCGGGCGGTGAAATCGGCGAAATCGCGGCGTGATTACGCGGCATTCTGTGGATAACTTGCCGTTGACCCGGGACAAAGCGGGGATAACGGCAGTTTTCGGGGGATAGACCGCGGAAACCGGGTTCTCGCGGTTGCTCGATGCCGATTTCCGGGTAGGGTGAGGCTGCGTGCGGGCCCGATCGGGGGATGGGGGCGGGGTCCGCGGCACAAAGTGGCAGGGGCGGCCTTTTTGGGGGAGGCCGCCCCTTTGCGTTCCCGGCCGGTCCGGCACCCGGTATAAGAAAGCGGCACGACAGGAGGAGACCGGACGTGACCAGCCCCGACAAGCCCGACGACAACAAAGAGCTGTTCGAAACGGCAAAGCGCGTCCTGCCGGGCGGGACGTTCGGCAATTTCGCTGCCGAAATGGTGATCCGCGAGGGCAAAGGCGGCCGGGTGTGGGACGAGCAGGGGAAAGAGTATGTCGATTACCTGCTCGGCTCGGGACCGATGCTGGTCGGCCATGCCCATCCCGAGGTGACGGCGGCGGCGCAGGCGCAGATTGCCAAGGGCACGACGTTCTTCGCCAACAACCGGCTCGGGATCGAGCTGGCCGAGGCGATCGTCGAGGCGGTGCCGTGCGCCGAGCAGGTGCGCTTTGTCTCGTCCGGCAGCGAAGCAGACCTTTACGCAATGCGCGCCGCCCGCGCCTTCACCCGGCATGACAAAATCCTCAAATTCGAGGGCGGCTATCACGGCATGAGCGATTATTCGCTGATGAGCCTTGCCCCGAAGCGCTCCGGCAATTTTCCGCTGCCGGTGCCCGATTCGGCCGGCATCCCGAAGAGCGTGCGCGACGACATGATCATCGCGCCGTTCAACGACGCCGAGGCGGTCGACGCGCTGGTCCGCGAGCACAAGAGCGAGCTCGCCGGGGTCATCGTCGAGCCGTTTCAGCGGATCATCCCGCCGGCGCCCGGCTTCCTCGCGGCGTTGCGCAAGATCACCGCGGATAACGGGGTGCCGCTGATCTTCGACGAGGTGGTGACCGGGTTCCGCCTCGCCTATGGCGGCGCCCAGGAATATTACGGGGTGGTCCCCGATCTCTGCACCCTCGGCAAGGTGATCGGCGGCGGGTTCCCGCTGGCGGCGATCGCCGGCCGCGCCGACATCATGGCGCATTTCGACAAGAACAAGGTCGGGGACGAGAATTTCCTGGTGCAGATCGGCACCTTGTCGGGCAACCCGGTGGCCGCCGCCGCCGGCCTCGCGACGATGGCGATCCTGAAGCGGCCCGGCGCTTACGAGCGTATCCATGGCACCGGGCGCGAATTGATGGCGGCGCTCGGCGATCTGTTGCGGAGCGCCGGCATCCCGGCCCGGATCAGCGGCGAGCCGCCTTTGTTCGATGTCGTCTTTACCGACCAGCCGGTGCGCGACTATCGCGGCACGCTCGCCGGCGACGCCAAGATGATGAGCCGGTTCAATGGGCTGCTGCGCGAGCGCGGCATCCTGAAGGGCGAGTCGAAATACTACATTTCGCTCGCCCACACGGCGGAGGACGTGAATTTCACGATTGCCGCGTGGAAGGACGCGGTGAAGGCGCTCGCCTCGTAGAGCGACGCCTCGGGCGGCCGGCGGCGGGCTTGACGCAAGCCGCGAAAGGACGATGCTGCCGCCCTCGCCCGTTTGGAGTGCTGCATGAGCGACGCCGCCGCCTTTCACGAGCTTTTCCCGCTGGGGCCGGACGAGACCCCGTACCGCAAGCTGACAAACTTGCATGTCGAACGGGCGGCTTTTGACGGCACAAGCGTGCTGAAGGTCGCGCCCGAGGCGCTGACCCTGCTTGCCCGCCAGGCTTTTATCGATTGCGCGCACCTGTTGCGCCCCGGCCATCTGGCGCAGCTGCGCGCGATCCTCGACGACCCCGAAGCCTCGGCCAACGACCGCTTTGTCGCCTTCGACCTGTTGAAGAACGCCAATATCGCCGCCGGCCGGGTCCTGCCGATGTGCCAGGACACCGGCACCGCGATCGTCATGGCCAAGAAGGGCGAGCGGGTGTGGACCGGCGGCGACGATGCGGCTGCCCTGTCGGCCGGTATCCGGCGCACCTATACCGAGACCAATCTGCGGTACAGCCAGCTGGCGCCGCTCTCAATGTTCTCGGAGGTCAATACTGGCGACAATTTGCCGGCGCAGATCGACATCTATGCCGAGCCGGGCGAGGAATACCATTTCCTGTTCGTCGCCAAGGGCGGCGGCTCGGCCAACAAGAGCTTCCTTTATCAGGCGACGCCGGCGGTGCTGAACCCGAAGGCGCTGCTCAAGTTTATCGACGAGCGCATCCGCACCCTCGGCACCGCCGCCTGCCCGCCCTATCACCTCTCAATCGTGATCGGCGGCACCTCGGCCGAGATGAACCTGAAGACGGTGAAGCTCGCCAGCTGCCGCTATCTCGACACCCTGCCCGCTGCCGGCAACAAATACGGCCAGGCCTATCGCGACCGCGACTTCGAGGCCGAGGTGCTGGAGCTGACCCGCGGCCTCGGCATCGGCGCCCAGTTCGGCGGCAAGTATTTCTGTCACGACGTGCGGGTCATCCGGCTGCCGCGGCACGGCGCCAGCCTGCCGATCGGCATCGGCGTGTCGTGCTCGGCCGACCGCCAGATCCTCGGCAAGATCACCGGCGCGGGCGTCTTCCTCGAGGCGCTGGAGGACAACCCGGCGCGCTTCCTGCCCGAGATCGCCGGCGACAGTCTCGGCGGCGAGGTGGTGCCGATCGACCTCGGGCGGCCGATGGCCGAAATCCGCCGCACCCTGTCGCAATACCCGATCCGCACCCGCCTCAGTCTCACCGGCACCCTGATCGTCGCGCGCGACCTCGCGCATGCCCGCTTGAAGGAGCGGCTCGACCGCGGCGAAGCGCTGCCGCAATACGTCAAGGATCACCCGATCTACTACGCCGGCCCGGCCAAGACGCCAGAAGGCTATGCCTCGGGGTCGTTCGGGCCGACCACCGCCGGCCGCATGGACAGCTATGTCGGCCCCTTCATGGCGGCGGGCGGCAGCTTTGTCAGCCTCGCCAAGGGCAATCGCGGCCCCGAAGTGCGCGAGGCGTGCCGGCAGTATGGCGGCTTTTATCTCGGTTCGATCGGCGGCGCCGCGGCGAACCTCGCGGAGCATTGCATCAAGAAGGTCGAGGTCCTGGAATACCCGGAACTCGGCATGGAGGCGATCTGGCGCATCGAGGTGGCCGATTTCCCGGCTTTCATCATCGTCGATGACAAGGGCAACGATTTCTTTGCCGCCCTTGCCTGACCGGGACCCCTGATTGCGTGCGGGAGGAGCTTCCGGAGGCGCTGTTTCGCGGCGACGGCACGGCCTGGGAAGGGTTTGTCCGCCGCTATGGCGGCCTCGTCGTGGCCGCGGTGCGCGGCGTCGCGGCGGTGCCGGGCGATGTCGAGGATTTGACGCAGGACGTGTTTCTGCGGCTGTGCAAGGACGATTTCCGCCTGTTGCGCAGCTACGATCCGGCCCGCGCCGGGTTGTCGACCTGGCTGACGATCGTCGCCCGCAGCACCGCCCGCGACGCGTTGCGGCGGCGCCGTCCGGAGGGTGTTCCGCTCGAGGCGGTGCCCGAGGCGCAACTCGCGGTGGCGCCGGTCGAACCGGTGCGCAAGCTGAAATTGCCGGAGGCGCTGCTATCGCCGCGGCAGCGCGAAATCCTGGCGATGCTGTACGACCGCGAGATGGACGTCGCCGAAATAGCGCGCGCCCTCGGCATCGATCCGCAGACCGTGCGCAGCGCCCATCACAAGGCGATGGTCAAATTGCGCGCCCACTTCAAGGCGGATGTCGACTGATCCCGACGGGCCCGATCACTTTCCGTCACCCCGCGAAAGCGGGGCCAGGCCGGAGCGGGTATCGCCTTAGCTGATCACGTCGAGGCCGATCAGCCCGACCATGATCAGGTAGAGCGCGACCACATAGACGAGAACCCTGGGTTCGATCAGGATCAAAATGCCGGCGCCGAGCGCGACCATCGGCTGCCATTGGCTCGCCCCGATCCCCCACATGCCCGCATCCCTCCCCGCCCGGCGGGCGCCGATCAGCGCGCCGGATAAAGCGACATCGCCGCGATCCCGGCGGCCACATTGAGGCCCCGGTTGGTCTCGATGCTGAGCGGTTGCAACACGATGTGGTTGTTGTTGCCGCCAATCAGCCCGTTGGCGCCGATTCCAAACCCGATCGTCGCACTGGCCGTGCCGCCGCCATAGGTACCGGCGAGGTCGCCCGGCCGCAGGATCGCGGTCGGCGAGAACACCGTCCAGATCAGCACGCCGCCGCGCGTATAGCCGATATCGACGCCGAATTTGGAAATCGTTCCGCGATAATACTCTACCCGGCGGGGGCCTGAAAAGGTGCAGGCGAGGTTGCGGCTCGATCCGAGGACGAATCCCCAGCCGCCCGCGACATTGCAGTTGAGCGTGCCGACTTGGACCCCGCCCTGCGCCCGCGCCGGCACGAGGGAGCCAAGCATGAGCATCATTGCCGCAGCCAGCGCCGCCGCGCTCTGCATCTTACCACGCATGCCATTTCCCCTAATGGTTTATACCCTCGCGTGCGAGGCCGCGGCTCCGCCGCCCCGCCGGCGCTATCTTAAATTCGAACAGCGGTATTGGTAATACGTCGTTATCTCGCGCGGCGTTGCGTCACGGATCACAATTTGTCCGGCGGGCGGATGCCATTCGGTCGCGATCGCGCCCGGAACCCGTTCCGACAGCACCATCGCGTCGAGCTCGGGCAAAGCCCGGCAGGCCGCCACCAGCTGCTTGCGGGTCGTCGGGCCTTGTTGGTGGCCGACAGCCAAATCTCAGTCATGATCGTGACCGCCTTATTATACGGTGAGGCAGGCCAGTAATTACACCCTTACCGAGTGGATCATAATTGGACAGCAGCCGAAGAGCGCGCTCCATACCCATTTGCAGAAGGGGCACCGGGACATCCACCGGTATTATCCTGTCGCACTCTGCGCCCACAGACCGGTGGATCCGCCTTATTCTTGGAAGCCATGCAGCAACCGCAAGTACATCGTATTCGAAATCACGCCATCCGCAACACCGCTGAAGCCGCAGCATCAATTCCACCTCCTGCACCGTGTCGAGCGGATGTTCGTGATTTTTTAAGAGCGGCACTTTAGAGGTGTCGTAAATTTTGCCAGATGGCACACCAAATTTTTCGAGTACGTTCCGCATAACGCCAGGGATAGTCGATTTCTGACCTCTTGGGCCACCTCCGAGAAGAAAGATCCGGGCGTAAGAATCATGGATTGTAAAGGCGGCCCGACACACATGCTCTAGGTGCTTTGCCGGATCAATCAGCTTATACCCGTGCACGATCAGCACGCGTTTTCGAGTCATCAATCGCTCTGCTCGTTGATCTGCGTCGCCACCGCATCATTTATCTGCTTGTTGCGATGGCGGAACACCCCTCGTTGAGGCCGGCGAAAATCAGAATCTGAATCATGTGTCGGCGTGGTCAGCCCGACGTTCACGATTGAAATGCCTCCGGAATAGCTGCCAAGACTGAATAGCTCGCTCCGGCAGATAAGCGCGAATGGCTTCCGGGTCGCCAGCGACATCGGTCACCAACCTTAAATTATTCTCATAGCCGAGATATTCCTGCCGCATGTCGGCTACCAAGTCATGCGCATTGCGTAATTGAGTGACTGAAGGTTTGTTAAATACGACACAACGACCGCGAGCCTGGACGTAGTACGCCGCCCAGATATCGTCCATTCGCCCGACGCCGGGGAATAGGAAATAATCACCAAAGACCTCCGCTGCGATAAAGGTGTTCTGTGAATTGAAGGGCGCGGGCTTGTTCGCCGCCAACGGGAAATACGAATGCTCAAAACTGCATTCTGGTGCGTGCTCCATTCGGCAGATGGCATCGACATCGGGATCTCCGTTCCAGAAGTCCGCCTGAATATCTGCTACAACACGCTCCCGCGCACGTCGGGAATAATCGCGTCG
>DASUKH010000108.1:0-4434 GCA_036278835.1 Allostellaceae bacterium
CGCGACGTGGTCACGGTCGAGGAGGTGGTCAACTCGCCGATGATCGCCGACCCGCTGCACCGGCTCGATTGCTGCGTGATCAGCGACGGCGGCGGCGCGATCATCGTCGCCAGCCCCGAGGTCGCGAACAGCTTGAAGCGGCCCAAGGTCAAGATCATCGGCGCCGGCGAGGCGCCCAAGCACCAGATGGGCGGGCAGATCGACCTGACCTATTCGGGTGCGGCATGGTCGGGGCCGAAGGCGTTCGAGGAGGCCGGGATCAAGCCGGCCGACATCAAATACGCCTCGATCTACGACAGCTTTACGATCACCGTGGTGATGCAGATCGAGGATTTGGGGTTCTGCGAAAAGGGCCAGGGCGGCAAGTTCGTCAGCGACGGCAATCTGATCTCCGGGGTCGGCAAATTGCCGTTCAACACCGACGGCGGCGGCCTCTGCAACAACCACCCGTCGAACCGCGGCGGCCTCACCAAGGTGATCGAAGCGGTGCGCCAGCTGCGCGGCGAGGCGCACCCGGCGGTGCAGGTCAAGAATTGCGATATCGCGCTGGCGCACGGCACCGGCGGCTCGCTCGGCACCCGGCACGCCGCCGCCACCGTGATCATGGAAAGGGAGTGAGGCCGATGGCCGACAGGAAAATCCCGGCGCCGCAGCCGAACCCGGAGACCCAGCAATTCTGGGACGCGGCCGCCGAGGGCAAGCTGCTCTACAAGCGCTGCGCCGCCTGCGGCGAGGCGCATTTCTACCCGCGCGCGGCCTGCCCGTTCTGCTTCAGCGACCGCACCGAATGGCGCGAAGCCTCCGGCAGCGGCACGATCTACACCTACAGCGTGATGCGCCGCGCCCCAATCCCCTACGCGATCGCCTATGTCGAACTCGCCGAGGGGCCGCGGATCATGTCCAACATCGTCGATTGCGATCTCGACGCGATCCGGATCGGCCAGCCGGTCCGCCTCGTTTTCAAGCCGAGCGACGGCGGTCCGCCGGTCCCGATGTTCGCCCCGGCGTAACCGCGCCGCGGCTTTTATGGTTACGGCAGGCGCGGCCTCGGCCTCCCGGTCGGGGCCGCGCCGGTTTTTTTGGAGGAATGCGAATGGCGGCTGATCTCGAAAACACCCTTTACCTCGATGTCCCGGCCGGGCGGGTGGTCATCGAGATGCGTCCCGACCTGGCGCCCGGCCATGTCGCGCAGATCAAGGCGCTGGCGCGCCGCGGCTTCTATGACGGGGTGCCGTTCCATCGGGTGATCGACGGCTTCATGGCGCAGACGGGCGACCCGACCGGGACCGGAACGGGCGGCTCCGGCACGAAGCTGAAGGCCGAATTCTCCGGCGAAAAGCATGTCCGCGGCGTCGTTTCGATGGCCCGCACCCCCGACCCGGACAGCGCCGACAGCCAGTTTTTCATCATGTTCGCGCCCGCCCCCTCGCTCGACCGGCAATACACGGTATGGGGCCGGGTGGCGTCGGGGATGGAGTTTATCGATCGGGTCAAAAAGGGCGACTCGGCCCGCAACGGCACGGTCCAGGACCCCGACCGCATCCTGCGGATGCAGGTCGCCGCCGACGCCGACAAGGCCGGCGCCTCTTAGTGGTTCAATTCAGACATAGGACACCCCGCAAGTTGTCGTCCCGGCGAAGGCCGGGACCCACCTATCGGCCGTCCGTACGTTGGAGCCGTGGATACCGGCCTGCGCCGGTATGACGGCAATAGCGGGTTCGGTGTGTCGGAATTAATCCGCTGATCCAGTTCTAAAACCCGCTCGGGCGATTCGGCCCGGCGGCGGGAGAGGCGCGGCTAGAGCAGGGTCCGCTCAAATGGAACGGGCGGTCCCCTTGGCCGCCCCCGGACGGCCGGCCCTTGCGGGCCGTTCCGGGGGTGACCCGGCCATCCACGTCTTATCAGGCCGCTGAAGACGTGGACCCGCGGATCAAGTCCGCGGGCGGGGAACATCCAATGATCGGACTTGATCGGATACCGCGCTAAAGCAGATGCCCGCTGCGGGTGGCCTTGGTGCGCAGATAGTGCTCGTTGTGGCCGTTGGCGGGGAAGACGTGCGGCACCCGCTCGGCAATGCGGATGCCGTAGCGTTCGAGGGCGGCCACCTTGTCGGGGTTGTTGGTCAACAGCCTGATCGTGCGGAAGCCGAGCTGGCGCAGCATCTCGGCGGCCGGCAGATAGACCCGCTCGTCGGCGTCGAAGCCGAGCTGCTCGTTGGCATCGACCGTGTCGAACCCGGAATCCTGCAAGCGGTAGGCGCGCAATTTATTGACGAGGCCGATGCCGCGCCCTTCCTGCGCGAGATACAGGAGCGCGCCGCCACCCGCCGCGGCGATCGCGGCGATGGCGCCGCGCAGCTGCTCGCCGCAATCGCACCTGAGGCTCGACAGCACGTCGCCGGTAAAGCAGGCCGAATGCAGCCGCACCAGCACCGGCGCGGCCGGGTCGGGGGCGCCGATCAGGATGGCGAGATGCTCGCTGCCGCCATCGGCCGGGCGAAAAGCGATCAGCCGCGCATCCTCGGCGTCGGCGAGCGGCACCCGCGCCTCGACCACCTGGTGCAGCCCGGCCACCGCGGCGCGCCGGCTCAGCACCTCCTCGCTGTCCACCACCGCGATATCGGTGCGGCGGCGGGCCAGGGCGGCCTCGGCCGGGGCGAGCGGTAGGACCAACGCCGCCGGCAACAGCGCCGCCAGCTTGGCGAGCGCCACCGCCGCCAGCTCGCCGCCGGCGGCGGCCATCGGCGCGGCGCCAAGTCCCGGCGGGGCCACTCCGAGGGAGGCGGCCGGATCGGCCAGATTGCGGATCACTTCGGCCGACAATTCCGTCGCCAGTTCGAGCGACACGGCGCCGGAAAGCGCGCCGGGTAGCGCCTCGAGCTGCGCCAGCCCGAGCGCCACGGCGCGGCGTCGGGTCAGCACCATGCGCAGCGGGCGCTCGGCGACGGCGCGCAGCCGCGCCAACCGGTCGTCGCTGACGAATTCGGCGGCGAGCGCGAGCTGCGCCTCGCCCGTTCCCAGAAGCAGCACCGGCTCGCCGCGGCGCAACGCCAGGATCGCGCCGTCGAGCGCCTTCCCGTCCGCGCCGCCCGCGGGTGGCGATGAGATCACTCGGTCAACCAAACCTCACCTCTTCTTTTGCCGCACTATAGGCGCTGTCCGCGCGGTTGCCAGCCTCGCGCCGCGCATGCCTGCCCCGGTTAAAGCGATTCCGGACCGCCGGCATGCCGCCGGTCCAGGCTCCCGGTCATCAGAAATTCTCCAGGCTCAGGACCTCGTCGTCGTAATCGTAGGCGAAAATCTCGGCGTGGCGGCCCCAGTTGATCACGGTGTCAAGCACCCGCTCGGCCTCTTCTTCGGAAAGATGATCCTCCAGTTCGCGCAGAAAGCGGGCGGCCGGCGCCTTGTGGCCGGGGCGCTCGTCGAGCACCCGCCGGATATGCGCGGCGAGCGCGATGTGCTGCACCAGCGCATTGGCGAACATCTGCTTGCGGCTCAGCATATCGGCCGCGGCATAGGCGCGCCCGCTCGCTGTCAGCTCGATGTCGCCGCCGCTGACATGGGCGAGGCCGAGCAGCTGCAGCGATTCGATCAGCGGGAACAGCTCGTCCATGTCGAGGTTTTCCTCGTCGGCGAGGCGCGGCAGGTCGGCGCGCCCGCCATAGGCCGGCTCGGTCAGCCGCTCGATCAGGCCGGAGAGCTGCTGCACCGAGGCGTCGGGCAGCCGGTAGCCGATGCCGATCGGCTCGGGCTTGATGCCGCGCCGCCCGTCGCGCCCGGGCGCCGTCGTCAGCAGCGTATAGACTTGGTCGACGATCTGGCGGAAGGGCGCGCTCTCCCAGTCGCGCGGGCGCGGCAGCCGGACCGGCACCTCGGCCCGGATGCGGCCGGGGTCGCTGGTGAAAATCAGGATGCGGTCGGCCATCTCGACCGCCTCCTCGATGTTGTGCGACACCATCAGGATGCCCTTGGTCGGGATGCGGCTCTCGACCCACAGATCGTTGAGGTCGTTGCGCAGGGTCTCGGCGGTCAAGACGTCGAGCTGCGAGAACGGCTCGTCGAGCAGCAGGATATCGGGGTTGACGACGAGCGCCCGCGCAAAGCCGACGCGCTGGCGCATGCCGCCTGACAATTCCTTCGGATAGGCGTTCTCGAACCCGTCGAGGCCGATCAGGTCGATCGCATCGACGGCACGCCGCCGCCGCTCGGCGGCCGTGACGCCCTGCGCCTCAAGCCCCAATTCGACATTTCCGAGAACGGTCAGCCAGGGAAACAGGGCAAAGCTTTGGAACACCATCGCGATGCCGTTGACCGGCTCGCTGACCGGTCTGCCGCGATAGACAACCTGCCCGTCGCTCGGCACGACAAGGCCGGCGAGAATGCGCAAAAAGGTCGATTTTCCCGATCCCGACTTGCCGAGAATGGCGACGATCTC
>DASUKH010000109.1:0-2923 GCA_036278835.1 Allostellaceae bacterium
CTGCGATGAAAGTCGGCCTGTTCGTCAACACGCAGTTTCCCCAAGGCTTCGACCTTGCGGCGCGCGTCCCGGAGATGATTGCGCAGGTGCGGGCGGCGCGCGAGGCGGGGTTCGCGTCTTTGTGGTTCCCGCATCACTGGCTGACCCAGCCGATGCAGATGCTGCAGATCACGCCGGTCATGGGCATGGTGGCCGCCCATGCCGAAGGCATGACGATCGGGCCGAACATCCTGATCCTGCCGCCGCTCAACCCGGTGCATGTCGCCGAGGAGGCGGCCACCCTCGACGTGCTGACCGGCGGCCGTTACATCCTGGGGGTCGGCCTCGGCTATCGGCGGCCGGAATTCGAGGCGTTCGGGGTCCCCCTCTCCGAGCGGGCCGCCCGGTTCGGCGAAAGCATCGCCCTGATGCGCCGGCTGTGGACCGAGGAGCGGGTGGACCACCAGGGCCGTTTCTACACGATCAACGATGCCGGGATCGGCGCGAAGCCGGTGCGGCCGGGCGGGCCGCCGCTTTACATCGCCGGGCAGGCCGATGTCTCGGTCAGGCGCGCGGCGCGGATCGGCGACGCCTGGCTGATCATGAATACCGGCCTCGACAAAATCGTTCCGCTGATGCGGACCTATCGCGCGGCGTTGCAGGAGTACGGCCGCGCGCCGACGGAGTTCCCGATCACCGTCGAATGCCATGTCGGCGCGCAGCACGCCACAGCGCACGAGGAATGCCGGGGGCCGCTCGAATACAAATACGGCGCCTATGCCGCCTGGGGGATGGACAGCCGCGGCTCCGCGCCATTCGAGGATTTCGCGCGCGACCGCTTCATCATCGGCGACAAGAGCTCGGTCAAGGAGGAGATCGCCCGTTACCGCGAGCTGCTCGGGGTCGATCACTTCATCATGCGCTGCCAATGGCCGGGCCTGCCGCAGGACCAGGTACTGGCCTCAATCCGCCGGCTCGGCGAAATTTTCGCGGCGTAGACGAGATTCCACTTCGGCGGTAGTGGATCAATTCCGACACTCCAAGCGCGTCATCGCCGCCATACCGGCGCAGGCCGGTATCCACAGTTCCAATGCACGGACGGCTGACAGGTGGGTCCCGGCCTTCGCCGGGAATGCGGAATGCAGAATTAGGCCACCGGCGATTTTGGCTGCGCCGCGTATTGACACGCGCCAGCCTTCGAGGGGTCCGCGTTTCGTTTTGGAAATATCTCGCCGCTCGGCGCGTTCTGTTCGGGTCTGCTGCGGCAACCGCGACGAGTGCGCCGACCCGAATGCCGAATTCCACGCCGAGCCATCGCGCAAACAATTTCGATGCCGTGCGCCTCCTGGCAGCCCTGTCGGTGGTGTTCTCGCACGCCTTCCTGATTGCCGAGGGCACCCAGTCGCGCGAGTGGTTCGTGCGGCTGACCGGCAACCAGTGCGCGCTCGGCCTCGTCGGGGTGTTCGTCTTCTTCGCGATCAGCGGCTACCTGATCACCGAGAGCTGGTGCCGCGGGCCGGCGCTCGGCCGGTTCGCCTCGCGCCGCTTTCTGCGCATCTATCCCGCGCTGGTGCTCAACACGGCGATTTGCGCCCTGCTGCTTGGGCCGGTCGTCACCAGCCTGCCGCTGCCGGAGTATTTCGCCGGACCCGAATTGCGCCGCTACGTCTGGAACATGGCGACGCTCTGGCCCGGCCCGCTGACCCTGCCCGGCGTCGTCTTTTCGCACAACCAGGTCGGCTGGCACATCAACGGCGCGATGTGGACCCTGCGTGCCGAAGCGATGATGTATGCGATGGTGGCGCTGCTCGGGCTGTCGCGCATCCTGCGCCTGTCGACCAGCCTCGTGCTGCTCGGGCTCGGCATTGCCGCGATCTATTTCGAGAAATACCTGCCGCTGCTCGGCCCGTTCAACACCTGGGCGTGGCTGCTCGGTTTTTATGCCTCGGGCATGGTCGTCTATTTCCTGCGCGACCGGCTGGAGTTCGACTGGCGCGGCGCCCTCTTGGCGCTGGTGGCGCTCGCCCTTTTCGTGTGGCTGCACCGCTTTATCATGCTGTTCCCGCTGGCCGGCGGCTATCTGGTGATCTGGTTCGCCCGGCGTTACGACCGCTGGCTCGACTATTCGCGGTTCTGCGGCGACCTGTCCTACGGCCTCTACATCTACGGCTGGCCGTGCGAGGAATTCGTCATGTGGCTGTCCGGCGGGCGGGCGGCGTGGTGGCAGGTGTTTTTCGGCTCGCTGGCGATCGCCGTGCCGCTTGCCTGGCTCTCGTGGCATCTGGTCGAGAAGTGGGCGTTGCACCGGGTCCGCCAACCGGCGCCGGCGGCGCTCGCGGCGGTCGCCCCTGGCGAGTGACCCCGACGCGCACCCTTCCTGCATTCTTCGCAATCGACAGGCGGGCGGCCGCGCCCTAGCGTCATCGCAACGAGATGATGCGGAGGAAGCGGCGATGGGCTACGACCTGCTGATCAAAAACGGCACGGTGATCGACGGCAGCGGCGCGCCGCGGCGCACCGCCGACATCGCCGTCAAGGACGGCAGGATCGCCGAAATCGGCCGCATCGCTGACGGCGCGGCAAAAACCATCGACGCCGACGGCCTCGTGGTCGCGCCCGGCTTCATCGACCCGCACACCCATTACGATGCGCAGATTTGTTGGGACCCGGCGATCAGCCCGTCCTCCTGGCACGGCGTCACCTCGGTGGTGATGGGCAATTGCGGCGTCGGCATCGCGCCGTGCCGGCCCGAGGCGCGCGAAATCGCGATGCGCGATCTCGTCAATGTCGAGGGCATCCCCTTCGAGGTCTTGAACCGCGGCATTACCTGGGATTGGCAGAGTTTTCCCCAATTCCTCGACGCCGCCGAACAGCGCGGCTCGGCCCTCAACCTCGGCTTTATCGCGCCGTTGACCCCGTTCCGGCATTGGGTCATGGGCGAAGC
>DASUKH010000110.1:0-6878 GCA_036278835.1 Allostellaceae bacterium
GCACAAAGCCGGGGATGCCGCCTTTCGAGAATTCCTCCTGCACGCGTTCCTCGAAGCGGCGGATCGTCACCATGCTCCGATAGGCGCGGAGCAGCTCCTCGCGGCTCAACTGCACGGCGATCCTCCCTGTCGGTAATGCGGCCGGATCAGTTTAGCGCGTTGCCGGAAGCGGAGCGAGGGAAGGATGCGCCGCCGCCGAATCCGCCTATGATGAGCGCTCGTTCGGGCAAACCAGCGGAGTGCGGTGGATGGACAAGCGCATCGTCGTCGTCGGGGCCGGCGCGATCGGCGGCTATACCGGCGGAAACCTCGCGCAGAACGGGTTCGACGTGACCCTGATCGATCCGTGGCCCGAGCATGTCGAGGCGATCCGCAAGGACGGGCTGTCGCTCGAAGGCATCACCCCGGCGGAGTCGCTGATCGCGCACCCGAAGACCCTGCACCTGACCGAGGTGCAGAACCTCGCCAAGGAGCGGCCGATCGACATCGCCTTCATCTCGATGAAATCCTACGACACCGAATGGGCGACGACGATGATCCGGCAGTATCTGGCGCCGGGCGGCTATGTCGTGTCGCTGCAGAATTGCATCAACGAGGAGCGGATCGCCGGGGTGGTCGGCTGGGGGAAGACGGTCGGCGCGATCGCCGCGCTCCTGTCGGCCGAACTCTACGCCCCCGGCAAAATCCGCCGCACCGGCGCCAAGAACCCGCCGGGCCACGAGGTCTATCGGGTCGGCGAGGTGCACGGCAGGATTACCGCGCGGATCGAGGAATTGGGGGCGATGATCCGCACGATCGACAGCTGCAAGGTGACCGACAATCTGTGGGGCGAGCGCTGGTCGAAACTGTGCGTCAACGGCATGCATAACGGCGTGTCGGCGGCGAGCGGGCTGTCGGGCAATGCGATGCGCCAGGACGACCGCATCCGCCGGGTCATCATCCGGTTGGGCGGCGAGGCGGTGCGCATCGGCCAGGCGCAGGGCTACCGGCTCGAAGACATCGCCGGGCAGGACGCGGAAAAACTGGCGCGCGCCGCCGAGGGCGACCGGGCGGCGCTCGACGAGGTCGAATCCTTGATGCTGGCGCTGCGCAACACGCAGCAGCGCAGCGAGCATCAGCGCCCGTCGATGGGCCAGGACATGCAGAAGGGAAGGCGGACCGAGATCGACTTCATCAACGGCGTCATCCTCGAGAAGGGGCGCGAGATCGGCCGCGCCGCGCCGACCCACGAAAAGCTGATCGCCGCCGTCAAGCGGGTCGAACGCGGCGAGGCCGCGCCATCGCCCGAGCATATTTACGCGATATAGGGGTTCAATTCAGGTAGATGATGCGGCCCGCTTGTCGTCCCGGCGAAGGCCGGGACCCATGTGTGTCAGCCACCCGAGCGGTGGAGCGATGGATACCGGCCTGCGCCGGTATGACGGCGACTGTGGGTTCGGGGTGCCTGCCATCATTCACTAGAGCGGTATCCGATCAAGTCCGATCATTAAATGTTCCCCGCCCGCGGACTTGATCCGCGGGTCCCCGTCTTCGGCGGCCTGAAAAGACGTGGATGGCCGGGTCACCCCCGGAACGGCCCGCAAGGGCCGGCCGTCCGGGGGCGGCCAAGGGGACCATCGATTCCGTTTGAACGGACCCTGCTCTAATAGAGGCCGCCGGTGCCGCGGTCGGGCCGCGCGCTCCCAGGCGGCGCCGGGCCGCGCGGCGCGGCGTCGGGATAGGGCGGGTAGCGCATTTCTCCGCCCTCGGGCCCCCAGGATTGCGGGTAGGACGGCTGCGCGCCGCGCGGGTCATAGCCGCGCCACGCGTAGCGGTTGCCGGGGCCGCCGTCGGGCAGGCGATAGGGCGCCGGATACTCAGGCGGCGCGACCTCTCTCGCCACCCGGCTGCCCCGGTCGGCGCCAACCCCGCCGGGCGCGGTCGTATAAAAGCCGGGCGCGACCTGGCGCAGCCCGTTGCCGGCGGCATCGCCGGGGTAGGGGGCGCCGCTGTCGGCGGCCGCGTCGGGATAATTGCCGGGGTCGGTGCCCGGATCGTAATAGCCGGAATCGGCGGCGCCGTTGGCGTCGGACCACGCCCCCGCCATATCGGCATCGTCGGATGAAGAGGCATCGCTGCTCGCCACGACCGGCTCGGCGCCGGGCGGCGGTGCGAAATCCTTTACCGGCTTGTTGCGCAAGGCGGCGCTCATAAAGTCGCGGAAGATCGGCGCCGCGACATGGCCGCCCTGCTCGCCATGGCCCAAGGTGCGGGGATCGTCGAAGCCGACATAGACCCCGGCCACGAGGCCGGGGGAGAAGCCGATGAACCAGGCATCGACCCAATCGCTGGTGGTGCCGGTCTTGCCGGCGAGCGGCTTGCCGACCGACGCGACGGCGATGCCGGTGCCGCGCTTAACCACCCCTTCCATCATCTGCACGAGCTGCCAATCGGCCGTGGGGGTGACCAGCGGGTCGGGCTTGTGCGGCCGGTACTCCGTCGCACCGTCGGCAAAGCCCGCCTCCGGAAGCGACCGCATCGAGGCCTCGGCCGGACCGGCCGGGCGGTAAAGGCTGCTCTTGTCGGAGCCGGCATGCGGGCCGGCGGCGACAAAGCAGGCGGCGCAGCCGGGGGTGCCCTTCTGGTAAAGGATATGGCCGTTGCGGTCCTGCACCGTGTCGATCAGCGACGACATCAGCCAGTGCCCGCCATTGTCGATCATCGCGTAGGCGGTGGTCATGCGGGTCAGCGTGGTGGCGCCGGCGCCCAGCACCATCGAATAATAAGGCGGCATCTTGTCCATGACGCCGAACGCCTCGACCGTTTGCGCGATCGCCGGCAGGCCGAGCGCCAGCGCGACATGCACGGTTGCGAGGTTGCGCGAATGAACGAGCGCATCGCTCAAGGTCGTCGCCCCGACATAGCCGCTCTCGTAATTTGCCGGCTGCCAATCCGGCAGCCCCGGCCCCTGCGGGATCGAGACAGGCTCGTCCTCGACCATGCTGTCCGGGGTGAAGCCGTTTTCGAGGGCCGTCACATAGACGAACGGCTTGAACGACGACCCCGGCTGTCGCATCGCCTGGATCGCGCGGTCGAACTGGCTCTGCCGGAACGACCAGCCGCCGACCAGCGCGAACACCCGCCCGGTATCCGGGTCCTCGACGACGACTCCGCCGCTGGCGTCGGGGATCTGGAGCAGTTCGTAGCTCGCGGCGGCGGAATGGTGGTGTCCCTTTGCCGGCTGCTTCTCCACGAGGACGATGTCGCCCGGATGCAGCACGTCGGACACCCGCCGCACCGCCGGGCCGAGCCGCTGGTCCTTTTCGGTGCGCCGGGCCCAGCGCAGGTCGCGCAGCGGGATATGGCCGGCGCCGCCATCCTTCAGCGCGATCGTCGCTTGCTCGCGGCCGGTCGCGGTCACCGCGGCGGGCTGCCAGCCGGCAGGGGCGGGCGGCGCGGCCATGCCGGCGAGCGCTCGCCGCGCCGCCGCCGCGTCCGGGTAGCGGGCGAGGGGGCCGCGCCAGCCGTGCCGCCGGTCATAGGCGACGAGGCCGTCGCGGAACGCCGCCTCGGCCATCTTCTGATAGTCGGGCCGGTAGCTGGTATGCACGCTGAGGCCGCCCTCATAGACCGTCTTGTCGCCGAACCTTGCGACCAGTTCGCGGCGCACCTCCTCGAGAAAATACCCCATCGCCTCGGCTGATGCGGGGTCGGCGGGCGCAGCCTGCGGCGCGACGCCGAGCGGCGCGGCCATCGCCTCCTTCGCCTGCGCCTGGTCGATCCAGCCGACCTCGGCCATGCCGGCGAGCACCCAGTCGCGCCGCGCCTTGGCCGCGTGCGGGTGGCGGGCCGGGTTATAGTTGGTCGGCGATTTCGGCAGCGCGGCGAGCGAGGCCGCCTCGGCCAGCGACAACTTGTCGAGCGGCTTGTGGAAATAGGTGTCGGCCGCCGCCGCGACGCCGTAGGCGCCCTGCCCGAGATAGATTTCGTTCAGATAAATTTCGAGGATGCGGTCCTTGCTGAGGGTGCGCTCGATGCGGTAGGCGAGCAGCGCCTCCTTGATCTTGCGGGTGATCGAGACCTCGTTCGACAACAGAAAATGGCGCACCACCTGCTGGGTGATCGTCGAGGCGCCGATCGGCCGCTGACCGCTCGGCAGGCGTAAGAGGTCGGTCGCCGCGGCGCGCAGCATCGCGACCGGGTTGACCCCGCCGTGCTTATAGAAATCGCGATCCTCGGCGGCGAGAAACGCGTGGATTACGAGCGGTGGGATGTGATCGAACTTGACCGGAATGCGGTGCTCGCGCTCGAACTCGGTCATCAGCGCGCCGTTGGCGTCGTAGATCTTGCTGCCGACCGCCGGCACGTAATTGGCGATCTCGGTCAGGTCGGGAAGGTCCCGCTCGAAATAGCCGAGGGTCAGGGCGAGCGCGGCGCCCGCCGCGACGCTCAGCACGATCAGGGCGATAAAGGCGGCGCGCGCGACGACGCGCAGAAAGCCGATCACCGGCGCTTTCCGGCAACAGGCGGAGCGGCCGGCTTGCCGGTCGCGGGTTCGGGTGCCGAGCGGGATTTCGGTATCGCCATGTCTCCTCCCGGCTGTCCCCCGCCGGCGGTCAACCCGGTCAACACCCGTGCGCAACGATTGGTGGCGCGCCGCGGCGGCGATTTAACCGAACCGCGGCAAAGCCAAGCCCCTAATCCCGGAATTTGCCGGAAATGTGATGCTGCCGCCGGGCTATTCGGCCGGCTCGGGGATTTTGCGGCTGATGCCGGCGATCGCCGGGAAACGGGCGATCAAGACGCCGACGATGCCCTGGCGGAAGGCCAAGACGCATAGGATGAAGATGGCGCCCTCGATGGTCGTCACCCAGGAGCCGATCTGGGCGAGGTAGGTCTCCATGGCGACCAGCAGAAAGGCGCCGACCACCGGCCCGAAGATCGTGCCGATGCCGCCGACCAGCGCCATCAGCACAACTTCGCCCGACATCGTCCAATCGACGTCGGTCAAGGAGGCGAACTGGAAAACCAGCGCCTTGGTCGATCCGGCGAGGCCGGCCAGCGCCGCCGACAGGATGAACGCAAGCAATTTGTATTGCTCGACGCGGTAGCCGAGCGAGACGGCGCGCGGCTCGTTCTCGCGGATCGCCGTCAGCACCTGCCCGAACGGCGAGTTGATCGCCCGCACGATGATCGCGAAGCCGATCAGGAACACCGCCAGCGTGAAGTAATACATCGTCAGCGGCTGGCCGAGGTCGACGAGGCCGAACAGGTGGCCGCGCGGCACCCCCTGGATGCCGTCCTCGCCGCCGGTGAACTTCGCCTGCAGGCAGAAGAAGAACACCATTTGCGCGAAGGCCAAGGTGATCATCGCGAAATAGATGCCCTGGCGGCGGATCGCCAGATAGCCGAACACCGCCCCCATCGCGGCGGCGACGAGGACGCCGGCGAGGATGCCCGGGATCGGCGGCAGGCCCGCGACTTTCATCGCGTGCGCGGTGATGTAGGCGGCACCGCCGAAGAACATCGCATGCCCGAACGACAACAGCCCGGTATAGCCAAGCAGCAGGTTGAAGGCGCAGGCGAACAGCGCCATGCACAACGCCCGCTCGACGAAGATCGGGTAAATGAAATGGGGCGCCGCGATGATCAGGCCGAGGAACACCGCGCCCCACGCCCAGGCCGGGTTGAACCCGGCAGACGTGACGGCACCCCGGCGTATCTCGGCAGGCGCGGCCATCACGGGGACCCAAAAACCCTCTCCCGCACTGCGGGAGAGGGGGGACCGCTCGCGTAGCGAGCGGTGGGTGAGGGTCTTTTGGCGGAACCGCCGTTTGCCCCCTCACCCCAACCCTCTCCCCCGGTGGGGGAGAGGGAGTTCGATGACGCCTGCCGGACAACGCCGATCAATCGGCTTGCAGTGCAGATAAAATCATCTCGATTACCCCCTCCGTGTTGGAAAGAATATCGTTGTTCCAAAACCGAATGAGCCTCCAGCCCTGTGCTTCGAGCAAGTCGGTGCGCCGGGCATCCGCGGCGCTGTCCGCATGCTGCCCGCCATCCGCTTCGACGATGAGCTTGTGCCGGGTGCACGCGAAATCGACGATGAACCCGGCGATCGGATGCTGCCGCCGGAATTTGTATCCCGTAAGGCGCCGGTCTCGCAGGGCCAGCCAGAGCCGGATTTCGGCGTCGGTCATCCTGCGCCGCAGATGCCGCGCGGTCTGGCTCGGCGTCGTTCCGCATCGTCACGCGGCGCGGCCGAAGAGGCCGGCCGGCTTTATCAGCAGGACGATCGCCATGATGACGAAGACGACGGTGTTGGACGCCTCGGGATAGAACACCTTGGTCAGCCCCTCGATGACCCCGAGACCGAAGCCGCTGACGATCGAGCCGAGGATCGATCCCATGCCGCCGATCACCACGACCGCGAACACCGTCGTGATGATGCCGCTCCCCATCAGCGGGCTGACCTGATAGATCGGTGCCGCCAGGACCCCGGCGAGCGCCGCGAGGCCGACCCCGGCGCCGTAGGTCAGGGTCACCATGCGCGGCACGTTGATCCCGAACGCCTGCACCAGGGTCGGGTTTTCGGTCGCGGCGCGCAGATAGGCGCCGAGCCTTGTGCGCTCGATGACGAACCAGGTGGCGAGGCATACCGCCAGCGAGGCGACGATGACCCAGGCGCGGTAATTCGGCAGAAACATGAAGCCGAGATTGGTCGCGCCCTGCAACGCGTCGGGGATGTTATAGGGCATCCCGGACGAGCCGAACTGGCGCCGGAACACCCCCTCGATGACGAGCGCCAGGCCGAAGGTCAGGAGCAGCCCGTAGAGGTGGTCGAGGCGGGCGATGCGGCGCAGCAGCAGCCGCTCGGTCAAGACGCCGGTGATGCCGAC
>DASUKH010000111.1:0-11038 GCA_036278835.1 Allostellaceae bacterium
GTTCGGTCTTGAGCGGCACCGAGCCCTCGCCGAGAAAGGCGCCGATGCGGTCGGTGGCGGCGCGCACCTCGACGATCGACGCCTTGGTCCGGTCGGGCGCGACCAGCCCCTTCTCCTGCAACAGCCGCCCGGCGGCTACGAGTTCCGGGTCAATCCATGGCGCGGCATCGTTCATCGCGGTCCTCCCACCTCAACACCGGACGATTTTCGACCGGACCCGAACCTCGCGCAACCGCTCAGCGTCCGCAAGCTTCGGCAAACTGTCTCAAGCTTCGTCATTGCGAGAAGCGGAGCGACGAAGCAATCCGGTGCCGGCGCGTGCAGCCGGTCGGGATTGCTTCGCTTCGCTCGCAATGACAGGGTGGCGCCTGCTTCACGAGTGCTGAATTTTGGAGCCATCGGTCATGCGCAACCTTCAAGTGAACGGCGAGCGGTTGTGGGCGAGCCTGATGGAGCTGGCGCGGATCGGCGCGACGCAAAAGGGCGGGGTGTGCCGGCTCGCCGCCGGCGACCTCGACGGCGAGGCCAGGCGCCTTTTCATCCGCTGGTGCGAGGAGGCGGGCTGCGCGGTCGCGGTCGATCGCATCGGCAACATCGTCGCGCGCCGGCCCGGCCGCAACCCGGACCTGCCGCCGGTGATGGCCGGCAGCCACCTCGACACCCAGCCGACCGGCGGCCGCTTCGACGGCGCCTATGGGGTGATGGCCGGGCTTGAGGTCGTGCGCACCTTGAACGACCTCGGCTACGAGACCGAGGCGCCCATCGAGATCGTCGCCTGGACCAACGAGGAAGGCTCGCGCTTCTCGCCGGCGATGGTCGGCTCCGGCGTATTCGCCGGCGTCTTTCAGCTCGACGCGGCGCTCGCCACGCCAGACAACAACGCCCCCGTCCTGACCCTCGGCGGCGAATTGCAGCGCATCGGCTTCGCCGGCCCGGAGGCGGTCGGCGGGCGGCCGGTCGCCGCCTATTTCGAGGCGCATATCGAGCAGGGGCCGATCCTCGAAGCGGCCGGGCTGCCGGTCGGCATCGTCACCGGCGCGCAGGGGCAGCGCTGGTACGAGGTCACTGTCACCGGCCAGGAGGCGCATGCCGGCCCCACCCCGATGCCGCGGCGGCGCGACGCGCTGGTCGGCGCGGCGCGGATGATCGACGCCGTCAACCGGATCGGCCACGCCCACGCGCCCTATGCCTGCGCCACGGTCGGCTTTGTCCAGGTCAGCCCCAATTCGCGCAACACGATCCCCGGCCGGGTGTTCTTCACGATCGATTTCCGCCACCCCGACGACGCGGTGCTGAGCGCGATGGACCGCGAGTTGCGCGCCGCCTGCGCCGAGGCCGCGGCGACGCAGAACCTCGAGGCCGAGGTCAAGGAGTTCTGGTACTTCCCGCCGACCCCGTTCGATCCGGCGCTGGTCGGGCGGGTGCGTGTCGCGGCGGCGGCGCAGGGATATGCGCACCAGGACATCGTCAGCGGCGCCGGCCACGACGCGGTCTATCTGGCGCGGGTCGCGCCGACCGCGATGATCTTCGTGCCGTGCGTCGGCGGCATCAGCCACAACGAGGTCGAGGACGCCAAGCCCGACGACCTGACCGCCGGCTGCAACGTGCTGCTCAACGCAATCCTCGAAACCGCCGACGGCGCGGCCGACGGGTAGCGCGTTCCTAACCTCGATCGCTATGGACCGCCGGCATGTCGGCCGGAGGCCGGCGGTCCAAATCAGGCGGGCGCCCGGTTTTCCTCGGCAAACGCCCGGAGGTCGGCAAACAGGTCGGGGTCGGCGACGATGCGCGGCACCTTGTTCTGGGCGCCGAGCCGGCCGCGGCGGCGCAGCCATTCCGCAAACCCGCCCGGCGGCAGCATAATGACCTGCGGCGGATTGAGGCCGAAGCCGCCGGCGCGGTGCTCGCCGTAATCGAGATTGCGCTCGGCGAGGCCGCGGTCGATCGCCTCGCCAAACCGCTGGACCGCCTCGGGCGGGACTGCCCGCTCGAATTCGACGACATAAAGATGGCCGCCGCGTTCGCCCGGCTTTTCGGGGTAGAGCGCGCCGACCGCGAAATCGCGCAACTGGGCGCCGATCGCGGCGGCAGCTTCGGCCACCGCGGCCTCGACCTCCTCGCCCGTCAGGTGCTCCCCGAACGCCGACAGCGTATAGGCGAGCCGGCCGCTGACGACGAGGCGCGGCGGGTCGCGGCTGACGAACCGCACCGTGTCGCCAACCACATAGCCCCAGAGGCCAGCGCAGGTCGACAGCACGACGGCGTAATCGACGCCGGTCTCGATATCGGCAAGGCCAAACCGGGTCGGCGCGGCCGCGCCGAGTTCGCCAACCGGCACGAATTCGTAATAGATTCCGTGATTGAGGACGACGCGCATCCCCTCGCCGTCGCCGCGGTCGGCAGCAGCGATAAAACCCTCGCTGGCGGCGTAAGCCTCCCGCTTCTCGGCCGCGCTGCCCTGAAGCCACTCGGCGAAGCGCCGACGATAGGGCGCGAAATTGACGCCGCCGTGCACGACCAGTTCGAGGTCGGGAAAGAAATCGACAAGGCGGGCGTCGGTCCCGCCATGCCGCCGCGCCAGCTCGTCGAACAGCAGCAACAGCCAGCTCGGCACGCCGGCGATGCTGCGGATGTCGGCCGCCGGCGCGCGCTCGGCGATCGCCGCCATCTTTTCGGTCCAGTCGGCAAGGCGGGCGATCGCCGGGGTCGGGTAGGCATAGCGCCGCGCCCAGCGCGGCATCGTCGCCGCCGCGATGCCGCTCAGATCGCCGCTCCGGACCCCCGGCGCGCGCTTGATGAGTGCGCTGCTGCCGCCGAGCAGCAGGTTGCGGCCGCCGAACAGCCGGCTGTGCGGCCGCGCCCGCAAATGGTGGGTCAACAGATCGAGCGCCCCGTGCCGGTTCGAGCGGAGCATCGCGCGGGTGACGGGGATGAATTTCGTCCGGCCGGTGCTGGTGCCCGAGGTGGCGGCGAAGAACCGCACCAGCCCCGGCCAGCAGCAATCGTCAAGACGCGGGAAATCGCCCCGCCAATACTCGGCCCAGAAATCCTCGTAGCGGCGCAGCGGCACCGCGGCCGCGAAGTCGCGCGGCTCGCGAAGGCGCTTGAAATCGTGGACGCGGCCGAAGCGGGTCCCGGCGGCGCGGCGGAGCAGCCGCTTCAGGGTGTGCTGCTGGGCGGCGGCAACGCTCTCGTTGGTGAGGCGCAGGGCGCGACCGGCCGCGTATACCCGCAAGACGGCGGTCGCATCGAACATTCATCCCTCGACGACCGTGCAATGGGGGAAACGCGCGCACGCCGTCTCCGGCCGCAGCGGCACCGCCACGTATTCGCCGCGGCGGAACAGCTCGGCCTGGTCGAGAAAGGCGGCGCTGCCCGGCATGCCGTCCTGGCCGCCGAGGATGACCAGATGATTGCCGTCCGGATCGGCCATGTCAAAGATGTACCGCGCGTTGCTGCCGTAGCCGACCGGGTGGCGGCCGGTTACCGGCCCGTGCGCCGATTTGAAGATGCTTTCGCTGCTGCCGTGCCACGGCCAGTCGCGATGGCGATAGCGGCGGCCGATGCCAGGCAGGGCGCCAAACGGGTGTGCAAGCCGCAGCCGGTGCGCCGCCCCCCAGGTGCCGAGCCGGCGGAACTGCCGGTTGGCGCGCGCCAGCGCGATGCGCATTTCCGCGGCGAGCCGGACGGGTGGGTGTTCGGCCAGCTCGCGTGCGACCAGCCGGCGGCCGTGCCAGACCGTACCGTAGGTCGAGCGGCGGACCGGATCGATCAGCCGGGCGGTCAGGCGCGCCAGCACCAGCTCGAAGGCGAGCGCGCCGGCCGAACCCGGCTGGTAGCTTCCGTCCCAGCCGGCGAGTTCCTCGAACAACCGGAGGCAGCCGGCCGGCGGCGCGACGCCGGCACACAGCCGGTCGCGCAACTCCCGGTTCGCCGCGATCGTAACGTCGGTCTGTAGCGCGGCGAGATCGGCGAAACCGGTGCCTTCGATGCCGTCGAGCAGGACCGCCATGCGCGCCGCCCGGTGGCCCGGCGAGAAAAACCAGCCGACCGGCACGCCGTTCGGCTCCGGCCGCTCGTTGGCCGATACGACAAAGCCGCAAGCCGGGTCGATCTCGGCCGGAAAATCGGCAGCGGTGATGTGCGAGCGCCACGCCGCCACGGCGTCCGGCGGCGACACCAGATCGGCGGGCGGCAGCGGCGGGCGGCGCGGCAGCCAGGCCGCCTTGATACGGCCGATCCGGCCGGGCCGGCGCGCTTCGCCCCGTTCGGCAAACACCAGGGTCTGGCCGGGCACCGCGAAGCCTTCGACGGCGCGGGCGAACGAAGCGGCGTCGCGTGCCCGGTTGACCGCCAGGAGGGCGCCGATCTCGTCCGAGGCCTGATGCCCGACCCAGCGCATCGCCAGCCGCTCGCCGGGCCGGCTTCGCATCAAGGGCAGGTCGGAGACGATCGGGCCGTGCCGGGTCTCGCGCAGCACGATATCGCGCGGATGCGACCAGCGCACCCCGATACGAACGCAACGCTCGGTGATCTCGTCGTCCGGCAGCCGGGAGACATCGAACAATTCGCTACTTGCCGCGTGCAGGTTCGTGCCGCCCCACGACAGAAACGGGTTGCGGCCGATCGCCATGACCGGCAGGCCGGGAATCATCAGCCCGGCCAGATTGTAAGAGGGCGATTTGTAGCCGGCGGCGAGCCAGACGCTCGGCAGGTTGATTGTCAAATGCGGGTCGCCGGCGACAAACGGCCGGCCGGTGGCGCTGCGCCGCCCGGAGACCGCCAGCGCGTTGCTGCCGTTGCGCCCCGATCCGAGCACGATCTCCTCGAGCGCGGCGGTCGCCGCTTCGGGAATATCGCCCTCTTCCGGGATGATCGCCATCGTCCCGTCGGCGATCAGTCGGTCCCAGATTTCGGGCCAGCCGGCGCCGCTCCGGGTGCGCGGCGGCAGCAGCCGGGCGATCACCAGCCAGGTCACATCGGCGGCGCACAGCCGCGCCAGGGTCACGACGTCGGCGATTGTCCACGGCTCGGGATCGAGCCCGAGCAGGCGAAATTCGAGCGGCGGTTCGGCGTCCGAGGCGATGTGGTGGTTGATGCCGGCGACAAAGCCTTCGAGCCAGTCGCTTGTCGCCGGCGGCAGCATCGCGACGATCTCCGGCACCGCCCGGCCCGGGTCGATCAGGCGCAGCGCATGGTCGATCGGCACCGCGATCGGCCCCGCCACCTCGGCCAGCCTGCCATAGGCGATGCGCCGCATCAGCTCGATTTGCGCGAGGCGCAGATGGGAATGCACGAGGCCGAGCGCGACGGCGAGATCGCGGTCGCTCTTGGCTTCAATGAACGGGATCAGGTGCTCGTCCCAGCGGATCGCGACCGGCGCATCGACCGGCAGCCCGCGCCGCGGCAATGCCGCCAGCCGCTCCGCCACCGTCTGCCGGTGCGGCCGGTGCCGCAGACCGGCCCAGGCGAGGCGCATCGCGAGGCGCGCGATACCGAAGGCGTTTCTTGTCCGCTCTGTCAAATCCGCTCCACGATGCCCCTAGTGTCCTGATTCCGAAGTTCGCAGCATCTCAACGCTGTCGTCCCGGCGAAGGCCGGGACCCATCTGTCCGCCGGGTTGACGGTTGAAGCGTGGATACCGGCCTTCGCCGGTATGACGAAGATGACCGCTCTGATCCATCGAACTTCTGGTTCAGGACACTAGAGACAAACCCGCCGGGCGCCGGAAAATGCCGGGCCTGCGGCACGATGCCCCGCCGGCCGCCCGGCGCCGGTGAGCGGAACGCAGCGCCGGCACCGGCGTTCTGCGGCCGATGCAGATTTTCGATGTCAGGGTCGAGCCGCTCGGGGCGGCGGGACCGGATGCCCGCGCCATCGTCATCGCCCAGGACGAGGGCCAGGCGGTCGCGTTGATGCGCAACGACGGCCGGTTTTCCGGCTACCGCCTGCCGCCGGCCGAGATGGTCCGGTGTTCGGCGAGCCGGGCCGATGTGCGCCGCGCGCTCGGCGATACCGCGACGCACGAGATCGGCGTCTATGCCTTTGCCGTGCTCGGCGAACCCGGCGCCAGCCCCGCCACCCCGCCCGCCGCCCTCGGCTGCTAGGCTCAGGCGGCGGCGCGGACCGCGCCGGCGCGGCGGGCCAGCACGACCTTTTCGGCCGAGCGGCCGAAGAAATGGTAGCCGGAACCGCCCTCGGCCAGCAGATCGAGAAACGGCTCGGGCTCGGTCACCCGCACCGAGCCGAGGATGTCGGCGCCGCGCCGCAGCAGTGGATCGGGAAAGAGGCCGACCGTCGGCCCGACCATCGTCACCCGCGCGTCCGGCCGCGCCCAGCCCAGCAGGTTCTCGAGCGTGTCGTTGAGCAAGGTCGTGCCGGTGATCAGCAGGATGTCGGCCTGCGGCACGATTTCGCGGGCCATCGCGGCCGGCCGGAAGAACGGCAACTCGTCGGCCTTGAGGGTGTCGGGATCCTGCTCGAGCACGAGATAGGGCCGGCCGCGGCGCTTCAATTCGCGCAGGAACGGCACGAAGGCGCCGATCACGACGGTCAGGTCGCCGTCGCGGAACTCGTTTGCGTGGAACGCATCGACGCCGGAGCGCAATTCGACGAGCGGATTGGGCCGCACCTCCCAGCAGCGCTCGGCGAGCGCGTTGAGGGTGGCGATGCCGACGGCGCGGCGGATGCCGTGGTCGGAGAACGCCTCGTGCATGACTTCGCCCGCCGGCCGGCCGCGCAACTTGCCGGGAAACGGCATCGCCATCGCCGATGACGGGCAGCAGACCGCCTCGGGGATCGTCTTGATCGGGGTCGCGCAGGCCCCGGTATGCCCGGTGTCGAGCTTGACCCCGGTGAAGAACAGCCCGATCGCCGCCCGCTCGACCGCGATCTTCGACAATTCCTCGCCGAGAATTTCGGTGACGCCGGCAACCGTCTCGTTCAAGATCGCGCTCGACATCGGGATCATCCCTCTACCCGTCGCAACCATCAGGATATCGGCACTCTGATGAGGTTCGTCCACCTCGGCGTCGCGGTGGCGGCGCTCGCTCTCGTTTCCCTCGCAACCCCCGCGCCGCAGAAAGCCGCGGCGGCGGCCCAATCAGGAGCATCGGGCCATATGACCGAGCTGGCCAACGGCCTCAAATACACCGACACGAAGCCCGGCACCGGCGCCGAGGCGAAACCCGGCGACAAGGTCACGGTCAACTATACCGGCTGGCTCTACGCGGACGGCAAAAAGGGCAAGAAATTCGACAGCTCGCTCGACCGCAACGAGCCGTTCGACTTCACCCTCGGGGCGCACCAGGTAATCCCCGGTTGGGATCAGGGCGTCGCCGGCATGAAGGTCGGCGGCGAGCGCACCCTGATCATCCCGCCCGATCTCGCCTACGGCCGGCACGGCGCCGGCGGCGGCATCATCCCCCCGAACGCGACCCTGATCTTCGACGTGCAGCTGCTCAAGGTCGATTAGCGCGCCATCCGCCGCGTTTCCGCATTCCCGGCGAAAGCCGGGACCCACCCGTCCGCTTTCGCGATATTGAAGAATGGGTCCCGGCTTTTGAGAATGCGGGGGAATAACAGCCGCTGTCATTCCGGGGCGCGGGCAACGCCCGCGAACCCGGAACCCATAAACACCAGCGTCTACTGTAGCTGGAAAAAGCCGGTGTTCATGGGTTCCGGGTCCAGCCCTTCGGGCCGGCCCGGAATGACGAAGCAATTCCAGGCCGGCAGCCGCCCTTGTCTCGGCCAAGCGGTGCCGGTAGGGTCCGCGCACGATATCGAAAAGCGGCTTGCGTGGACGACCTGATCCTTGAAACCCGAGGTCTAACCAAGGAGTTTCGCGGCTTTACCGCGGTCCTGGGGGTCGATCTCAAAATCCGCCGCGGCACGATCCATGCGCTGATCGGCCCCAACGGCGCCGGCAAGACCACCGTCTTCAACCTGCTGACCAAATTCCTCGAACCGACCGCCGGCCAGATTTTCTACCAGGGCCGCGACATCACCCGCGAGCGGCCGGCGCGGGTGGCGCGGCGCGGCCTCGTCCGCTCGTTCCAGACCTCGGCCGTGTTCCCGCATTTGAGCGTGCGCGACAATGTGCGGGTCGCCTTGCAGCGGCCGCTCGCCAACTCGTTCCAGTTCTGGCGCTCGCAGCGCGTGCTCGACCGGCTGAACGGGCGGGCTTTCGAACTGCTCGATGCGGTCGGGCTGGCCGGTTTCGCCGAAGAGGAGGCCGCCGCCCTGTCCTATGGCCGCAAGCGCGCCCTCGAGATCGCCACCACCCTGGCGCTCGCCCCGGAGATGCTGCTGCTCGACGAGCCGATGTCGGGGCTGGGCCAGGAGGATATCGGGCGCATCTCGGCGCTGATCCGCGACGCGGCAAAAGACCGCACGGTGCTGATGGTCGAGCACAATCTGCCAGTCGTCGCCGACCTCTCGCAGCGCATCACCGTCTTGACCGGCGGCCAGATCCTGGCCGAAGGCGACTACGCCGAGATTTCGGCCGATCCCCGCGTCGTCGAGGCCTACATGGGAACCGGCGATGCCTGACGCCGCCGCTGGCGCGCCGCTCCTCGCGGTCTCCGGCCTCAATGCCTGGTATGGCGAATCGCACATCCTGCACGGCATGGAGTTCGCGATCCGCGAGGGCGAGCTCGTCACGCTGCTCGGCCGCAACGGCGCCGGCAAGACGACGACCTTGCGCGCCATCATGGGCATCATCGGCCAGCGCACCGGCTCGGTCAGGTTCCGCGGCAGCGAGTTGATCCGCTGGCCGTCGAACCGCATCGCCCGGCTCGGCATCGCCTATTGCCCGGAGGAGCGCGGCATCTTCGCCAGCCTCGATGTCGAGGAGAACCTGATGCTGCCGCCGGTGGTGCGGCCGGGCGGCATGTCGGTCGAGGAGATTTACGAGATTTTCCCCAACCTCATGCTGCGCCGCCGCAGCCAAGGCACCAAGCTGTCGGGCGGCGAGCAGCAGATGCTGGCGATCGGCCGCATCCTGCGCACCGGCGCCGACCTGTTGCTGCTCGACGAGCCGACCGAGGGCCTCGCGCCGGTCATCGTCCAGCAGATCGGCCAGGTCATCCGCACCTTGAAGGCGAAGGGTTTCACGATCCTGCTGGTCGAGCAGAATTTTCACTTCTCCTCGACCATCGCCGACCGGCATTACATCGTCGAGCACGGTCGGGTCGTCGATATGATGGACAATTCCGAGGTCGCGCGGCACATAGATCGCCTGCACGAGTATCTCGGGGTCTGAAAGGCCCAAAAGGGGGAGACGATGAGATTTGGAAAAGCCGTCGCGCTGCTGTTTGCCGGCATGCTGTGCGCCACCATGGCGGCCACCGCAGCCGAGGCGCAGATCAACAAGGACACGATCAAGATCGGCGTCCTGACCGATATGTCGAGCCTTTATGCCGATCTCGCCGGGCCGGGCGCGGTGGCCGCGGTCCAGATGGCGGTCGACGATTTCGGCGGCAAGCTCGACGGCAAGAAAATCGAGGTGCTGAGCGCCGATCACCAGAACAAGCCCGATATCGCCGCCGCGATCGCGCGCAAATGGTTCGACCAGGGCGTCGATATGATCACCGACCTGACGACGTCGAGCACCGCGCTGGCAGTGCAGGAAGTGGCGCGCCAGAAGCACAGGGTGATCATGGTCAACGGCGCCGCCTCGTCGGACCTGACCGGCAGCCACTGCTCCCCGTACGGCATCCACTGGACCTATGACACGACGGCCTTGGCCAACGGCACCGGCGCGGCGGTCGTCAAGGCGGGCGGCAAGACGTGGTTCTTCATCACCGCCGATTGCGCCTTCGGGCACGCGCTCGAACGCGACACCGCGGCGGTCGTCAAGGAGAACGGCGGCAAGGTGCTGGGCCACGCGCTGGTGCCGCTCAACACCGCGGACTTTTCCTCCTACCTGTTGCAGGCGCAGGCCTCGAAGGCGCAGATCATCGGCCTCGCCAACGCCGGCGGCGACACCATCAACTCGATCAAGCAGGCCGCCGAGTTCGGCATCGTCAAGGGTGGCCAGAAGCTCGCCGGCCTCCTGATCTTCCTCAGCGACGTGCACAGCCTCGGATTGCAGACCGCGCAGGGTCTGCAGCTGACCGCCGCCTTCTACTGGGACCAGAACGACCAGACCCGCGCCTGGTCGAAGAAGTTCTTCGCCAAGATGCACAAGGAGCCGACCATGGTGCAGGCCGGCGACTACAGCGCGACGATGGCGTGGCTGAAGGCGGTCAAGGCGGTCAACAGCCTCGACGCCGACAAGGTGATGAAGCAGCTGCGCTCGCACCCGGTCAACGATTTCATGACGAAAAACGGCCACCTCGAGCCGAGCGGTTCGCTGGTCCGCGACATGTACCTGTTCGAGGTCAAGAAGCCGTCGGAGTCGAAGGGCGAATGGGATCTCTACAAGCTGATCCGCACGATCCCCGGCAACGTCGCCTACAAGCTGCCGCACGGCAACCAATGCAAGCTGGCGGCGAAGTAGCGATCGGCGGGGTTGTTTTAACCCTCTCCCGCATCGCGGGAGAGGGGGGACCGCTCGCGAGAGCGAGCGGTGGGTGAGGGCGGGGGCGCCGAGCGCCCCCTCACCCCTTCCCTCTCCCGCGGTGGGGAAGAGGGTGCTTACCGAGGGATTTGACGGGGCATGCTCTCTTTGCTCGGCGTACCGGCGCCGCTGTTGTTCGCACAATTGCTGGTCGGGCTGATCAACGGCGCGTTCTACGCGATCCTGAGCCTCGGCCTCGCCGTCATCTTCGGCCTCCTCAACATCATCAATTTCGCGCATGGCGCGCAGTACATGCTGGGCGCCTTCTGTGCCTGGTTTCTGTTGCAATGGGCCGGGGTCGGGTATTGGCCCGCCCTCGTCATCGCGCCGATCGCGGTCGGCATCACCGGCGTCTTGACCGAGCGGCTGCTGCTGCGCCGCATCGCCCGCCTCGACCACCTCTACGGGCTGCTCCTGACCTTCGGCCTGGCGCTCGTCATCGAGGGGGTGTTCCGGCGCCAGTTCGGCTCGTCCGGG
>DASUKH010000112.1:0-19824 GCA_036278835.1 Allostellaceae bacterium
CGAGCGCGAGGTCGTTGCCGATCATGGTGATCTTCGTCAGAGCGTCGGGGCCGTTGCCGATCAAGGTCGCGCCCTTCACCGGCCTTCCGAGCTTGCCGTTCTCGATGAGATAGGCTTCCGAGGCCGAGAACACGAACTTGCCCGAGGTGATGTCGACCTGGCCGCCGCCGAAATTGACGGCATAGAGGCCGCGCTTCACCGATTGCAGAATCTCTTTGGGGTCCTTGTCGCCGGCCAGCATATAGGTGTTGGTCATGCGCGGCATCGGCGCGTAGGCAAAGCCCTGGCGCCGGCCATTGCCGGTCGGGCGCATGCCCATGAGCCGCGCATTGAGCCGGTCCTGCATATAGCCTTTGAGAATGCCGTCCTCGATCAGCACCGTGGTTCCGGTCGGCGTGCCTTCGTCATCGACGGTGAGCGAGCCGCGGCGGTCCTGCATCACCCCGTCGTCTACGACGGTGACGCCCGGAGATGCAACGCGCGTGCCGATGAGGCCGGCGAAGGCAGATGTCTTCTTGCGGTTGAAATCGCCTTCGAGCCCGTGCCCCACCGCCTCGTGCAGCATCACGCCCGGCCAGCCCGGCCCCAGCACGACGCTCATTTGGCCCGCCGGCGCCGACACCGAGCCGAGATTGACCAGCGCCTGGCGCAACGCCTCGTCCACCTGCGCCCGCCACCGCGCCGGCTCGAAATAGCGGTGATACTCCACGCGCCCGCCGGCGCCCGCGGAGCCGTGCTCCATGCGGTCGCCTTCGGCCACGACGATGCTGACATTGAGCCGCACCATCGGCCTGATGTCGCCGACCCGGAGCCCATCCGGCCGCACGATCTGCACCGCCTGCCAGACGCCGCTCACCGAAGCCGAGACCTGGCGCAC
This sequence comes from Allostellaceae bacterium, assembly GCA_036278835.1. Classification (GTDB taxonomy): domain Bacteria; phylum Pseudomonadota; class Alphaproteobacteria; order ATCC43930; family CGMCC-115725; genus DATARH01. The sequence continues at coordinate 878 of DASUKH010000112.1, forward strand.
GCGCGGGTCGAGCCCTCGCGCATAGGCGTCGATGTCGGCCAGAAGCTTCGCTTTGGTACCAAAATCATAGCCGCCCAGCGGGTTGGCGTCGGTATAAAGCTGGCGGTTGGTGCCGGCCGGGCCCGCGGCGAGAACCCCGCCCGATCCGGTCTTGACCGCGCGCACCGTGCGCCCGGCGCGGCGGATCGCCTCTTCCGACAATTCGCCCGAATGCGCAAAACCGCACGATTCGCCCGAGAGCGCACGCAGCCCGAAACCCTGGCTCTGGTCGAACGCCGCCGATTTGATGCGGCCGTCATCGAACACCAGGCTCTCGGACTGACTCCATTCGAGGAACAACTCGCCATCATCCATGCCGGCGAGCTCCTCCGCGACAATGCGCTCGACCTTGGTGCGGTCCATGCCGGTACGAGTGAAGAAGAGCTCGTCGGTGCGGGCGAGATCGGCCATTCGCTACTCCTTTGCGGCAAGGCCACGGTGCGATGCGATTGTGGATATATGGTGTCTCGCGGCGCCAGGCGGAAGCGGGATCGCCGCCGCGCGGCCGCATTTCTGCGTCAGAAAGTCGCAAAGATGCGGTTGGCGCCGTGCCGCCGTGGGCGGTATTAGGGAACGGTCGCGGAGCAGCGGAGTTGAGGCTCTCGCGGCATCGCGGTAACGTTGCGGCAGCCCGGACCTCGTGCCGGGCGCGCGCTCATTACGAGGGGGCGAGGATCAGATGCTTCAGCGACGCGGACTCACCCGGGCTGCGCTCGCCACGCTCGCGGTGCTCTGGGCGGCGCCTCGGGCGCTTGCCGACAATGTCGAGTTGCCGCACGACTGGCAGCTGGGCATGCAGCCCGCGGCCTCGCCGGTGCGCGAGCATATCGACGTGCTGAACAACGAGCTGCTGATCATCATTTCGCTCATTGTCCTCCTCGTCCTTGGCCTGCTGCTCTATGCGATCGTGAAGTTCAGCGCGAAGCGGCATCCGGTTCCCAGCAAGACCACCCATAACCCGTTGCTCGAAGTAACCTGGACGATCGTGCCGGTAATCATCCTCGCCGTCATTGCCGTCCCCTCCTTCAAGCTCATGTACTACATGGACCGGGTGCCGCATGCCGACCTCACGCTCAAAGTGACCGGTCATCAGTGGTACTGGAGCTATAACTACCCGGATCAGGGCAATCTGAGCTTCGACAGCAACATGATGCCCGTGGCCGAACAGATAAAGGAGGGGAAGCCGCGGCTCCTCGAAGTCGATAATCCGATCGTCGTTCCGGTCGGTTCGGTGATCCGCGTGCTGATCACCTCCACCGACGTAATCCATAGCTGGTTCATGCCGTCGATGGGGGTACAGGAATATGCCGTGCCGGGGCGGGTCAACCAGGCTTGGTTCAGCGTCGATCACGAAGGCACCTATTACGGCCAGTGCAACCAGATCTGCGGCATCAATCACCCGTTCATGCCGATCAAGATCGTCGCGCTACCGAAAGCGGACTTCGAAAAATGGCTGAGCGAGGCCAAAAAGAAATTCTCCGCCGACGCGGCGCCGCAGGGCACGCCGACGCACCCCGCAACTCTCGTCGCGAAGGCGACCGAGGCCCGGCCGGCGCGGCTCGACGCGCCCTCGGGAAACTGACAGCCGGAGGTCCGCGATGAGTTACCACGACGCGACGATCGACGGCGAGGCGCACGATCATCGACCTGGATTTTTCGTTCGTTGGTTCGCCTCGACCAACCACAAGGACATCGGCACCCTTTACATCATCTTTTCGATCTGCACCGCCTTGATCGGCGGCGTCGTGTCGGTCGTCATGCGGGCGCAGCTGATGCACCCGCACAACACCCTCATTACCGATCATCAGATTTATAACGTGCTGTTCACCACGCACGGGCTGATCATGGTGTTCTTCGCGATCATGCCGGCGACGATGGGCGGGTTCGGCAACTGGTTCGTGCCGCTGATGATCGGCGCGCCGGACATGGCCTTTCCGCGGATGAACAACGTCAGTTTCTGGCTGTTGGTGCCGGCCTTCCTGCTGCTCGCCTGCTCGGCCTTCGTCGGCGCCGGCGACGGGGTCAACGGCGCCGGGCCGGGCGTCGGCTGGACCCTCTACGTGCCGTTGTCGGAGGCCGGGCCCTCCGGCCACCCCGGACCGTCGATCGACATGGTGATCTTTGCGCTGCACCTCGCCGGCGCGTCGTCGATCATGAGTTCGATCAATTTCATCACGACGATCTTCAACATGCGGGCGCCGGGGATGACGCTGCATCGCATGCCGCTATTCGTATGGGCAATTCTGGTGACCGCGTTCATGCTGTTGCTGGCCTTACCGGTGCTGGCGGGCGCGATCACGATGCTGCTGACCGACCGCAATTTCGGCACGACCTTCTTCAAGCCGGCGGGCGGCGGCGACCCCCTGCTGTTTCTGCACCTGTTCTGGTTCTTCGGGCACCCCGAAGTTTACATCATGATCATACCGGGCTTCGGCATGATCTCGCAGGTCGTGTCGACCTTCTCGAAGAAGCCGGTGTTCGGCTATCTCGGCATGGCCTACGCGATGGTCGCGATCGGCGTCATCGGGTTTATCGTGTGGGCGCACCACATGTTCACGACCGGCATCTCGGTCGATACCCAGGCCTATTTCACCGCAGCGACGATGGTCATCGCGGTGCCGACCGGGGTGAAGATTTTCTCGTGGATTGCCACGATGTGGGGCGGCTCGATCGAATTCAAGACGCCGATGCTGTTTGCGATCGGCTTTATCTTCCTGTTCACGATCGGCGGCGTCACCGGGGTGGTGCTGGCCAATGCCGGCCTCGACCATGCGCTGCACAACACTTATTATGTGGTGGCGCACTTCCACTACGTGCTGTCCCTGGGCGCGGTGTTCTCGTTGTTTGCCGGATTCTATTACTGGATCGGCAAGATGTCCGGTCGCCAATACAACGAGACGTTCGGCAAAATTCACTTCTGGACGACGTTCATCGGCGTCAACCTGACATTCTTCCCGATGCACTTCCTCGGGGCAGCCGGCATGCCGCGGCGAATTGCCGACTACCCCGACGCGTTCGCCGGGTGGAACTTCGTCGCCTCCATCGGCTCCTTCATCTCGTTCGCCTCGACCCTGTTCTTCGTGTTCATCGTGTTTCACACGTTGCTATACGGAAAGCGGGTCGGCGCCAATTACTGGGGCGAGGGCGCGACGACCTTGGAGTGGCAGCTGTCCTCGCCGCCGCCGTTCCACAGCTTTGAAGAAATCCCGGTGATCGCGCCGACGGGTCACTAAGCACTTGCCGGCAACTCTGTTATCGGAGAGCACGGATATTAGCGAGTTGAGCGAACACCCGACCACCGCCACGCCCTATCTCGGGGCGATGGTCGGCGACTACATCCGCATCCTGAAGCCGCGGGTCATGTCGCTCGTGGTATTCACGGGGTTTGTCGGCCTCGTGCTGGCGCCGGGTCATCTTCACCCGGCATTGGCGGCGGTAGCGGTCTTGTGCATCGCGGTCGGCGCAGGGGCGTCCGGCGCGATCAACATGTGGTATGACCGCGACATCGACGCGGTGATGCGGCGCACCGCCAACCGGCCGCTGCCGGCCGGGCGCATGCTGCCCGGCGAGGCGCTCGGATTTGGCATCGTGCTGGCGGCGTGGTCGGTCGCGATCATGGGCCTCGCGATCAACTGGGTGGCGGCCGAATTGCTGGCCCTGACGATCGCGTTCTATGTCGTCATCTATACGATCTGGCTGAAGCGCCGCACCCCGCAGAACATCGTAATCGGGGGCGCCGCCGGGGCGCTGCCGCCGATCGTCGGCTGGGCGGCGGTGACCGGCGATGTCGGCTGGGGCGCGGTGGCGCTGTTCGCGATCATCTTCTTCTGGACCCCGCCGCATTTCTGGGCGTTGTCGCTATATCGCGCCGGCGAGTACGAGAAGGCTGGCGTGCCGATGCTGCCGGTGGTCGCCGGCCCGCGCGAGACGCGGCGGCAGATGTTGCTTTATACGCTGATGCTGTGGCCGGCGAGCGTCGCGCCTTGGCTGCTCGGTCTGGCAGGGCCGGTTTACGCCGCCGCGGCAGGCGGGCTCAGCGTTCTCTTCACCGTGTTCGCGATCCGGGTCTGGCATGATGGGAGCGACCGCAGCGCGCGGCAGATGTTTGCATTCTCGCTCCTTTACCTGTTCCTGGTCTTCGCGCTGCTGCTGGCCGATCATATCGGGTTCGGCTTTACGGGGATCGGGCGGTGAGCGCCGCCGGGATCGAGCTATCGATGGATGAACGCGAGCGCCGGATGCGCGCGCGCAACCGCGCGCTGCTCGTCGTGCTGCTGTCGCTCGTCGTGTTGTTTTACGTCATCGCTCTTGTTCGGATGAGCGGGGGCTAGTCCGAAAGCAATTTTGGCGGAGAGACATGACCGACACCCACGCCGACGCGCATACCGAACTGCACAGGGAGCCTGGCGGCAACGCGGACGCTCTCCGCCATGGACACGCGCATAGCGCGCCAAAGCATCCCTATCACCTCGTCGATCCGAGCCCGTGGCCGATCGCCGGCGCTTTCGCCGGCGGGATACTGGCGACCGGCGGCGTCCTCTACATGCACGGGTACGGCACGTACCTGATGTTTGCCGGCTTCATACTCGTGCTCGCCGTGATGGCGGTGTGGTGGCGCGACGTGATCCGCGAGGCGACCTTCAAGGGTTTCCACACGCCGGTCGTGCAGCTCGGCCTGCGCTACGGCATGGCGCTGTTCATCGCCTCCGAGGTGATGTTCTTCCTTGCGTTCTTCTGGGCCTTCTTCAACGCCAGCCTTTATCCGGTTCATGGGGTGTGGCCGCCGAAAGGCATCCACCCGTTCGCCCCGTTCGAGTTGCCGTTCCTCAACACGCTGATCCTGCTGATGTCGGGAACCACGGTGACCTGGGCGCACCACTCGCTGCTCGAGGGCGACCGGCGCGGCCTGGTGCAGGGCCTCGCGGTGACGGTGGCGCTCGGCATCTCGTTCACCTGCCTGCAGGCCTACGAATACACGCATGCCGCGTTCCACTTCACCGGCGGCATCTATCCATCGACCTTCTTCATGGCGACCGGCTTTCACGGGTTCCATGTAATCATCGGCACGACCTTCCTTGCCGTCTGCCTGTGGCGGGCGAACCGGGGCGACTTCAAGCCGGATCACCATTTCGGCCTCGAAGCGGCCGCGTGGTATTGGCATTTTGTTGACGTGGTATGGCTGTTCCTGTTCGTCTGCATCTACTGGTGGGGCATGGGCAACGCCATCCCCGAGGGCGGCCTCGCCGGCTGAGCGAGGCCGGGGTCGGCGGCACCGCATGACACGGTTCCGCCCCCGTCTCGGTCCCACCCTGTTCACCGCCGCGGCCACCCTTTTGTGCCTCGCGCTCGGCTTCTGGCAGGTTCAGCGGCTGCACTGGAAGGAAGGATTGATCGCGGCACGCGCGGCGGCGCTCGCGGCGCCTCCTTCGGCCGTGCCGCACGATGCCCAACAGGCGAAACCGCTGGCGCTGCATCGGGTCTTCGTTGAGGGAGTGTTTCTCAACGGCAAGGAAACCCTGGTCAACGCGATCGGTCCAGAGGGCGAGGCCGGCTTTGACGTGGTGACGCCGCTGCGCGAGGATTCCGGCCGCTTCGTCCTGGTCAACCGGGGCTTCGTCCCGGAAAACCTGAAGGACCCGGCGAAGCGCCGGGAAGGTGACCCGAGCGGGCGGGTGCGGGTCTCCGGCCTGTTGCGCCTGGCCCCGGCATCGCGGCCGGGCTGGTTCACCCCCGACAACCGGCCGCAGCAGGCCGACTGGTACTGGATCGACCGCGCCGCGATCGCCAAAGCCGATGGGCTGCCGGCGCTGGCGCCGTTCTACATCGACGCCGACGCCACCCCGAACCCCGGCGGCTGGCCCAAGGGACGGGCGCAGCTCCCGCCGCTGCCGAACAACCATCTGCAATACGTGATCACCTGGTTTTCGCTGGCGGTGGCAGCCATTGTCGTCTTCATCCTTTCGGAATCGCGCCGATCGGATGTTGCCGACCGCGAACACCCTGAACATGAACCCGTATCGCGATCTTGAGACGCGCTTCGGCCGCCTCGGCGCGGTCGAGGAGGCGATCGCCGTCCTGCATTGGGATGCCGCGACGATGATGCCGCCGGGCGGCGCCGCCGCGCGCGCCGAACAGCTCGTGGCGTTGCGGGTCGTCGCCCATCGGCTGCTGACCGCGCCCGAGATGCCCGGTCTGCTTGACGCGGCGGACGCGGAAGCGGCCGGCCTCGACGACTGGCGGCGCGCCAATCTTCGCGAGATGCGGCGACGCTGGAACCATGCGGCGGCGGTGCCGGAGGACCTCGTCGCCGCCCTGTCGCAGGCCTGCTCGCATTCGGAAACGGCGTGGCGGGCGGCGCGGCCGGCCAACGATTTCGCCGCCGCCCTGCCGGGCCTCGAGCAGGTCCTGCGTCTGACCCGCGAAATGGCCGACGCCAAGGCCGGGCGGCTCGGCCTGTCGCCCTACGACGCGCTGCTCGATCAGTACCAGCCGGGCGTCGCGACTGCGGCGATCGACCGCCTGTTCGACGAGCTTGCCGGTTTTTTGCCGGAACTCCTCGATGCCGCGCTGGCGCGGCAGGAAGCCAAACCACCGTCGGCGCCGCCGCCGGGCCCGTTTCCGGTCGCGGCGCAGCGCCGGGCGGCGCTGATGCTGATGCAGCGGATCGGTTTCGATTTCGCGCACGGAAGGCTCGACGAGAGCGCCCACCCGTTCTGCGGCGGCACCCCCGACGACGTGCGCCTGACGACCCGCTACGACGAAGCGGATTTCTCGAAATCGCTGATGGGCACGCTGCACGAGACCGGGCACGCGCTCTACAAGCGCGGCCTGCCGGCCGAATGGCGGCGGCAGCCGGTCGGCATGGCGCGCGGCATGGCGGTGCACGAAAGTCAGTCGCTGTTTCTCGAAATGCAGGTGTGCCGCAGCCTTCCGTTCGCCCGCTTCGCAGCGCCGCTGCTCGGCGAGGTGTTCGGCGGCGACCCGGCGTGGTGGGACCCGGACTCCGTCCATCGCCGGCAGATCGCCGTGCGCCCCGGCCCGATCCGGGTCGATGCCGACGAGATCACCTATCCGGCGCACGTCATCCTGCGCTACCGGCTGGAGCGGGCGATGATCGCCGGCGACCTCGCGCCGCGCGACCTGCCCGGCGCCTTCGCCGAGTGGTTGCACGATCTGATCGGCGTTACCCCGCCCTCCGACCGCGACGGCACGTTGCAGGACATTCACTGGTACGACGGCGCCTGGGGTTATTTCCCGACCTACACGCTGGGCGCGCTGATCGGCGCACAGCTGTTCGCCGCCGCCGAGGCCGCGCTGCCCGGCCTCGCGACGCAGATCGAACGCGGCGAATTCGCCCCGCTGCTTTCCTGGCTGCGCGAGCGCATCCACTGCCGCGGCTCTTTGTTGCATATGGACGAGCTGATCGAGGCGGCAACCGGCGCACCGCTCGGTACCGCCGCCTTCCGTCGCCACCTGCGCCGCCGCTACCTCGACGCTGCCGATTAGATCATTTCGTGCCGAACAGACGGTCGCCGGCATCGCCGAGGCCGGGCAGGATGTAGCCGTGCGCGTCGAGGCAGCGGTCGATCGCGGCGGTGACGATCGGCACCTCGGGGAACACCTCCTGCAACCGCTCGATCCCCTCGGGCGCCGCGACGAGGCAGACAAAGCGGATCGAGCGGGCGCGCAGCTCGACAAGGCGCGAGATCGCCGCGATCGCCGAATTGCCGGTCGCCAGCATCGGGTCCACCACGATTGCGTCGCGTTCCGCCAGATCGTCCGGCAGTTTCAAATAGTATTCGATGGCTTCCAGGGTGCGCGGCTCGCGGTAGATGCCGATATGGCCGACCCGCGCCGACGGGATCAGGTCGAGCATGCCGTCCAGGATGCCGTTGCCGGCGCGCAGGATCGACACGAGGCAGAGTTTTTTGCCGGCCAGCACCGGCGCGCGCGTCCGTTCGAGCGGGGTCTCGATGTCGATCTCGTCGAGCGCGAGGTCACGGGTTGCTTCATAGGCGAGCAACAGGCTGATCTCGCGCATCAAGCCGCGAAATTTCGACGTGCTGGTATCCTGCCGTCGCATCAGCGACAGCTTGTGCCGGACCAGCGGATGATCGACCAGGGTGATTTTGGCGGCCATCGGCGCGCTCCTCAGAAAAGGGTGCCGTCGCTGACGATCTTGAGCGGCGGGCCGCCGTCCGGGCGGCGTTCGGCGGCGATCTCGCGGCCGGCAGCCCAGCTGCCGCCTTCAAGCACCTTGGCGAGCGGAAACGAAGCGGCGTCCACCCCGAGCAGCCCGCGCACCCGCTCGGCGACGCGGTCGAGCAACGCGACGGTAAGCGCACGCCATTCGACGACGGCTTCGCCGAACGGGTCGAGCGGGCAGGTGGCGAGACCGGGGTCGCGCGGCACGATCACCCCCCCGTCGATCAGCAGCCCGCCATTCCTGTATTCCGCGAGACCGGTCAGTCCGCCAATCTCGGTGACCGAAAAGCCGGCGGCGACGAGCGGCTCGATCAGCGAATAGACAAGCCACTGGCTGAGCTTGTGAAACGGCACAAAGCCGTCGCCCGACACCGCGCCGTGCCGGCCGCAATCGCCGAGCGGCACCCCGTCCAGCGACAACCGGCCCGGCCAGATCGGCCCGAGACAGCGCAGCATCAGGCGAAGCATCTCGGGCGCCGGCAGCCCGGCCCGGCGCGACAGCCAAAAATCATATAGATTGCCGGGGCGCGGCGGCGTCCCGAACACCGCCGGCTGCGCCGCGACCACCTCGCCGAGCCGGCGGAGCAGCGCCGCGCGTCCGTCCAGTCCCAGAAGCGGGTTTTGCGGGTCGTGCTGAAATGCCTCGCCGAGCACCTCGGGTGTCAGCGTAGCGAGAGCGGCGGCGTCGGCCCGCCACGGTTGGCGCGGGTCGAGCGAGAACAGCCCGCTCTGCATCGCCCGCAGGCTCGCCACCGCCAGCCCCTCCGAGCGCGCCAGCACCAGCCCGGTTTCGGCCTCCCGGTACCGCCACGCCGAACCGGCACCGGCGTCGAGCAGCACCGAGACGATCGCCAGGTCAAGGCCGGCGCGCGCCCGCTCGGCCTTGCCGCCCCCGGCCGCCACCAGCGCGGCGCGGCCCACGCCGCCCGCCGCGAAATGCCGCCAGCGGCTGTGCAGCGGCACCGCGAGATCGGGAAAGCGGCGCCGGGTGATCGCGGCAACCCGCTCGGCGGCGAGGTCGAGCCGCTCGGGTGCGAGGCGGAAATGGCGCGTTTCGCCGCGCTCGGCCGCCCGGAAAACCACGGCGCACCGTTCGCGCACCGCCGTCGCGCTCAGCAGGTAATCCGCGAGCGCCTGTTCATCTCCGGCCGAACCGTCCGCCCCGGTGGCCCCCACCCTGCCCTCCCCCGCAAGCGGGAGAGGGTTAGGGTGGGGGTGAAGTGGGGGAAAATCCGGGGGAGTCAATTTGAAAGGAAAGATGGACGCTACGCGTCCAGCTCGCGCCCCTTGGTATGGCGTAGCTGGCGTGCGTCCGGCGCGCCCGACGGCGCGAAATAACCGGCCGCCTTCTTGGCCGCGATCTCGACCTGCGCGTCGAGCGGCACCAGGCCGTCGGGGATCGCCACCTGCTCGACCACCTCGATGCCAGCCGCACGCGCCGCCTGGTGCTTGACGTTCGACATCGACACCCAGCGGTCGACGCGGCTCACGCCGAGCCAGTGGAACACGTCCGGCATCAACTCCTGGAAGCGCATATCCTGCACGCCGGCGACGCATTCGGTGCGGCGGAAATAGGTGTCGGCGCGGTCGCCGCCCTCTTGCCGCTTGCGCGCGTTATAGACCAGGAATTTGGTCACTTCGCCGAGGGCCCGCCCTTCCTTGCGGTTGTAAACGACGATGCCGACCCCGCCCTCCTGTGCCGTCCTTGCGCACACCTCGACGCCGTGCACCAGATAGGGCCGGCAGGTGCAGATGTCGGAGCCGAACACGTCGGAACCGTTGCACTCGTCATGGACCCGGCAGGCGACGATCGTCTCCGGCTTGCCGAGCGCCGCCACGTCGCCGAAGAGATAGATCGTGGTGCCGCCGATCGGCGGCAGAAAAACCTGCAGGTCGGGCCGGGTGACCAGCTCCGGAAACATGCCGCCCGTTTCCTCGAACAGGGTGCGGCGGAGCTCCGGCTCGCCAACCCCGAACCGGGCGGCGATGCCGGGCAAATACCACACCGGATCGATTGCCGCCTTGGTGACCCGGATTTCGCCGTTCGGCAGCACCAATCGACCGTCCGGGACGATGTCGCCGCTCGCGATGCGCGCGGCAATCTCCGGCAGCTGAATGCGCGCCGCGGTAACCGCGATCGTCGGCCGCGCATCGATACCGGCGGCGATCTGCGCCGCGAACACTTCGCCGACCAGATGGCCCCACGGATCGAGCGAGACGATTTTGGCCGGGTCGCCCCATTGCGGCCACGGGCCGATCGCGGCCACCGGCGCGGTGTCGGTCAGGTCCGGCCGGTGATCGGCGGCGAGAGCGCCTGTCGCGACGGCGAGGGCGCGGTAGATCGCGTAGGAGCCGCTATGCGAGCCGATCGCATTGCGCCAGCGCGCGGCGGCCGGGCTGGCGACGACCGGGCCGCGCAGTTCCGCGGTTGGCGCGCCCCAGTTGAGCGGCACCGCCGTACCGGCGCCGGGCGGGTGGGATGTCAGACGAATGTGCCGTGGAACAACGTGCTCCATGTCGCTCAGGAAACACCTCCGCAACATGGGATATTAAGGGCCCGGGATGACGTTCGCAAGTCCCAGGAGTGCCTCTATTTGGCGTGCATGAGCGCTGCGGGTCCTTCGAGGCGCGCCCTTCCGGGCGCTCCTCAGGATGAGATAAGCCTAGGATGGCATTAAGAAAAAACCTCATCCTGAGGCGCCCGCGAAGCGGGCGTCTCGAAGGACCCGCATCGCCGACCCAAGCAAGCATTACCGCCCAAAGCGCGGCCTGATGACTCAGTTGGCTTGGCGGCGCAGGAAGGCGGGGATGTCGAGCAGGTCGTCTTCCTTGCTCGTCTCGGCGCGCGGCTCGGGATCGAGCGAGGCGAGCCGTGGCTGGGCGGGGCGCGCCGGCGCGGCCGCCGGGCGCGGTGCGGCCGCCGTCGCCGGACGGGCCCGCCCAACCCCGGTGACCCGCTCGATAAGGCTCGGCACCCGCCCCTTCGGTCGAGCCTGCGGATCGTGGGACGCCTCGGCGAGTGCCGGCGGAGCGCTCACCACCGGGCGCGCCGGCCCGGGATCGACGGGGCGCGGCGCGATAAACGCGCCGCTCTTGACCGCAGTGGTTTCCGCCGCCTCGGCGACTGACGGCAGCGGCTCGGACGGGGTTTCGGAACGCGCCTCGACGCGAGGCTCGCTGCGCAACGGCGGCGGGCCGGCGGCATTCTGGGTCAAGGCCGGCTGGGTGTAGCCGAGGCCCGGCTGGCGCGACGCAACCTCCGGCACGGCACGGGCGGCCGCCGCGCCAACCGCCTGCTCCTGCAGTTCGGCCTCGATCCCGGTCGCCACCACCGAGATGCGCATGCGGCCGGCGAGTTTTTCGTCGAAGGTCGAGCCGAAGATGATGTTGGCGTCGGAATCGACCTCCTCGCGGATGCGGTTGGCCGCCTCGTCCACCTCGAACAACGTCATGTCGGTGCCACCGGTGATGTTGATCAGGACGCCGCGGGCGCCCTTCATCGACACGTCTTCGAGCAGCGGGTTGTTGATCGCGGCCTCGGCGGCATCGATCGCGCGCCGCTCGCCCTCGGCCTCGCCGGTGCCCATCATCGCCTTGCCCATCTCGCTCATCACGGTGCGGATATCGGCAAAGTCGAGGTTGATAAGGCCGGGCATCACCATCAGGTCGGTGACCCCGCGCACCCCGGCGTGCAGCACGTCGTCCGCCATCTTGAACGCGCCCTCGAGGGTGGTGCGCTCGTTGGCGATGCGGAACAGGTTCTGGTTCGGGATGATGATCAGCGTATCGACATATTTCTGTAGTTCCTCGATGCCCTCGTCGGCGATGCGCATGCGCTTCGGGCCTTCGAAGTGGAACGGCTTGGTGACCACCCCGACCGTCAGGATGCCGGACTCGCGGGCAATGCGGGCGATGACCGGGGCGGCGCCGGTGCCGGTGCCGCCGCCCATCCCGGCGGTGATGAACACCATGTTCGAGCCCTGCATCGACTCGAGGATGTCGTCGAGCGCCTCCTCGGCGGCGGCGCGGCCGACATCGGGGCGGGCGCCGGCGCCAAGCCCGCGGGTGACGCCGATGCCGAGCTGGATCTTGCGCTGCGCCGCGGCCAGCGCCAGCGCCTGCGCGTCGGTGTTGCACACGACGAATTCGCAGCCGACCAGGTTCGAGCGGATCATGTTGTTGACGGCGTTGCCGCCCGCGCCGCCGACCCCGACGACGGTGATGCGGGGCTTAAGCTCCTGCTCGTCCTTCGGGATGCTCAAATTGATCATAATGCCCCCTCCCCGCCTGCGCGGCTGTCATCGATCGCGGCCCCTGGCGGGCCCCCATCCGAGATGCGAGCCGAAAAATTACCCGGACCTGAAGACGAATCCAAGCAAACTCAAAAATTCTCGCGCAGCCATTGCCCCATTCGGCCGAATATCCCGCTGCGCGCGATTCGGGGCGCCCGCGGCGATTCGGCGCGTTCCGAAACGGCAAAATGCAGCAATCCGGCGGCTGTGGAATAGGCCGGGCCATGTGCCGCTTCGGCAAGGCCCTTTATTCGCATCGGCCGGCCGATCCTTATCTGTTTGTCGAGAATTAGCCCGGCAAGTTCGCGAATGCGGTGCAGCTGGCTGGCCCCGCCGGTCAGCACGACACGCCGCCCTGCGAGCTTGTCGCAGCCGCTCGCCTCGAGCCGGTTGCGCACCAGCTCAAAGGTTTCCTCGATGCGCGGCGCGACAATGCTGATCAGCAGCGATTTCGGCACCCGGTTGACGTGCCCGTCCTCTTCTTCGCCAACCTGCGGCACCGCGATCATTTCGCGCTCGTCGAGGCTCGACGAGATGGCGGCGCCGAACAGGGCCTTCATCCGCTCCGCATCGGTCAGCGGGGTCGAGAGGCCGCGCGCGATGTCGTTGGTCACATGCATGCCGCCAACCGGCACGCTGTCGGCAAAGATCAGGTTGCCGCCGAAAAACACCCCGATCGTCGTCGTGCCGCCGCCCATATCGATGACCGTGACCCCGAGTTCCCGCTCATCCTCGACGAGACAGGAAAGGCCGGCCGCATAGGGGCTGACGACCAGGGCATCGATATCGAGATGCGAGCGGCCGATGGCGGCGCTGTGGTTGCGCACGCCGCCGGCGGCCGCGGCAATAAGGTGCATGTTGACCCCGAGCCGCTCGCCGGCCATGCCGCGCGGGTCGAGAATGCCGCGGCTGTCGTCGATTGCGAAACCGACCGGGATCGAGTGGATCACGCGGCGGTCCGGCAAACCGCGCATCTGATAGCCGCGCTCCAGCACCTGGCCCATATCGGTATCGTTGATCTCGCGGCCGCCGATTTCGACCTCCGCCTTGACCATGCGCGACGGGCCGAACCCGCCGGCGAGGCTCACGACCGCGCGCTCGATCGTCTCGCCGGCCATTTCCTCGGCAGCATGCACCGCGCTGACGATCGAATTGCCGGCGGCATCGAGGTCGATCACGGTGCCGGCACGCACGCCGCGCGCTATTTGCGTTCCGATGCCGAGGATGCGCGGCTCGTCCTCGACGCGGGCGATAAAACAGCAGACCTTTGTCGTGCCGATGTCGATCGCGGCGATCAGGCTGCCGCGCGGCCGCATCGGCGCCGGACGCGCGCGGGGTGTTTCCGCCGCACCGTTCGCAAGGGGCGGGGCCTGCCCGTTGCCGGCGCGGCTCTTCATGTGCTCTTCCCCGGATTGTGCGCCTGCTTGCCGGGACCGGCTTTTTTTCCGGTCCCTTCCGGTTGCGCCGGCGCGACCACGCGCAAGACCAGCCGGTCGGGAAGCCGTAAATCGACCTCGCGCAAGTTGCGCTCGAACAATTTTTCCGTGCGGTCGAGCGCCGCCAGCCGGGCCCATGCGGCGGCAACGCCCTGTTCGGGCAGCAGGACCTCGATCGTCCGGTCGATGCGCACATTCCAACGGCGGTCATCGACCCGCACCGCGGCGGTGACGCGCGCGGCCAGCGCCGGCTCGCCCGCCAGCATATCGAGCAGACGGGCGGCGTGTTTGGCCGCATCCTCGCCAACCACCGTCGGCAGATGCGCGAAGCGGCCGAGATCCTTGACCGGGATGACCTCGCCCTGGCGGTCGATCAGCTCGAGCCTGCCGGCATGCTGCCAGACCGCCAGCGGCTGGCGCTCGACGAGGCGGACGATCAGTGTACCGGGCAGGTGTCGCTCGATCACCGCGGAGCGCACCCAGGGAAGGCTTTCGAGCTGCCGCTGCGCCCGGCTCGGGCTGACCGCGAGGATCGGCGTGCCGCGCCGGGCATCAAGCGCGGCGAGGATCGTTGCGGTACCGGTCGTCGTGCGCCCTTCGACCTCGATGTCGTTGACGACCAGCCCGGCGGCGGCCGAAGCGGCCACGCCGCGCGCCTCGGCATCGGCCAGCCACACCGCGCCCTCGGGCGTACCGCTCAACAGAACCGCGCCGATCCCGATGGCGATAAGGGCGGGCGGCATCCCCCAGCGGACGCTGCGCCGCAGCCCCGTCGGCAAGCGGCGCCGGCGCCGTACCGGCGGCGGGGCCGCGCGTTTGCGCGCCTTCATCGGCCGCCCTCAGGTTGATGGCCGACCCGGCGAATCTCCCATTCGAGGAAAATGCCGAACCGGTTCTCCACACGCCGCCGCACCTCTTCGCCAAGCTCCTCGATATCGGACGCGGTCGCATTGCCGGTATTGATCAGGAAATTTGTGTGTTTCTCCGAAACCATCGCGCCGCCGCGCCGGAACCCGCGGCAGCCGGCCTCGTCGATAAGGCGCCACGCGTGATGCCCGGGCGGGTTGGCGAAGGTCGAGCCGCCGGTCCGTTCGCGGATCGGCTGCGAGGCCTCGCGCGCCGCCTGGATGGCCTCGAGACGCGCGAGGATCGCGCCGGGTTCGCCGGGTTCGCCACGGAACGTCGCTCCGGTGAAAATCCAGTCGCGCGGCGCTGCGGAACGCCGGTACGAGAGGCCGAGATCGCCCGGCCCGACCCGGTGGATCGTGCCGGCGCGATCGACCGCCTCGGCCGATACCAGGACGTCCTTGAACTCGGTGCCGTAGGCGCCGGCATTGGTGGCAAAGCCGCCGCCCACCATCCCCGGAATCCCGGAAAGGAATTCGAGCCCGGCAATCCCGGCCCCGGCCGCCCTCAAAGCAACGGTGCGGTCCACCGCGCCGGCGCCCGCCTGGACATCGTGGCCCTGCGCCTCGATCGCGGACAGACCGCGGCCGAGCCGGATCACCACCCCGGCGATGCCGCCGTCGCGCACCAGCAGGTTCGACCCGACCCCGATCACCGTGACCGGAACATCTTCCGGCAGCGCCGCGAGAAATTCCGCGAGGTCGTCGCGGTCGGCCGGCCGGAACAGCACTTCCGCCGGGCCGCCAACCCGAAACCACGTCGAAGACCCGATCGGCGCGTCGGCAACGAGCCGCCCGCGCGCCGGCGGCAGCCGACGCATCAGGTCCCTTTCGGGCGAGGATGCGGGCAGCCTCACGCCACCCGTTCCCTGCGGTCGAGGCGGGCGAGTTCGTCGGGCAAGGCGTTGGCCCAGGCGGTGATCGAGCCGGCGCCGAGGCACACCACCATGTCGCCCGGACGGGCCAGTTCGCGCACCTGCAGCGCGAGATCGTCAGCATTCCGGAGAGCGGCGGCGTGGCGGTGGCCGTGGGCGCTCAGGCCGGCGACCAGCGCATCGCGCGAGACGCCGGGAAGCGGCGCCTCGCCGGCAGGATAGACATCGGCGACCAGCACCATATCGGCGTCGTTGAAACAGGTGCAGAACCCGTCGAACAGATTGGCGAGCCGTGTATAGCGGTGCGGCTGCACCACTGCGATGACGCGGCCGACGGCAACGCCGCGCGCCGCCTTCAACACGGCGGCGATCTCGACCGGGTGGTGGCCGTAATCGTCGATGACCGCGACCCCGTTCCACTCACCGGTTTTCGTAAAGCGCCGGCGCACCCCTTTGAAGCCGCCCAGAGCGGCGCGGACGGTCTCATCGCCAAACCCGAGTTCTTCAGCGATCGCGATGACGGTCAGCGAATTCTGCACATTGTGCTCGCCGTGCATCGGCAGGAACAGGTCGCGCAGTTCGCGCTCGCCGCCGCTGATCCGGTCGGCGATCACCGCGTCGAACCGGCTTCCCTCACCCTCTTGCCGGAGATTGGCGGCGCGGATATCGGCCTGCGGGCTGAAGCCGTAGGTCAGGATGCGGCGATCGGCGAGGCGCGGGATCATGCCTTGGACAACCGGGTGATCGATGCAGACGACCGCGAACCCGTAAAACGGAATGTTGCCGACGAAAGTCTCGAAAGCCTGCTGCAACGCCGCGAAATCGCCGTAAAAATCGAGGTGCTCGGGGTCGATGTTGGTGACGACCGCGACGGTCGCCGGCAGGCGGGTAAAGGTGCCGTCGCTCTCATCGGCCTCGACGGCCATCCAGTCGCCGGCCCCGAGCCTTGTATTGGTGCCGTAGGCGTTGATGATGCCGCCGTTGATGACGGTCGGGTCGAGCCCGGCGGTTTCGAGCAGGGCGCCGATCATCGAAGTCGTCGTGGTCTTGCCGTGCGTGCCGGCGATCGCGATCGCCCATTTGAGCCGCATCAGTTCGGCCAGCATCTCGGCCCGGCGCACCAGCGGCAGGCGCCGTGCCCGTGCCGCGACGACCTCCGGGTTGTCGGGCCTGACCGCCGATGAGATGACAACAACCTCGGCGTTGTCGAGGTTCTCGGCGCGGTGGCCGATCGCGACCGGGATGCCGAGCGCCGCGAGCCGGCGCGTGTTGCCGCTCTCGGCGAGATCGCTGCCCTGCACCCGGTAGCCGAGATTGTGCAGCACCTCGGCGATGCCGCTCATGCCGATGCCGCCGATCCCGACGAAATGCAGCGGCCCCAGCGATTCCGGCAGCGACCTCATGCGGCGCGCTCCGCGCCGGCCGGAATCAGCGCCAGCACGAGGTCCGCGAGGCGTTCGGCCGCGTCGTCCGGGGCAAAGGCCCGCGCCCGCGCCGCCGCTTGCGCGAGGCCGGCGCCGTCCGCGAGCCGCTCGGCGAGGAGCCGGGTCAGCGCCGCCGCATCGAGGCCCGCCTGCGGCACGAGCCAGCCGGCGCCGCTCGCGGTAAAGGCGCGGGCGTTCGCCGTCTGGTGATCGTCGGCGGCATGCGGATACGGCACCAGCACCGCCGGGCGGCCGGCGGCCGCCAGTTCCGCGATGGTCGAGGCGCCGGACCGGCAGACCACCAGCTGAGCGCGCGCCAAGCGCTCCGGCACGTCGTCGAAAAAACTCTCGACCTCGGCGGCGATGCCGCCCTCGCGCAGCTGCGCGGCGACCCGCTCGCGGTCTTCAGGCCGCGCCTGCTGGCTGACCCGCAGAGCGCCCCGCAAATCGGCGGCGAGCGCCGCCAGAGCCGGCGGCACGACGTCCGCAAAGATGCGCGCGCCCTGGCTGCCGCCGAGGATCAGCAATTCGATTGACCGGCCCGGCGCCGGGGGCTGATACGGCGACCCGGCGACGGCCCGGATCGCCGGGCGAACCGGGTTGCCGGTGTGCACGGCGCGGCCCCGCTCGCCGGCACGCAGCCCTGCCGTTTCGGGAAACCCGGTGGCGATGCGCCTTGCGCGCGGCGCCAAGAGGCGGTTGGCGCGGCCGAGGACGGCGTTCTGCTCGTGGATCACGGTCGGATAGCCGAGCCGAGCCGCCGCCAGCATCGTCGGCACCGACGGGTAGCCGCCGAACCCGATCACCGCGTCCGGCGCGAGCCGGCGCAGCAGGAACGGCGCCTGAACGAGGCCGAGCGCCATTTCGGCGAGGCCGCAGGCGCTGCGGATCGGGCCGCCGCCGAACCGCCCGGCCCGGATCCGCCGAATCTCGACGGAGGGCAGCGAGCGGGCGAACCCCTCGGTCCGCCGGTCGGTCGCGAGATAGACGAGGGTGCCGCGCGCGACCAGCCGGTCGGCCAAGGCCTGCGCTGGAAACAAATGGCCGCCGGTGCCGCCGGCGGCGAGGACAAAGCGCGGCGCCGCCCCGCTCATAATTCGCCCCCGAGCCGCCGTCGAGTCAGTGCCAGCAGCATCCCCATGCCGAGCGCCAGCGCCAGTTCCGACGAGCCGCCATAGGAGATGAACGGCAGGGTCATGCCCTTGGTCGGGATCAGGTGCAACGTCGAAGCCATGTTGATCGCCGCCTGCATCCCGAACTGCAGCAGCAGCCCGCCCGCCGCCAGCACGATGTACAGGCTGCTCTCCTGCAACAGCCGCGACAGGCCGCGCAGCACGATAAAAGCGAACACCGCGACGACCAGGATGCAGACGATCAGCCCGAATTCCTCGCCGGTCACCGCAAAGACAAAATCGGCGTGCGCATCCGGCAGGTAGTCCTTGACGACGCCCTCGCCGGGGCCCCGGCCCCAAAGCCCGCCATTGGCGAAGGCTTCGAGCGAGCGGTTGACCTGGTAATGATCGCCTAATGCCGGGTCGAAGAACCGGTTCACCCGGCTCGTCACGTGCGGGATCCACAGATAGGCGCCGGCGAAACCGCCCATCCCGGCGAGGATACCGCCCGCCGCCCGATAAAGCCGCAACCCGGCCATCAGGAATTGCGCGAACCACACGGCGGCGACGACCACGGCCATGCCGAAATCGGGCTGCTTGATCAGCATCGCGAGCACGATCAGGACCAGCGCGATCGAGATCGCGTTGCCGGGAAAGCC
>DASUKH010000113.1:0-4750 GCA_036278835.1 Allostellaceae bacterium
CCGGCGAGACAGTTCGGCGCGACGGCGGCTTCGGTCATGGCAGCGCTCCTTCCCCGGATGCGGTTGCCCTCACGATACCGCGGCCGGCGGGTTTCGCAACCGCCCGATGCGCAGGCGGGCCATGCCGCCCGAATGATGCGGCTGGACAGGGTCTGTTCCATGTGTTCCGCTAAGACGTGGAACAGATGGAACAGACGGGGGATTTTGCGGCCGCCTGCCGTCGCCTGTTCGCCGCAAGGCACGGCCGCCGCTGGAAGAGCGCGGCAGCTTCGGCCTTGGGGATCGGCCGCACCAGTCTCTACCGCTACCTGAACGGCGCCGTCCCGGTCCCGAAGGAAATCCGGGCCGCGCTCGCCGCCCTCGCCAACACCGGCGAACCCGGCAACCCGTTCGCCCGCCCCTCCCCTGCCCACGAGGTCACGATGACGCCCGAGCAGCACATCGCCGCCGCCAATCGCCCGTTCACCGGCGCCGAATATGTCGAGAGCCTGAAGGACGGCCGCTGCGTCTATATCGACGGCGAGCGGGTGCGCGATGTGACGGCGCATGCGGCGTTCCGCAACTCGGTGCGCTCGCTGGCCCGGCTCTACGACGCGCTGCACGATCCCGATCGGCAGGAGGTGCTGACCTGCCCGACCGATACCGGTTCGGGCGGCTTTACCCACCGCTATTTCCGGGTCGCCCGCTCGCGCGAGGAACTGATCGCGCAGCAGCAGGCGATCGCCGAATGGGCGCGGCTGACCTATGGCTGGATGGGCCGGACCCCCGACTACAAGGCGGCGCTGATGAACACGCTGGGCGCCAATGCCGAGTATTACGGCCACTTCGCGCAGAACGCGCGCGCCTGGTACCGGCGGGTGCAGGATTCGGTGCTGTTCATGAACCACGCGATCGTCAACCCGCCGGTCGATCGCGGGCGGCCGACCAGCGAGGTCAAGGACGTCTATGTGACGATCGACAAGGAGACCGATGCCGGGGTCGTCGTCTCCGGCGCCAAGGTGGTCGCCACCGCGGCGGCGTTGACCCACTACAATTTCCTCGGCCAGAACGCCGCCACCGCCACCAACGACCCCGACATGGCGATCATGTTCATCCTGCCGATGGATGCGCCCGGCGTGAAGCTGATCTGCCGCAATTCCTACGAGGAGATCGCGACCCGAATCGGCACCCCTTACGACTACCCGCTGTCGTCGCGCTTCGACGAGAACGACGCGATCTTCGTGTTGGACAAGGTGCTGATCCCCTGGGAAAACGTGCTGGTCCACCGCGATACCGAGAAGATCCTGTCGTTCTACCCGCGCTCCGGGTTTTTGAACGGCTTCTGCTTTCAGGGCTGCACCCGTTACGCGGTCAAGCTCGACTTCATCGCCGGCCTCGTCGCGAAGGCATTGCGCGCAACCGGCGGCGACGAATTCCGCGGCAACCAGGCGATGCTCGGCGAGATCGTCGCGTGGCGCGATTTGTTCTGGTCGCTGTCGGACGCGATGGCGACCAAC
Source organism: Allostellaceae bacterium (assembly GCA_036278835.1). Taxonomy (GTDB): domain Bacteria; phylum Pseudomonadota; class Alphaproteobacteria; order ATCC43930; family CGMCC-115725; genus DATARH01. The sequence continues at coordinate 1,497 of DASUKH010000113.1, forward strand.
CCGCTTCCCTGGGTCGGCGACGCGCTGTTGCCCAATCTGCAGCCGGCGATGGCCTACCGCGTCTTCGCCCCCGACGCCTATTCGCGGATCAAGGAGATCATCGAAAAGATCGTCGCCTCGGCCCTCATTTTCCTGCCGTCCTCGTCGCGCGATTTCGCCAACCCCGAGATCGACCGTTACCTGAAACAGTATGTCCGCGGCTCCAACGGCATCGGCTACAAGGAGCGCATCAAGATCATGAAGCTGCTGTGGGACGCGATCGGCAGCGAGTTCGGCGGCCGCCACGAACTCTACGAGCGCAACTACGCCGGCAACCACGAGGACATCCGCATCCAGGCCTTGACCGGCGCCCGCCGCAATGGCGGCCTCGACCGAATGATCGCCCTCGCCGATGCGTGCATGGCCGATTACGACGAAACCGGCTGGACGGCGCCCCCCTGGCGCGATTGACGCCGGGCGGCCCCGGCGGTCCGCCGCCGGCACCGGCCAGCCCCTTCAGATGAAGGGATCGTTCCCCTTGGCCGGGCTTGACCCGGCCATCCACGTCTGTACTCGGCCGCCGAAGACGTGGACCCGCGGATCAAGTCCGCGGGCGGGGAGCATCCGATGGTCGGACTTGATCGAATCTCGGCTACGGCCGCAGCAGGCCGGTGATGTCCTTGACCTCGCGCAGGATCGGCAGCGCGAGCACCGCGGCGGCCTCGGCGCCCTGGTGCAGGACGCGGTCGATGTGGCCGGGATCGGCCAGAAGGCGCCGCATCTCGCCGCCGATGCGGCCCAATGTCTCGACCGACAATTGGGTCAGCGCCTCCTTGAAGGTCGAGAAATTCTGCCCGGCAAAGCGGTCGAGCGCCGCCTCGCGCGACAGCCCGGCGAGCGCGGCGTAGATGCCGACGAGGTTGTCGGCCTCGGGCCGCGCCTCCAGCCCGGCGATCGTATGTGGAAGAGGTTCGGGATCGGTTTTGGCCCGGCGGATCTTGAGCGCCACCGTATCGGCATCGTCGGTCATGTTGATGCGCGAGAAATCCGAACTGTCGGATTTCGACATCTTCCTGGTGCCGTCGCGCAGGCTCATGACGCGGGTGGCGGCGCCGAAAATCTGCGGCTCGGGCAGCGGGAAAAAGTCGCGCTCGTAGCGCCGGTTGAAGGCGCCGGCGATGTCGCGGGCCAGTTCGAGATGCTGCTTCTGGTCCTCGCCGACCGGCACGTGCGTCGCCTTGTAGGCCAGGATATCGGCCGCCATCAGGACGGGATAGGCATAGAGGCCGAGCCCCGCCATGTCGCGCTGCTTGCCGGCCTTTTCCTTGAACTGGGTCATCCGGTTGAGCCAGCCGAGCGGGGTCAGGCAGCCCAACAGCCAGGCCAGCTCGGCATGCGCCGGCACCATGCTCTGGTTGAAGATGATGCATTTCCCGGGGTCGATGCCGGCGGCGATATAGGCGGCCGCCACCTCGCGGGTGGCGCCGCGCAACTCGTCCGGCTCCTGCGGCAGGGTCAGCGCGTGCAGATCGACGATGCAGAAGATGCACTCGTAATCGTGCTGCAGGGCGACCCAGTTGCGGATCGCCCCGAGATAATTGCCGAGATGCAGATTGCCGGTCGGCTGGACGCCGGAAAAGATGCGGTTCATCGCCTCGATATCGCCGGCCGGCGGCCGCCGGTCAAGCGGGTTGGCGGCGCCGCAGCCGGCGCAGATCGCCCCACCCGACCGCGCCGAAGGCCAGCGCGAGGCCGGCGAACCCGGCGATCCCGGCGGCGATCAGCGCTGCCAGCGCGGCGATCCGCACAATCTCGTCCCCCGCCAGTTCCGGGGCCAGCACGAGGCGCAATACCGCCAGGATCGCGACCATGCCGGCGGTCGCCCCGGCGATCCGGGGGATGTGGCCGGCGGCCCGCCGGTCGAGCCGGAAATGACCGTGCCGGCCGAGCAGGACGAAGAGGCTCAGCGCCTGCATCCAGCCGGAAGCCGACAGCGCGATCGCCACCCCGACATGCGCCAGGGGACGCATCAGCACCAATGTCAGCCCGAGGTTGAGCGCCACCGCCGCGACCGCCACCTTGACCGGCGTCTTGGTGTTGCGATGCGCGTAAAACCCCGGCGCCAGCACCTTGACCAGCACAAAGGCCGGCAGCCCGATCGCATAGGCGGCGAGCGCCGCCGCCGTCGCCGACGCCGCCGCCGGCCCGAACGCGCCGCGCTCGAACAGGATCGCGAGGATCGGGTGGGCCAGCATGACGAGACCGGCCGCCGCCGGCAGCGTCAGGAACAAGGCGAGTTCGACGCCGCGGTTCTGCGTCGCGACGGCTGCCGCGGCCTCGCCCGTCCGCACCTGGCGCGACAGGGACGGCAGGATCGCGGTGCCGATCGCGATGCCGATCACCCCGAGTGGCAACTGGTTGAGCCGGTCGGCATAATAAAGGTACGAGACCGAGCCGCTCGGCAGGAGCGAGGCGAGCGCCGTCGAGATCACGAGGTTGAGCTGGGTGACGCCGGCCCCGAGCACCCCCGGCATCATGATCCGCATCGTCTCCCGGACCCGCGGGGTCAGAAGCGGCAGGCGCAGCCCGAGACCGACCCCGGCGCGCCCGCACGAAACCGCCAGCCACAGGAATTGCGCGATCCCCGCCACCGTCACCGCCGCCGCCAAGAGATGGCCCTGGTGCCAGCCGAGCTGCCGCATCGCCAGGAGGGCGGCGATCAGGAACAGGTTGAGGAGGATCGGCGTCGCCGCCGCCGCGGCAAACCGGTCGACCGTGTTGAGGAGGCCGGCCTGCAGCGCGGTCAGCGAGATGAACAACAGATAGGGGAAGGTGATGCGGGCGAGATTGACGACGAGGGCGAACTTCGCCGGGTCGGCCTCGAAGCCGGGGGCGAGGACCCGCATCACCGCCGGCATGAAGATTTCGCCGAGCACGACGAGCGCAAACAGCACCGCAAACAGCACCGCGAACGCCTCTTCGGCGAAGGCCCGCGCCGCCGGCTTGCCGCCGGCGGTCAGCGCCCCCGAGGCGAGCGGCACAAAGGCGGCGCCAAACGCCCCCTCGGCGAACAGGGCGCGGAACAAATTGGGCAGACGCTGCGCCACAAAAAACGCATCCGCCACCGGCCCGGCCCCGAGGATCGCGGCCATCAGGATGTCGCGGGCAAAGCCGAGAACCCGGCTCGCCAGCGTGTAGCAGCCGACCGTCGCAACCGTGCGGAGCAATGCCATTAAGGCTCGCTTGTAGCGGAAAATCCCGCCCAGGAAAACGCC
>DASUKH010000114.1:0-16670 GCA_036278835.1 Allostellaceae bacterium
GCCAGCAGCAGCCTGAGCGCGCTCTTCCCGGCGAGGACCGCGCAGGCGTCCGGGTCGGCCGACGGCGCAATCACCACCTCGATAAAAATCCCGGCGATCGCCTCGGCGGTCGCCCGGTCGAGCTTCCGGTTGACCGCGACGGTGCCGCCAAAGGCGCTGACCGGGTCGCAGGCGAGCGCCCGCTCCCAGGCGCTGCGCAGATCGGCGCCGAGCGCGACGCCGCACGGGTTGGCGTGCTTGACGATCGTCACCGCCGGCCCGTCAAATTCGGCGACCAGCTCGAACGCCGCATCGGTATCGGCATAATTGTTGTAGGAGAGTTCCTTCCCTTGCACCTGCCGCGCCGTCGCCACGCCCGGCCGCCACTCGCCGGTGCGGTAGAGCGCGGCCCGCTGATGCGGGTTCTCGCCGTAGCGGGTCTCGGCAGCCAGATCGGCGGCGCCGACCAGCTTTTCCGGGAAAACGACCCCTTCGTCCCTGGCGAACCACAGCGCGATTGCCGCATCGTAGGCGGCGGTCAGGGCATAGGCCTTGCGTGCCAATTGCCGGCGCAAGGCGAGCCCGGTGCCACCGGTTTCCGAGAGCACCGCCAATAACATTTCGTAATCCGCGGGGTCGGTCACCACGGCGACAAAATCGTGGTTCTTGGCGGCGGCGCGGATCAGGGCGGGGCCGCCGATATCGATATTCTCGACGATCGTCTCACGGTCGGCATCGGCGGCGACCGTTTCGGCGAACGGATAGAGGTTGCAGACCAAGAGGTCGATCTCGGCGATGCCGTGCGCGGCAAGCGCGGCACGGTGATCCTCGCGGTCGCGCCGCGCCAGGAGACCGCCATGCACCGCCGGGTGCAGGGTCTTGACCCTTCCGTCGAGCATCTCGGGAAATCCCGTGACCGCCGCCACCTCGGTGACCGGGAGGCCGGCGGCGGCGAGTTCGCGCGCCGTGCCACCGGTCGAGACGAGGGCAACCCCGCGCTCGGCGAGGGCGCGGGCAAACGGCACCAGCCCGGTCTTGTCGCTTACCGACAACAGGGCGCGGCGGATCGGGCGCGGCGTGTCGCTCATCGCGGCGGCTCCTCGATGCGGGGCGTCGCCCTGGGTATAGGGTGGCGCACCCGGCGCGGCAACCCGGCGAGGCTGACGAGCAGGAGAGCGACGAGGGAAGCCGCGAGCGCCAAACCGGCAGCCGGCGACCAGCGCTCGGCGATCCAGCCGCAGCCGATCAGTGCCAGATCGGCCGCGATCACCCGCCGCACCACCTCGGCATGGCCGAGGCCGCGGCGCACCGCTTGCTGATAAAAATGCTCGCGATGCGCCTGCCACACGCGCTCGCCACGCAGCAACCGGCGCAGCAAGGTGATCGTCGCATCGGCAAGAAAATAGAGCGGCAGGATCAGCGCCAGCCATGGGTGGCCGCGCGCCGCCGCGTCAAGCAGCAGAAAGCCGAGCAGGTAACCGAGCGGCACGCTGCCGACATCACCGAGAAAGACCCGCGCCGGCGCCCGGTTCCAGCGAAGAAACCCTAGCGAAGCGGTCGCAACGGCCGCCGCCGCCACGGCCAGACCCGGATCCGCCGCCACCCCAAAGCCTGCGGTCAACGTGAGGCCGCCGCCGATCGCCGCCGCCTCGCTGCCGGCGAGGCCGTCGATCCCGTCCATGAAGTTGAACAGATTGACAAACCATACCCATAAGAGGGCGGCGGCCGCGCGATCGAGAAGGGGCGGCAGCCAGCCCTGAAAAATCGCGCCGCCCGACAGCGCCCACACACCGAGACCGACCGCGGCGAATTGCGCCAAGAGCCGAACGGCGGGCGACAGGCCGCGGCGGTCGTCGCGCCACGAGACGACCGCCAGCAGCAGCGCGCCGGCCGCGATTGTCAGCAGACGGGGCGGCAGCGCTCCTGCGCCCGTCAGCGCCAGCCATGCGGCGAGGATCGCCGCTATGACCGCGATGCCGCCGCCGCGCGGCGTCGGCACCGTATGCGACGAGCGCTCGTTCGGCCGGTCGAGCACGGCGGCCCGGCGCAACCACGGGATCAGCGCGCCGGTCCCGAGCCACGCCGCGATCCCGCAGGCGGCAACGATCGCCGCGTTAATTAGCGAATGCAGGGCCGTCCCCCCGATGAGGGGAACCCGCCTCCCAAGACTTCAACCGCATTCCCGGCGAAAGCCGGGGCCCACGCCGGCTGCATCCCCGCTGTCGAGAGGTGGGTCCCGGCTTTCGCCGGGAATGCGGAATAGGGGGACGGCTACGAGCCATCATCGGTGCCGTTGTCGGCCGGCTTGGCATCGCCCGACTCCGCACCCGCCTGCTTCTCTTCGGCCGGCTTTTCCGCCGCCGCCGCAGGTGCCGGCAGGCTGGGTTCGTGGCGCAGGGCCCAGCGCACCGCCGCGCCGGCATCGCCGGTGGTGCCGCTCAGCACCACCTGCCGCGTCTTGCGCGGCTCGCCGGAGCCTAAATAGATGCTTTCGCCGAGGCTCATCTCGGCGCCGGCGGCGCGCAGCCGCCATGCCGCACCGCCCGCGAGGCGCAACCGCGCCCCGCCGCCGCCCTCGAGCAGCGACGCCTCGACTGTCGGATGCAGATGAAAGCGCACCGCGAACGGCACGCCGGCGCGCCCGGTCAGCCTGTCCTCGCCGCGCAGGTCCTCGCCCTCCGCGGTAAGGTAAAGCTCCCGCGAATAGGTAAGCCCAAAGCGCGAGCGATACCCGTCATGCGAGGCGGCGATCCATTGATGGCCGCCCTCTTCGGCCCGCTCGCAATGGAGCAAGGCCGCATTCCCGCCGAACCCGCCATCGGGCCGGATTTCCACCGCGTTGCTGTCGCCGACGACCAGCACCGAATGCGCCGCGCTCGATCGCGCCACCCGCCGCCACGCCGGTTTGGCGCCGCGATAGCCGCCGCAATTGACGATGATCCGCTCGCGCCCGTGGCTCATCTCGAACGACAGGGTTCCGGCGTGCGCCTCATCGTCGAAGCCGGCTCGCGGCGGGTTTCCGGCATCGATCACGACGAGGCTTTGCCCGGCCTGCAGCCGCTGAAACCCGGAATCCACCGCCAGCATCGGGGCCGGGTCGCGGGTTTCCGAGCGGGTCAGGACGAGGTCCACAAAAACCGCATCCTCCTCGACCGCGTTGTTGAACAGCCCGAGTCGGCGGTCGCCATAGCGAAAAAAGCGCAGCATCGGCGCCATGCGCTCGATCGCCTGCTGTAGCGGGGCCGGTTCATTGCGTCGGGCGGCGCGCAACGCCGCCCGCAGGTCGATCAGGTCGCGCAATACGGCAAGCTGCACCGACGGGCTGCGGCTGCAATGGCCGCCGTCGGGCAGGATCTGGGCCCGCAGCTCGGACGCCAAGGCGCGTAACGCGCGGCTCATCCGCCGCTCCGAGCCGCCGAGCGCCGCCAGCCCGCCGACGAGGCCCTTCAAGGCGCGCAGCCGCGCCGCGCCGCCCTGTTCCCAGCCGGCGACGCGCCCCAGATGCCGCACCTGCGCGGCGATGCTGGCGAGCATCGCCCGGCGGAGCGCGCGGTCGCTTTCGCGCCCGGCCAGCTCCTCGAAATGCACGATCCAGGCGAAAATCCGGCTGGCCGCGACATCCGAACGCCAGGCGAGCGGGTGTCCGGCGGTATTCTCGCGCAGCCAGCTCTGGACCAGCGCGCGCGCCGGGTCGCGGGCGGCGGCGCCGGCGCCGATCAGGTCATCGAGCCAGGAGAAGCCGTGCCATTCGGCGAGCCAGCCGGCGCCGGCGCCGGGCGGAAACCAAGTCGGGCGCGGGTTGCGCACAACCTCGCCGCATAATTCGATCTCGCCCGCCAGGATCGCGGCGCCGCGGCCGGAATTGCCGGGCCAGCGCTCATTGAGCCGGACCCGCAGGGCCGCCGGCGCCGGCCCGAGCAGCGTATGCCGGTATAGCGGGCTGGCGAACAGCACGCGCCACGCATCCCGCCGCAGCCGGTCCGCCGGGCTGGGCCGGGCTACAGCGGAACGCAGCGCCGCTTCCGGTAACCCGTTGCGGCTCGAGGCCGGCTTCATGGCCCTGACCGCGGCCGGTCTTCAGAGGGCGAAGCGGCCGCCCGGCAGGAACCCCGGAAGAGCGATCCGGCGGTGCGATTCATACGCTCTCGTAACAAGGAAACCCGCGGACCGCAAGGCGCGCCCCGCTTCTCGTGGGCGATCCGCGAGGCCGGAGCGGCGAAGCAATCCTGTAGCGTGTCGGCAAAGTCAGGAGATTGCTTCGCTACGCTCGCAATGACGATCGCGCGGCCGCAAAACGATTTCGTTACTCGGCAGCCTGCGGCATCGGCTTCAGATCAGTCGAATATTTGAGGTGTACCGGCGAATCGAGTTCGAATGGATCGCGCAGCCCCAATTCCTTCCCGATCTCGCGCATCGCCGGCATCACCTCCTGGCCCAAAAGGCGGATGCAGGTGCGGGCGTCCGCGTCGCTGACCGAGCCGTCATTGCCCCACAAGGCGTAAATGCTCGGCCGGGTTTCTTCGAGCACGTGGCGCAGCTTGGGAATAACGGTCTTCGGCGTGCCATAGAAGATGCGGCCATCGGCGACCTGCTGCTCAAAGGTCGGCCGGCCGCGCGGGCTGACCGCCCGGCCGACCGCGAACTCGACAAACTGCCGCCGGTGCTCGGGCGAGAAATAACCGGACGGGCTCGACCAGACCGGGTGCGCGAGGCCGGTGAACTCGCCCTGCATCCACAGGAACTGGCGGGCGTTCTTCTCGGCCTTCTCCTCGCTGTCGGAGACGTGCACCTGTTGCAGGTAGCCGTGGTTTTCCGGCCCTGCCTCGTAGCCGGTCTCAAGCGCGACCTTGTCGTACAATTCCCAGATTTTCTTGGTCGCCTCGATCGAGGTGTTGAGCGCGATATAGGGGTAGCGCTGCTTCGCCGCCCAGATGATCGTCTCGCGCGACAGGACGCCCGGGATCCAGACGCGCGGATAGGGCTTCTGCAGCGGCACCGCCCACGGGTTGACGACCCGGTGCTGGTAATGCGTGCCCTCCCAGCGGAACGGCCCTTCGCGGGTCCAGGCGGCGACGACGAGATCGTGCGCCTCCTCGAAGCGCTCGCGGTTGAAGGCCGGGTTGACGCCGTTGGCAAGCTGCTCCTGGCCTCCGCCGCGCACAAAGCCGGAGACGAGGCGGCCCTTCGAGATCATGTCGATCATCGCCAGCTCTTCGGCGAGCCGCACCGGGTTTTCCGCCAAGGGCAGCGGGTTGCCGAGCAGAACGATCTTCGCCTTCTTCGTGACGGCGGCGAGGATCGAGGCAAAGATGTTGCACTTGGCCTGCATGCAGAACGGCGCGTTATGGTGCTCGTTCAGCATGAAGCCTTCGACGCCCTGCTCCTCGGCGTAGATGTAATGCTCCAGATACTGGTTATAGAGCCGGCTGCCGGCGGCCGGGTCGAAGTATTTGTTCGAGAACATCAGCGCGGTATGGCCGACTTCAAGCCCGATATCGGCCGGGTAGGCGGACATCGGCTGCTCGGTGAAATACATGACGTGCATGGGTTTCCTCCTCGAATGGGACCGCCGGCGTCCCGCCGGCTTGCCGGCGATCCGAGCGACGAGCTAATTCTGCTCGATGAACGGGGTGACGAGTCGGGCCAGCGCTTCCGGCTGTTCCATATCGACGCAATGCCCGGCGGCAGCGACCGTCTCGAAGCGCGCCTCGTGCAGGGCGCGGGCATAGAGTTCGCCGGCGCTCCTCGGCACGATCCGGTCGTGCTCGCCCCACACGACCAAGGCCGGGGCGCGCACCCCGCCCAGCAAATGCGGCAAGGTCTGGCTGTACATGTAGGGCTTCCAGGCGATGCGGAAGCACATCTCGCGGCACAAATCCCACGCCTCGAGCTGGTCGGTCGTGACATCGCCGTAGATGCGGGCGAACGCCGCCTCGGCGTGAAACCCGGCGCGGGCGTAATCGATATAACTGACGATCGCCTGGTCGAAGATGTCGCCGTCGGGCGGCTTCACCCCCATCGCGCCGACCAGCACGAGGCGGTGGAAGTCGCGCGGCGCCAGCGCCGCCATCTCGGCCGCGATCCAGCCGCCGAACCCCAACCCGACGAGGCTGGCGCGCTCGACCCCGAGCTCGGCCAGCAGCCACTGGTAGAGCGCCGCGAGATCGCGCGGGTGGCGCAGCCATTGCGGCCGCTCCGGCATCCCGAACCCGGGATGGTTCGGCACGATGACCTCGAACCGGTCGGCCAGCGCGTCATAGAACGGCAGGCGGTCGGGGGTGCCGATGTCGTGGTGCAGAACAAGGACGGGCCGGCCGCGACCGCCGCGCGACACCCGCACCTCGACGTCGCCCAGCGCGATCTTCTGTTCGCTCCACCCCGCCATCGCATCACCCGTTTTGTTGAACGCCGTTCAGATTAGCCCGCGCCGGCGCCGCCGGGCAATGGCATAAGCAGCATCGCAGCGTTGCAGGTCGTAAGGATAGGAACCAATAAGCCAGCTTACGAACCGCCGCGGCCGGTCATCGCCTGTAGGTGCCGGTCAGCTCGGTGTGGGCGATGGTGTAGGGCCGGGCGGCTCGCAACAGCGCGGCAATATCGGCGCCGGCCGGCAGGTCGAGGCGCGGGCGGCTGAGCGCCAGCAATTCGAAATGGTAATGGTGCATGGCGCCCGGCGGCGGGCATGGCCCGCCATAGCCGACCGTCCCGAAATCGTTGCGCGCCTGCGCGAAGACGGCGGCCGGCCGGCCAACGCGATACCCGGCCGCCAGCCCCATCGTGCCGGGCGGGATGTCGTAGGCTCCCCAGTGACGGAAGGTGCCGCGCGGCGCGTCCGGGTCCTCGATGACGACGGCGAGGCTCTGCGTCCCGGCCGGCACCCCCGACCACGACAAGGGCGGCGAGATATCGGCGCCGCTGCAGGTGTATTCCGCCGGGATCTGCCCGCCGGGAGGAAACGCCGGAGTCGTCAGCACCAGAGGCATGGGGCGGTCCGACTCAATGAAAATAGCGTCCGGAATCGATGACGACAGTCTGGCCGGTCATCGTTTCGGTGCGGCACATCGTGACCACCATGTCGGCGCAGTCATCCTTGTCCGCGGGCTTCTTCAGCAGCGCCGTGGAGGAGGAGCGCTCGATCTGTTCGGGGCGCAGATTGGAGGTCGCCCGCGTCCCCTCCAGGAGACCGGGCGCGACGCAATTGACGAGGACGGAAGGCGCCAGCGCCACCGCCATGCAGCGGGTCAGGTGGATGAGGCCCGCTTTCGACACCGCATAGGCGATCGACGATCCGGTCGGCCCGACCCCGGACACCGAGGCGATGTTGACGATGCGGCCCCTCCCCTGCCCTTTCATAATCGGCGCCGCCGCCTTGATCAGCCGCATCGGGCCGGTCAGGTTGACCGCGATGATCCGGTCCCACACCTCCATCGTCAGGTTGTCGAGGTCGGGAAACGGGATCGCCTTGTTGTAGGCGGCATCGTTGACGAGGATGTCGAGCCGGCCAAAACGCCGGGTCACCTCGTCGATCACCCGCTCGACCGACGCTCCGTCGGCGATGTCGCAACCGAACGCGGCGGCGTTGACCTGATGCCGGGACGCGAGGTCGCGGGCGACGCCCTCCGCCTCGTCGCGGCTACGGGCATACATCACACCGATATGCACCCCCTCGCGCGCCAGCGCGTCGCAGATGCGCCGCCCGAGCCCGCCATTGCCGCCGGTGACAAGGGCCACCGCGCCGTTGAGGTCCATGCTCTTCCTCCTCGATGGGGCTGGCTGGGCACCTGTTGATCAGCCCCGATCGCCGCCCGAGCTTTCTCTTTTTACCGCATTCCCGGCGAAAGCCGGACCCGCTTTTCCGCAGCCGGGATTTGGCCACCATGAGTCCCGGCTTTCGCCGGCTCCGAGGGCCAAATGCGATTGGCTTTCGCGGTTCGCATGTAGCCCGAACCGGGGAAATACGCGAGCAATCCGCGAGCGGTCTCCATCAGCGTGGATTGCCGGCGGCGCGAAAACCGGCCAACCTCCGCCGCTGCATTTCCGATAATACCGGAGAGGTCGTGCGATGCGTCTCCTGATCGCGATGATGAAGCACGAGACCAACACGTTTTCGCCGGTGCCGACCCCGCTTGAGCGGTTCGGGCACGAGCCGGGGCCGCTTTATGGCGAGGCCGCGATTGCCGCTTATCGCGGCACCGGCTCCGGCCTCGGCGCCTATCTCGATCTCGCGGCGCGCGAAGGCGCCGAGATCGTCGTGCCGATTGCCGCCGGCGCGCCGCCGAGCCGGCCGGTCGAGCGCGCCGCCTACGAGCACATCGCCGAAATCATCTGCGAGGCGGTCGGCAAGGGCGGCTTCGACGGCATCATGCTCGACCTGCACGGCGCGATGGTGGCCGAGCATCTGGAGGACGGCGAGGGCGAATTGCTGCGCCGCATCCGCGCGATCGACCCGAAAACGCCGATTGCGGTTGCCTACGATATGCACGCCAATCTGTACGACGCGATGATCGCCAACGCGACGGTCGTCGCCGGCTACCGCACCTACCCGCATATCGACACCTACGACACGGCGAAACGGGCCGGCGACATCCTGCTGAAGACCGTGCGCGGCGAGGTGCGGCCGGCGATGGCGTGGGGCAACATGCCGATGCTGCCGCACGTCATGCGCCAGGGCACCGACGATTATCCCAACAAGGAATTGCAGGCGCGGGTCGCGGCGATGGCCGGCGAGGGGGCGCTCTGTGCGAGCCTCTTCACCGGCTTCCCGCATGCCGATATCGCCAATGCCGGCCTGTCGGCGGTGGTGGTGACCGATGGCGACCGGGCGCTCGCCGAGCGGCTGCGCGACGAACTCCTCGACCAGGCCTGGGCCGACCGCGAAGCGTTCGTGTATCGGCTAGAGCCGCTCGAACAATCCCTCGCGCGCGCCAGGCAGATGGCGGGGTCGGCGCCGGGCGACGGGCCGATCGTGCTGCTCGACCATTACGACAACTGCGCCTCGGGCGGCACGATGGATACGACGGCGGTGCTCGCCGCGATCCTGCGCGAGGGCCTCGACAATGTCGCCGTCTTCGCGATCTACGACCCCGAGGCGGTGGCGCAGGCGATCGCCGCCGGGATCGGCGCCGAAATATCGCTGGCGATCGGCGGCAAAATGGCGATGCCGGCGATCCCCGACGAAAGCCGGCCGCTCGCCGTCACCGGCAGGGTCAAGACGATCTCGCACGGCCGCTTCCGCAACCGCGGCCCGATGGGGCGCGGGGTCTTGATGGACATGGGACCGAGCGTCGTCCTCGATACCGGCCGGGTCGAGATCGCGCTGATCTCACGCCACATCGAGCCCAATGACATCAACTGCCTTTTATCGCTCGGCATCGACCCGACGCAGAAACGTTTCGTCATGTTGAAAAGCCGTATCCATTGGCGCGCCGGATTGAGGAGCCTCGCGCGCGCGGTCGTCGAATGCGCCGGCACCGGCGTCTGTACCTCCGATTACAGCCAGCTCACCTTCCGCAACGTGCGCCGTCCGATCTACCCGCTCGACCTGCCCAACCGCTGAACGGCGCAGTATCGGACCGCCGGCGTCCCGCCGGCATTACCTCCCTCCCCCGCAAGCGGGGGAGGGTTATGGTGGGGGTGCGAGCGTGACGCTTGCGTTATGTTATAGCATTCCGCTTCGCGGGCGGATTACGATGCGGCGGCCGGCTGGTGTCGCGAGGATCGGATGAGGCCGCTGTTGGGGTTTTTCGCGGTCATCCTCTGGGCCGGCGCTGCCGCTGCCGCACCAATCCCTGTCGTCGCCGCCGAGAATTTCTACGGCGATATCGCGCGGCAGATCGGCGGACCCGATGTCTCCGTTACGAGCATCCTCAGCAATCCGGCCGCCGACCCGCACCTGTTCGAGGCGGGCGCGTCGACGGCTCGGGCGCTGGCCGACGCCCGGCTGGTCATCGAAAACGGCCTGGATTACGACCCATGGGTAGGCAAGCTGCTGCGGGCCGGCGGCGGCCGTGACCGCACCGTGGTAACGGTCGCCGCGCTGGTCGGCCGCAAGAGCGGCGACAACCCGCATATCTGGTACGACCCGGCGACGATGCCGGCCCTGGCGCGGGCATTGGCCGATCGGCTCGCGCAGATTGATCCGGCGCATCGCGGCGACTACGAAGCGCGTCTCGCCCGCTTTCTCGCCTCGCTAAAGCCGATCGACCGGAAGATCGCGACGTTGCGCGCCCGCCTCGCCGGCACGCCGGTCGCGGCGACCGAACCGGTGTTCGGCTACCTGCTGACGGCGCTCGGCATGGAGGTCAAAAACCGGGGCTTTCAGCGTGCGGCGATGAACAGCACCGAGCCGAGCGCCTCCGACATCGCCGCCTTCGAGAACGAATTGAAAAACCGCCGGGTAAAGCTCCTCGTCTATAATGCCCAGGCATCGAGCCCGATGGCCCGGCACATGCAGGCGCTCGCCAGGGAGGCGCACATCCCGGTCATCGCCGTCACCGAGACCGAGCCGGAAGGCGAGACCTGGCAGGCCTGGATCGGGCATGAACTCGACGTGCTCGCCCGCGCCCTGCCGGAATAGCCGCCGCATGGACGCAATCGAGTTTCGCGGCGTGGCGCTGGCCCTCGGCAGCCGGCTCGTGCTTGCCGATATCAGCCTGCGGATCGCGGACGGCGAGTTCGTCGGCGTGCTCGGGCCGAACGGGGCCGGCAAGACGACCATGCTGCGCGCGGTTCTGGGGCTGGTGCGGCCCGCCGCCGGCACGATCCGCGTCCTCGGCCGCCCGGTGCGGCGCGGCAATCCGGAAATCGGCTACATGCCGCAGACCCGCGCGTCACCAGGCACGCCGACCATCAGCGGCCGCGATTTCGTCGCCAGCGTCGTGCGCGGTCACCGGCTCGGACTGCCGGTCCTGCTGCGGCGCGACCGCGTCGAGATCGATCGCGCCCTCGACCTCGTCGGCGCCGCCGGGCTGGCATGCCGCCCGCTCGCCGATCTTTCCGGCGGCGAGCGACAGCGCCTCTTGCTGGCGCAGGCGCTGATCGGCCGGCCGCGGCTCCTGCTGCTCGACGAGCCGTTGACCAGCCTCGACCCGCATCGCGAGCGCGAGGTGGTGGGGCTGGTCCGGCGGGTGCAGCGCGAACTCGGCATCGCGGTGTTGTTTTGCGCGCACGAGCTGAACCCGCTGGTCGGCGCGATGGACCGGGTGCTTTACCTCGGGAACGGACAGGCGGCGCTCGGCACCATCGAGGAGGTGTTCACCGGTCCCGTTCTGTCCCGGCTTTACGGAACCGAGATCGAGGTCGTGCGGGCGGGCGGCCACCTTCTCGTGATGGCGGGCGGCCGGCCGGTCGAGCGCGACCCGCACCGGCATGCCGAGCGCGAAATGGCGCCCGGCCATGTTTGATCCGGTCATGCTTGATCCCGGTCATGCTTAATTACGAATTCATGCGCAACGCTTTTGCCGCGGCGGCCGCGGTCGCGCTGGTCGCCGGGCCGGTCGGGTATTTCCTGGTGTTGCGCGGCCAGACCTTTGCCGGGCACGCGCTGGCGCATGTCGGGTTTGCCGGCGCGACCGGGGCGGTGCTGGTCGGCGTCGCGCCGCTCTGGGGCCTCTTGCTGATGACCCTGGCGGCCGGCATCGGCATGGGGCTGATCGGCGAAAAGCTGGCGCAGCGCGACGTGGCGATCGGGCTGGTTTTGGCCTTCGCGCTCGGCCTCGGCCTCTTGTTCCTGCATTTCTATACCGCGTTCGCGGGGCAGGTCACGGCGCTCTTGTTCGGCAATGTGCTGGCGGTGGACCGGGCGACGGTGTGGACCTTGTGCGGCCTCGCGGCCTTGACCCTGGCTTTGCTCGGCCTCATCGCGCGGCCGCTGCTGTTCGCCAGCCTGCAACCCGAGCTGGCCGAAGCGAAGGGCGTCTCATTGCGACTTTATTCGGTGCTGTTCCTGGCACTGGTCGCGATCGCCACCGCCGAGAGCGCGCAGATCGTCGGCGTGCTTCTGGTGTTCGCGCTGATGGTCGGGCCGGCGGCGGCGGCGCAGCGTCTGACCGGCAGCATCGGCCTGGGGGTCCTCATCGCCACCGGGCTGGCGCTCGCCGAAGCGTGGCTCGGCATCGCCCTCGCCTATTACAGCGATTGGCCGACCAGCTTCTGGATCACCGCGCTCAGCGTCGCGGCCTACCTGCTCGCCGGCATCCCGCTTCTTCCGGCCCGCCGCAGGCCGGCGCCAGCCTCCTGATCAGGCCGCCGCGAAACAGGCGGCGCAGGTCCCCTCGACCTCGACGATGCTGCTGCGCGGGTGAAAGCCCTCGCGCTCGGCGGCATGATCGAGCGCCGCGGCGGCCGCCTCATCCTCGATCTCGGTGACGGCGCCGCATTGCCCGCAGATCAGAAACTGCACCGGGTGCGGCTGCCCCGCCTCGATGCACGGGACAAAAGCGTTGAGCCGTTCGACCTTGTGAATGAGACGCTGCGCCAGCAGAAAATCGAGCGCGCGATAGACGGTCGGCGGCACCGCCCGCCGCCGCGTCGCCCGCAGCCGGTCGAGCAGCTGATAGGCGGTGACCGCGCCCTCGGCCTCGAGGACGAGGCTCAGCACCTCGCGGCGCAATTCGGTCAGCCGGGACCCGCGGCCGGCGCACATCTCCGCCGCCCGCCCCAATTGCAGCGCGATCGCGCGGCGCCGTTTCGCGTTCATCGTCGGGCCCTGGCGCGGCCATGTTCCGAGCGAGCATACCATGAGTGCCGCCCGCCGGCACCCGACCGACGCCGGCAGCGAGGTGGGCCGGATTGCCGCCGCCTTTAACCGGTGCATAGGGTATACGGGACGGCATGGGCAGACGGGTAGCGGCAATCGGAGGACGGATCCGCCTCCTCTCTCTGCGCTGGTATCGCCGGCTGCGGATGAATTTGTGGTTCCCGCAGGTGCCGCTGGCGCTGGCGGTCGGCGGCGCCGGAGCGCTGGCCCTGCTGCCGACGATCCGCTGGTATGCCGCCGCCTACCTTCACCTCGATCTCGCGGATGTGGTCGCGGCGCTGCACCCGGTATCGGGGCGGGTCCCGAGCCTCATTCTGGTTGGCGTGCCGATTGCCGCGGTCGGCATCCTGCAGGTGCTGATCGCGATCGGGCTGCTGGTGCGCTCGCGGATCGCTTGGCTGTCGGCCCTGGTCATCGCGGTGGTTCAGCTCGTCCTGACCGTGCATCGGCCGGGCAGCCAATTGGGCAGCGGCCAGGTCGTCTATCTCTGCGTGCTGCTCTTGGCGCTGATCGCCGGGCGCGACCGGTTCGACCGCTCGTCGCTTGCCGCGAACACGCTGCTGGCGGTCGCCTCGGTGTTGATCCTGGTGGTCTACGGCATCCTCGGCGCGCTGCTGCTCGGCGCCGATTTCAAGCCGCCGATCGCCGACCTGCCGAGCGCCTTCTACTTCACGATCGTCACGATGACGACGGTCGGCTATGGCGACATCGTGCCGGCGACCCCCGAGGCGCGGCTGTTCGTCGTATCGCTGATCGTCTTCGGCCTGACTGTTTTCGCGACAGCGCTGACCGCGGTGCTCGGCCCGATGGTAGAGACCCGCATCAATCAAGCCATCGGCGCAAGGAGGCACAGGATGGAGCGGGTCAATCATTACATCGTAACCGGCGACGGCCCGCTCGCGGACAATACGGTCCGCGAGTTGCGCAAGCGCGGTCAACCCGTGCTGGTGATCATCGAAAAGGAAGACCCGAGCCTCGGCGATGTCGAAATCGTGATCGGCGATCCGACCGAACTCGCGACGTTGCGGGCGGCGGGCGGCCTGCATGCCCGCGCGGTCCTGGCGCTGTCCGACGACGATTCGCAGAATGCCTTTGTCGTGCTTGCGGTGCGCGAGCTGGGGTCGGAGGCGCGGACCATCGCGGCGGTCAATTCGCGCAAGAACCTTGAGCGGGTGCGCTGGGTGCACCCCGACATGGTGTTCGCCGCGCCGGTGTTCGGCAGCGAGGCGCTGGTCATGGCGCTGACCGACGAAAAGATCGACCGCGACTGGCTGTTGAGCCGCTTTCTCGATACGAAGCCCCAGCGCGGCTGAACCGCCGCCGGCCGGCGCTATAATGGAGGGGCAACCAGCCGGATCGGAGCGGGCATGATCGACTATCGGAGCGACAATACCGGGCGCGCCGCGCCGGAAATCCTCGACGCCCTGGCGCGCGCCAACAGCGGCACCGCGCTCGGCTACGGCGCTGACCCGTGGACGGCGCGGTTGCAGGAGCGCTTCGGCGAATTGTTCGAGACCGCGGTGCGGGTCTTCCCGGTCGCCACCGGCACCGCCGCCAATGCCCTGTCATTGGCCGCGATCAGCCCGCCCTGGGGCGTCGTCTATTGCAGCGAGGCGGCGCACATCAACACGTCGGAAGCGAACGCCGCCGGGTTTTTCGGCGGCGGCCTCAAGCTCGCGCCGGTCGCCGGCATGCACGGCAAGCTCGACGCCGCCGCGTTGCGCGCCACCCTGGCGGCGATCCAGCCGGGGGCCCTCCATCGCGGCCAACCGGCGGCGGTCAACCTGACCCAGGCGAGCGATCTCGGCGCCGTCTATTCGCCGGACGAGACCGCCGCGATCTGCGAGGCGGCGAAGGTGCACGGCCTGCGGGTACACATGGACGGCGCGCGCTTCGCCAACGCGGTGGCGCGGCTCGGCTGCAGCCCGGCCGAAGCGAGCTGGCGAGCGGGGGTCGACATCCTGTCGTTCGGCGCCACCAAAAACGGCGGCGCGCTTTGCGACGCCATCGTCGTGTTCCGCCCGGAGCTGGAAGCCGGACTGGCCATCCAATTGCGCCGGGCCGGGCAGGTGTGGTCGAAGATGCGTTTTGCCGCGGCGCAACTGCTTGCCTATGTCGAAGGCGGGCTGTGGCTCCGGCTGGCGGCCGCCTCGAACGCGGCGGCGGCGCGCATCGCCGGGATCGCCGGGCTGCCGGGGGTCCGCCTGGCGGCGCCGGTCGAGGCCAACGAGATTTTTCTCGAAACGGCGCCGGCGATGCTCGATTCGCTCGAAGCGGATGGCTTCCAGTTCTACCGCCGCAGCGCCACCCTCGGCCGCTTCGTCTGCCGTTTCGATATCACGGAAGCCGAGACCGAGGCGCTCGTCGCCGCGGTCCGCCGCCACGCCACGGCCCCGGCCCGCGCCGCGGAGTAGGTTGCTTCTGCAACAGAACCCCCTCCCGCATTGCGGGAGAGGGGGGGGCCAAGCGCGCAGCGCTTGGTGGGTGAGGGTACACCGGCCGTATGCCCCCTCACCCCGACCCTCTCCCCCGGTGGGGGAGAGGGGGAAGTTGGTTCAATCCCCCGCGACCTGCGGAGCGATCGCGGGGCGGCGCTGGTCGCCCAGGGTGATGTCGGAGACGAGGTGCTGGCCGCGCGTCTCGGGCCCCAGCAGCAGGGCGATGATGAACACGATCTCGCTGACGACCGTCACGATTAGCATCGGCATTGTGAAGCCGTTCGGCAGGGTCGCCGCCCAGGCGGCCAGCACCGGCCCGACGAGGCCGCCCCAGATCGCCCCCTGGTGGTAGCAGAACCCGGCGGCGGTGGCGCGCACCTCGGTCGGGAAGCGCTCGTTGAGATAGCTCGGGTTCTGGCCGTACACGGCGCCGGCGAACAGCCCCTGCGCCATGAAAGCGATCACCAGGATCGCGTAGCTCGTCGTGAAAAACCCGAGATAGAACGGGGTAATGACGATGCCGATCGCGGCCGGGATGATCATCGCCCAGCGCCGGCCGATCTTGTCGGCGGCATACCCCCACAGGCAGCTCGAGAAGAACAGCATCAGGTTGGATAGCGCGATCGGCAACGCGACGTCGCCCGGGCTGAAATGCAAATCCTTTTGCAGATGCGTCGGAAACAGGCCGAAGATCGTGTAATAGGCGACAAAACCGCTGCCCATCCAGACGCAGGCCGTAATCGTGTTCCACAGCATTTTCGGCTTGAAAATCTCGAGCAGCGGCAGGTGGAATTCCTGCTTCTGCTGGCGCTGCTTTTCGCGGTTCTCCCGCCACACCTCGGGTTCCTTGACGTAGCGGCGGACCCACAGCACGACCAGCGCCGGCAGGACGCCGAGCCACAACAGCCCGCGCCAGCCGATCGAATTGTAGAGGAGACCGTAAGCCGCGCTCGACAGCAGAAAGCCGAGGCCCCACGAGCCTTGCAGGACGCCGCTCATAAACCCGCGCGAGCGGGTCGGCCAGGATTCCATCGCCAAGGCGGCGCCGGCCGGCCACTCGGCCCCCATGCCGATGCCGAGCAATGCGCGGAACAGAAAGAGGAACCAGAAGGTCGGCGAGAACCCGGCGGCGAAATTGCACACCGAGTACCACAGGATCGAGATCATCAGCGGCTTCTTGCGTCCGATTCGGTCGGCCAGCCACCCCGAGGCAGTGGCGCCGAGCAGCCGCAGCCACAAGGTGACCGTGAAGACAAACGTCACATCGACCAGCGGCACTTTGAACTCGCTGGCGATCGGCACCATGATGACGAGGAAGATCGTGAAATCGAAGGCGTCGAGCGTCCAGCCGAGCCAGGCCGCGACAAAGGCAAGCCACTGGTCCTTGGTCGGTTCCTTCCACCATGGAACCGGATTCGTGGTGGGCGCGGCGATTGCCATGTCATTCCTCCCGTTCGCGTCCCGGCCGGCCGGCTTCCGCCGGCTCCGCGCCGCCC